>DATMRA010000139.1:0-3539 GCA_035566535.1 Candidatus Acidiferrales bacterium | reverse complement strand
ACGTGGTGCCGAAGCGGTGACCCGCGAGCAGGATGTACGCCACGACGATGACGGCGACGATCAGGTAGAGCCACTGAAACTGCGGCAGCACGCCGAACGCTGCGCCTCGGTTGACCACGTGCGTGATGCTGACCGGCGCGTTGGTCCAGATCTGCCCGCCTAACGGCAATCGCTCCGTGACAAGCCACTTGGTGACGTGATCGGCAACGAACACCGCGAGAGCGGTGATGAGGATGACGAGATAGACACGCCGTCGAGTGCTGCCCTGCGATGTCGTCAGCGCGTCACTCCCAGCCAGCACGGCTCACCTCCCAGCTGGCCTTCCCACTCGGCGAGCACGTCACCTCGCCGGAATTCGATCGCGGTGGCCAGTGTCTCGCCCGCCAGGTAGTCGCGGTTCGCGTCCACAGCGCGGCGAAGGTCGCCGTCGGCGTCGATCAGGAGACCAATACGGTCCTCCACTCGCAGACCGGCCTTGCGGCGCAGGTCGTTGACCGCACGGCTCAGCTCGCGCGCCAGCCACTCGAGGCGCAGGTCGTCGGTGATCGTCGTGTCCAGGCTGACGCTGGGATGCCCGCCTGTGCTGGCGACGTAATTCACGCGCTTGACGTTCAGCTCGTCCGCAAAGATCGACTCCAGCTGGGCGTCGAGTGGCTCGCCGGCGACGGTCGCGCTGGCGAGCGGCTGGCGCACGCGGATCCCGGCCTCCGTGCGGGCCGCCAGGCCATCCTCGACGAGCTCGCGGAGCCGGCGCATGGCGCCCAGCACGTCGCTGTCGCGCCACGCGCCCTCGGCCGTCGGGTACTCGGTGAGGTGCACGGAATCCGGTGTTCCATTGGCCGGCGGATGATCGCCGTCGAACCCTGCAAGATTGCGGTACATCCGCTCAGCGAGAAACGGCATCAACGGCGCCACCAGCTGCGCCAGCGTGGTGAGAGTCGTGTGCAGCGTGGCGTAGGCGGATCGCTTGTCGGATTCGCTCGAGTCCTCCCCTTTCCAGAAGCGGCGCCGCGAGCGACGCACGTACCACTTCGAGAGATCCTCGACGAACTCCTCCACAGCGCGCGTGGCCGGCTGCGCCTCGTAGCGGTCCAGTGATGCCCGCACGGCGTCGATGGTCTCGGCGAGACGAGCGAGACACCATCGGTCGAGCACCGGCCTATCCAGCGCATCCGGCGACGGGGCGGCGGCATCGAAACCGTCGATCTCCGCATAGGTTACGAAGAACGAGTACACGTTCCACAACGTGAGCATGTACAGGCGGACGACGTCATTGAATCCTTCACGGCTGACGCGGAGTTCCGCCGCGAGCCCGCCTGCGGCGTAGAAGAACCAGCGGGCAGCATCGGCGCCAAACTCGTTAAAGATGCCGTTGGGGTCGATGACGTTGCCCCGGGATTTCGACATCTTCTTTCCCTGGCGATCCACCACCACGCCGACGACGACGCAATTGCGATATGCAGGCTTGTCGAAGAGCAGCGTGCTCTCGGCCAAAAGCGAGAAGAACCAACCGCGGGTCTGGTCGACACCCTCCGAGATGAAGTCGGCCGGGTGGGTGCGCTCGAAGAGCTCGACGTTCTCAAAGGGGTAGTGGCGCTGGGCGAACGGCATGGCGCCGGAGTCGTACCAGCCGTCGATCACTTCCGGCACCCGCCGCATGACCCCACCGCACTTGTCGCAGGGCAGCGTGATGCTGTCGATGAACGGCTTGTGCAGGTCATCGTCCACCGTCAAACCGATCTCGGCGGTGCTGCCGATACAACGCCGGTCTTCGCAGCCCTCACAAACCCAGATGGGGAGCGGCGTTCCCCAGTAGCGGGTGCGCGAAAGATTCCAGTCGATGAGATTCTCCAGCCAGTTGCCCATTCTCCCGTCGCGGATGTGCGCCGGCTGCCAGTTGACACTGTGGTTGTGGCGCAGCAGCTCGCCCTTCTTGGCCGTGGTGCGGATGAACCACGACGTGAGCGCGTAATAGAGGAGCGGCGTTTCGCAGCGCCAGCAGAAGGGATACGGGTGGACGATCTGCTCCGCGCGATACAGACTCCCCTGGTTGCGCAGGTCCTCGATGATCACCGGATCCGCGTCCTTCACGAACATGCCCGCGTACCGCTTCTGGCCTTCCAGAAAGCGGCCGTCGAGGCCCACCACATGGCGGATGGCGATGCCCTTGCGCTGGCAGAGCTCGAGGTCCGCGACGCCGTACGCGGCCGCGGTGTGGACGATGCCCGTGCCCTCCTCCATGCTCACCAGATCCGGGGCGTCCACCACAACGAAGGCGAGCCCATCCGGGAGCATGTCGGTGAACAGCGGCTCGTAGGTGAGATCCACCAGGTCTGAACCCGGCATCTCCTCGAGCACCTCGTAGTCGGGGTCGAGGACGGAGAGACGGGCCTTGGCCAGGATGTAGCTCTCGTCTCCCTGACGCACGCGCACGTACGTCTCGCGCGGATGCACAGCGAGAGCCACGTTGCCGGGCAATGTCCATGGCGTTGTGGTCCAGGCGAGAAAGAACGTCGAGCCGTCCGAGTCGTTGAGCCGGAACTTGACGTACACGGAGGGATCGACGGTGTCTTCCTTGTACCCCTGGCTCAGCTCATGCGATGACAACGACGTCTGGCAGCGGGGGCAGTACGGGACCACCTTGTATCCGTCGTACAGGAGATCCTTGTCCCAGAGCTGCTTCAGGCTCCACCAGACGGATTCGATGTACGTTCCGTCGTAGGTGCGGTACGGATGGTCGAAGTCGAGCCAGAAGCCGACTCGCTCGCTCATGTCGCGCCACTGGTCGATGTACTCGTTCACCGACTGCTTGCACAGCGCGTTGAACTTGTCGACGCCGTATTCCTCTATCTGCTTCTTTCCGCTGATCTTGAGCGCACGTTCGATCTCGAGCTCGACAGGCAGGCCGTGGGTGTCCCAGCCCGCCTTTCGCTCGACCGAGTAGCCGGCCATCTGCTTGTAGCGCGCGAACACGTCCTTGTAGGCGCGGGAGAGCACGTGGTGGACGCCGGGCAGGCCGTTGGCTGTGGGAGGGCCCTCGTAAAAGACGAACGGTTTGGCATCCTTCCGCCACTCGAGGGTGCGCTCGAACACGCGGGTGCGCTTCCAGAGGTCGAGGACCTCCAGTTCCGCCTCGGCGAAGTGGGCGCGGCTGCTGACCGGGGAATATCGTGGCATCGGCCATTCAAGGATACCGGCAGGCTGGTTGACTCAGGCTAGGCAGGAGTGGGATCGTTTCGACCCCCAACCATCCCGGCGTGATAGGAGCGAGAGGCAATGTCGACGACTGCAGTGGAGCACCCAAACGCAACGCTTTTCCGGCGCGGCTACGATGCCTTCAACGCCGGTGACATGGACACCGTGCGCGAGACCTTCGACGAGAACATCGTCTGGCACAACGCTGGCAAGAGCCGCTTCAGTGGCGACCAGCGCGGCATTGACAACACGCTCGCGTTCTTCTTGCAGCTGATACAGGCCACCAACGGCACGTTCCATCTCGACGTGCACGACATTGTCGCCAACGACGACCACGCAATCGC
>DATMRA010000138.1:0-4815 GCA_035566535.1 Candidatus Acidiferrales bacterium | reverse complement strand
TCGCCACCGCCGGCGGGCGCGTCGTCAAGAACGTGAGCGGATACGACCTGATGAAGCTGCACTTTGGCGGGATGGGCTCGCTCGGCGTGATCGTGGCCGCCTCCTTCAAAGTTTTTCCCCGGCCGCTGCACGACGTCACAGTCGAGAAGCTGCACGACTCGATCGAGGATGCGTGGGCCGCATCGGCTCGCGCGCTCGAGCTTCCACTGCTGCCTGCCGCCCTGGAGCTTTTCTCGGACGGCCGCGTGCTGGCACGCTTTTTTGGCAGCCCTGACGCGGTGAACCGCATGGTCTCAGAGCTTGGGTGGAAACCAACCGAGGCTTCCGTTTGGGGCGAGCACTCGCAGCGCGCGCCGGAATCATGGGCTCGCATCGCAGTGCCGCGGAACGCGTTGCGGGGTGTGCTCACCGGTCTGCCCGCGGGCTCACAGTGGTGGGCATCACCCGGCATCGGGATCGCGTACTGGCCGTTCGACGGCGTCCTGGAAAGTGTCCACGCCGCACGCGTGGCAGCGGAAGCAGCCGGCGGATCGCTCGTTCTGATGGCTGCGGGCCAGGACGCCATGGCCGAGCTCGGCGCGTGGGGCGCGCCACCTCCGACCCTCGAGCTGATGCGCCGCATCAAGCGCGCCTTCGACCCGCAGGGCATCCTGAATCCGGGAAGGTTCGTGGTTTGAAACCCTTCGAGCTTCTCAGCGACGACGACCTCGCTTCGTGCGTCCACTGCGGCCTGTGCCTGGATGCGTGCCCGACTTTCCGCGTGACCGGCCTCGAGACTGAATCGCCCCGCGGACGGATCTATCTCATGACTCAGTGGAAGCGCGAGACGATGCCGTTCGCGGAGGACCAGGTCCGCCACATCGACCTGTGCCTCGGCTGCCGGACCTGCGAGGCGGTCTGCCCTTCCGGAGTTCCGTACGGCCGCATCATCGAGGCGGGCCGGGCCGAGGTCGAGCGCCTGCGCCGCCCGACAGCCAAGCGCACGTTGAGCCGGGTCACCCTTAGACAGCTGCTGGCGCACCCGGCGCGCCTTCGGGCGGCCGGCGCGATGACGCGCGCGGCCCAGGCGCTGAAGCTCACGTCTGTCGTGCACTCAGGCCGGCAGCTTCCGCGACTCAAGCCTCAATTTCGCCGGCCCGCCGGCGACATCGCACCTGCGATCGGTGGGCGGAAATATCGGGTCGCGTTTCTCGTCGGTTGCGTGATGCCGATCCTTTATCCGCAGTCGCATGATGCCGCGGTGAAGCTGCTGCAGCTTGCGGGCTGCGAGGTTTGGTTTCCCCCGGGCGAGCGCTGCTGCGGCGCGCTTTTCGCGCACAACGGAGACCTCGAGAGCGCGGAGCTGCTGCGCGACGCGAACACTCGCACTTACGTAGCCGGAGAGTTCGACGCGCTCGTCGTGGATTCCGCGGGTTGCGGTGCGCACCTGAAGGACTTCTACCCCGGTCTCAAAGGCAGGGTCAAGGACATCACTGAGTGGCTCGCTGAGATCGGCCTGCCGGCTCCGCGAAATGAGGTCAAGCTCCGAGTCACCTACCAGGACGCATGCCACCTGGCCCACGCGCAGCGCATCAAGAAGCAGCCTCGCGATCTCATCCGCTCGGTACCGGGCGTCGAGTTCGTCGAGATGCGTCACCCGGAAATCTGCTGCGGGGCCGCCGGTCTGTACAGCACGCTCGAGCCGAAGATGTCGAACCGCATCCTCCAGGAGAAGCTGGCCGATCTCTACGCCACCCGCGCGGACATCGTGGTCAGCGCGAACCCGGGATGCCAGATGCAGCTGGAGTCGGGCCTCCGCTCGCAAAGATCAACGATGAAAGTGATGCATGTAACAGAGCTTCTTTCAAGCGCCTACTGAGGCCACCCTCCCCCATCCGGCCGGCCGCTTCGCGGCGGGCTCCCTTCCCCCTGCGGGGGAAGGGAGACTTCAGCGGTGCGGGCGGTCCGCCACAGACCTCCCTCCCCCGCAGGGGGAGGGTCTGGGTGGGGGAGGTCCGCTAGCGCTTCAACTTGGGAAGCACCGCCGTCTTCGTGACGTCGACCTCCACTCGGGCCACCGCCAGGGTCACGTTGTCGGGTGCGCCCAGCTCGCGGCATCGCTCGATCACGCGCTCGGCGCCGCGATCGAGGTTGCCGTCTTTCAACAGCAGCCGTCCCATCTCTTCAACGCTCACGCCGGCGGTCTCCACCCCATCGCTGCACAGCACGACTGCATCGCCTTCCTCGAGCTTGATCTTGTCAGCAAAAGGCTGGATCGCATCCCACACGCCAACCGCGCGGGTGAGCCGGTGCTTCAGCGGATGCGTGGCCGCCTCCTCGGGCTTGATGAGGCCGAGCCTCACCTGCTCAGCCGGCCACGAGTGATCCTGCGACACGAGCGTCGCAAGCCCGTTGCGAAACAGGTAGGCCGGGCTGTCGCCCACATTGAGCACGGCCATCTCCCCGGCCCTGATCGCGGCAATCACCAGCGTGCTGCCCATCCCGGCCCAATCCGGATTGTCATGCGCGGCCTGGAACACGGCGGTGTTCGCCTCCTTGGATGCGCGCTTGAGACGCTCGATGTCAGGCCCTTCCTGCCCGTCTTCCGCCAGGACCTTGGTCACGGTCTTCGAGGCGATCGCGCTAGCGGTTTGCCCGGCGGCGTGGCCGCCCATCCCGTCGCAGACCACCAGCAGCGTGTCGAGACCCGCCTTGTTGCGCCAGACGACCACCGCGTCCTCGTTCTCCTCGCGTTCGAGACCGGGATCGGTCGCCCAGGCGATCCGAAGCCGCATTACTTCACGCCGGCTAGGAACCGATGACTGAGAAGTGCACCGCGTTCTGGCCGATGGTGACCCGATCGCCGTGGGTGAGCTCCTTCTCCTGGATCGGCTCACCGTTGACGAGCGTGCCGTTCGTGCTTCCCAGGTCGACGAGCCAGAACTGATCGCCTCGGCGCTCGAGGCGCGCGTGGTGGCCGCTGGTCGCTGGGTCTCTGAGGATCACGTCGTTGTCGGGTGACCGGCCGAGGCGCAGCGCGTTGTCTCCGGCGCGGTGGCTGTGGCCCGCGTCAGGCCCTGTTTCGATCGTCAGCTCGGCCTGTCGACCCATGCCTGGAGACGTACCAGGCGCGGTGCCGAACGCCGGCTGAGCGTTGTGGTCGATCGCCATCGTCTCCGCGACATCCGGCGCCGCCGGAGGCGGCTGCCACGCCGGCATGAGCGTGGTGGAGTCGCGCACTTCGCCGGCCGGTTCCGACATCATCAACGTCGCCGCGACGTCCGGCACCACGGGTTCGGCCGCCGCTGGTGGTGGTGGAGCGGGCGGTGGCGGAGCCGGGGCTTCCCACGGCAGGGTCGCCTGCGCTTCCTGCTGGGGCGCTGCCTCAGCCGGGCTCGCGACGGGCTCTGGCTCGGGCGCGGGCGCGACCGGCGCCGGCGGTGACCAGGGGGCAGCTGCCGGCGGAGCCGCGGGCGAGGGCGAGCTCCACGGTGGAGCGGCGGCCGCCGGCTCGGAGGGCGGTGGGGCCGGCGCCGACCACGACGGCGCGGCGGGCGCCGCAGGCTCTTCTGTCTTCGGGGCGTCCCAGGCGGCGGCCGGGGGCGCATTCCACGCAGGGGCGACCGTCGGTGGAGGCGCCGCGGGCGACGGGGCGCCCCAGTCAGTCGATGCGGGTGCCGCCGGTGCGGAGCCGGACGGCGCGGCTGCGTTCCAGGCTGGAGCTGGAGGATTCCACGACGGCGCGCTTGGGATGGGTGAGTTTGGTGATTCCGCCGGCGCTCCCCATGCCGGAGCTGGAGCTGCGGGAGGCGGGGCGGTCCACGAGGGCGCCTCCACGGGCGGCGCCGCGGGGGGCGCTGGTGCTGCGGCTGCCGGCGATTGAGGGAAGGGTGGCGGCGGTGCACCCCACGACGGGGCCGGTGCCGCTGGAAGGGGTGGCGGAGGGGCCGGCGAAGCAGCAGGCGCCGGCGCACCCCAGCTCGGCCCCTGCGGTGACGCGGGAGGGGCGGCGGCCGGAGGCGGAGGCGATCCCCAGGTCGGGGCGGGCGCGGGCGCTCCGCCTGGTGCGGGTGCGGTGGGGGCGCCCCAGGTGGGCGCCGGCGCAGCCGGCGGCGCGCCGGGTGCGCCCCAGGTTCCCTGGCGCGCGGGCGATGCCGCGGGTTGATCCCAGCTTGGCGAACCCGACGGGGGCACCACGACAGTCGGGGCGATCGGGCTCTGCCCGTGAACCGCCATCGCGGGCGGCGCCCAGGTCGACGCGACTCCAGCAGTCTGGGCGGCCACGGGCGATGCCGGGCGAACCGGCGGGGCGGACTTCTTCTTCCTGCGCTGCCGCCGCACGCGCATGTAGAGAATGCCGGCGATCAACGCCACCACCGCCAGGACTATGTATGCGTATTGAACCGACATCCGGTGACGAGCCTCCCTTGAGCCGTTTCCGGCCTTAGATCAGTGACGTAAAGCAGAATTCGCGTAGTGCTGAAGTATGGCATCCGAGTCCGGGCGTTGAAGCTACGAATCGACCGAACCCTCGATCACGAGGCGCCCTGATGCGATCCCGGGAACCGTGATGTCGGCCTCGAGAGAATGCGCCCCGGCGGGCAGCGGATCTCCGCTCAGGACGTGGACCACGACACGCCTGCCAAGGGGCAGATCAAGCCGCTTCGGCAGCGGCGCAAGCGCGGCATGGGTCTCGATGTGAAGCTGGTGGCGCGTCAGCACGACGCCGTCGAGGCGCAGCCCCGTCACGCCGATGAGCACCGCAGGTCGCGTCCGGTTCTCGAGCACGAAGCTCATGCCGTCCTTTTCGGCACGGAGGCTCGACACGTCGGCCAG
>DATMRA010000137.1:0-4804 GCA_035566535.1 Candidatus Acidiferrales bacterium | reverse complement strand
CTTCGCCTGCGCCCGCCTCCCCAGTTCTCGCGAGCATGTCTTCGGCGTCACGGAAAGGTAGGCTCAGGCCGTGGACGAGATCGCCCCCGGCATTCTCCAGCTCGACACCATGTTGGGCGGCATGGACAAGCTGACGGCCGGTTTCCTTGTCGTCGGGCCGCAGCCGGCGTTGGTGGAGACCGGGTCGCAGACGAGCGCGGCGACGGTTCGCGATGCGCTGTTTGAGAGAGGGATTGGCGCTTCGGATCTGCGGTGGATCATCGTCACGCACATCCATCTCGATCACGCGGGCGCCGTGGGCGACCTGGCCGCGGCGTTCCCGGGTGCGACAGTCATCGTGCACGAGAAAGGAGCGCGGCATCTGGTCGATCCGACGCGGCTCGTCGACAGTGCCGCGCGCGTGTACGGGCCGCTGCTCGACGGTCTCTACGGGCGCATGCGGCCCGTGCCGGAGGCACGGCTGATCGCGGCCGGTGACGGGTATCGCGTCGACGTCGGCGGCGGGCGCTCGCTGGTGATGGTCGACTCGCCGGGACACGCGAAGCACCACCACGCCGTCCTTGACGAGCACACCGGAACGCTCCTGGTGGGGGACGCGGTTGGCGTGCAGCTGCCCGGCGTCGGCGAGCTTCGGCCGGCCACGCCGCCACCCGACTTCGACCTCGAACAGGCCATCGCGAGCCTGCGACGGTTCAGCGCATTGCGACCGGAGCGCCTCGTGCTGACTCACTACGGACCGGTGCCTGATGCGCAAACGACGCTGTCAGAAGCGGAAGAGATGCTGCACCGATGGGTCGATGTCGCGGAGCGCACCATGGCGCAGGCAGCTGATGCCGGAGTCGACGATGTCACTGCCGCGTTGGCCGATGCCTTCGCCAGACCGCGTGACGACATGGATCCGGAGGCGCTGAAGAAGTTCGAAGTACTCAACGGCGTGCACAGCAACGCCACGGGGATCATGCGTTACCTCAGCCACCGTCAGGGGGCGCCCGCTGAGTGAGCGACGTCACGCGTCCGCGCTCGCAGCTGATCGCTGCTGTCGTCCTGAGCGCGTGCGTCGGCCTCCTCGGCGGCGCGCTCGCTGCATGGGGCATCTACGCGCGCTTCGGACCTGTGGAACGCGTTGTCACGCAGACCACCAACGTGACCGGCCCGAACAGCGGCACCGACGTCGCATCCATCGCGAAACAAGCGTCGGCCTCGGTGGTGGAGATTGCGACGCATCCAGTGGACTCGCAGTCGCTCTTGAGCGGCGCGCCCGGACTCACCGACGGCTTCGTCGTGAGCGGCGACGGCCTCATCGTGACGAGCATTCACGCGGTGCACGGGGCGACGGCGCTCTCCGTGTCGACGTCGGACGGCCACGTGTTTCCGGCAACCATCGTGCGCGCGGATCCGTTCCACGGCATCGTCGTCCTCCGCGCCGTCAACGCGCAGAGCCTGTCGACGCTCGCGTTTGCATCGCAGGCGCCGCGACCGGGTGATCTGTCGGTGGTCGTCGCACGCGCTCCGTTCAACCCGTTGATACTCACCACAGGCGTCGTCAGCTCGACGGGCCGGACGGTGTCACTGGCGGACAGTGAGCCGGTGCTCTCCGATGTGCTCACCGTCGACGCGACGCCGGACCCAATCCAGGACGGTGCGCCGCTGCTCAGTGGCTCCGGAGCGGTGACCGGCGTCGTGGTCGATGCCGGGTCGTCCTCCTCTGGGGTGGTCGCATTGTCCGGCCGCGCTGCCGCGGACCTCGTCGAGGAGATCACCAGCGGAGGGACCGCAAATACGCCGTCACTCGGTGCTGCATCCATTGTGGTCGACGCGGCGACCGCGGCTGCGGCGGGAATGCCTGTCGGTGCGCTGGTGCGCAGCGTCGTGAACGGCGGGGCCGCCGCGCTGGCCGGAATCGTCCCAGGTGACGTGGTGACCGTCGTCAACGGCGTGAGCATCGACGCGACGCATCCGTTCGATGCGGTCTCGCTCGGCCTCACGGCCTTCCAGCAGGTTTCCGTTGCGCTCTGGCGCAGCGGCGCCACGCTCAGCGTCACTGTCACCGTCGGCACCGTCGGCCCGAGCACCGGCTAGCATCGCGGCGATGGAAGTCACCTATCACGGCCTGTCCTGCATCCGGCTGCGCGGACGGGACGCCACCGTGCTCATCGATCCGCCTCAGACGGCCCTCCCCGGCCTGGCCCGTGCGGCGCCCGACATCATCGTGCGCACAGAGGGCGCGACCGACCCGGAGAAGTTGCGCGCCCGCGAGGGCCACGCCCAGGAGGTGAGCGGTCCGGGCGAGTTCGAGGTGCGCGGCGTGGGCATCTACGGAGTGCCGGCAGGGGAGACCACCGTGATGCGCGTCGAGATCGACGACGTCAGGGTTGTCTCAGCCGGGCGCCTGACCCGCCAGTTGAGCGAGGACGAGATCGATGCGCTCGGTCGCGTCGACATCCTCGTCGTGCCCGTTGGGGGCGGCGACGCGCTCACTGCCGGGGACGCCACCAAGCTGGTGAGCGCCCTCGAGCCGAGGATCGTGGTGCCGGCGCGCTTCCGCTCGACGGGCGGAGGCGTCGAGTACGACCCCGTGGAGAAGTTCGCCAAGGAGATGGGCCTCGCCGAGGGCACATGGCAGATGCTCCCGAAGCTCAACCTCAGCGGCCCGCCCGCCGAGGACGACGAGACCCGCGTGGTGATCCTGGAGCCGCGCACCAGCTGATCCCGCGGCCGCCGCGCGAATGCGAACATCAGTGCGCCCCTCGTCCGGGCGGCTGCTACAATCAATAAAACCACCGGGAGGCTGTGTGCATGGCGAAGTTCGTTTTCGTGACGGGCGGCGTCGTCTCCTCCCTGGGGAAGGGCATCACCGCGGCGTCGATCGGCACGATCCTCAAGGCTCGCGGACTGCACGTGGGAATGCAGAAGCTGGATCCATATCTCAACGTGGACCCGGGCACGATGTCGCCCTACCAGCACGGCGAGGTCTTCGTGACCGACGACGGTGCGGAGACCGACCTGGACCTCGGCCACTACGAGCGCTTCGTCGATGTCGCGTTGAGCAAGGCGAGCAACGTCACGACCGGCAAGATCTACGCGTCGGTCATCGCCAAAGAGCGGCGGGGCGACTATCTCGGTGGCACCGTGCAGGTGATCCCGCACGTCACGAACGAGATCAAGCAGCGAATCCTGCGCGTCGCGGAGAACGAGCTGCCGGAACCGGACGTCGTCATCGTCGAGGTCGGGGGGACCGTGGGCGACATCGAGTCGTTGCCCTTCCTCGAGGCCATCCGGCAGATGAAGAACGACGTTGGGCGGAACAACGTTTGCTACGTGCACCTGACGCTGGTGCCGTTCGTCAATGCCAGCGAGGAGTTCAAGAGCAAGCCCACCCAGCATTCCGTGAACACACTTCGGTCCATAGGCATCCAGCCTGACGTCATCGTGGCGCGAAGCGAGAAGCCCATCGGCCAGCCCCTGAAGGACAAGATCGCCCTCTTCGGCGACGTCGACAAGCGGGCCGTGATCAATGTCCCGGACGCCATGTCCATCTATCAGGTGCCGCTCATGCTCGAGGACGCGGGGCTGGGTGACTACATCGTCGAGCTGCTTGCGTTGAACGCGGCGCCACCCGACCTCGCTGAATGGCAGGACCTGTGCGCACGCATTGCCGCGCCCAAACCGCCCGTGCGCGTTGCCGTGGTGGGCAAATACGTCGAGATGCCGGACTCGTACATCAGCGTCACCGAGTCACTGCGCCACGCCGCGCTGCACGCGGGCGTCGACCTGCAGCTCTCCTGGGTCAACTCGGAAAACCTCGACACGGATTCCTCTGTGCTCGACGGTGTCGACGGCATCGTCGTGCCCGGCGGCTTCGGGCATCGCGGCATAGAGGGGAAGGTGCTCGCGTCGCGCTACGCGCGGCGTCACAAGATTCCTTACCTGGGCCTGTGCTTGGGCATGCAGTGCGCGGTCGTGGACATCGCCCGCGAGGTTATCGACGCCCCGGATGCGAATTCGACCGAGTTCAACGCCTTCACCTCGCATCCGATCATCGACCTCCTCCCCGAGCAGCGCGACATCGAGGAGAAGGGCGGCACCATGCGTTTGGGCGTGTATCCGTGCAAGCTGACTCCCGGCACAAAAGCGGCGCAGGCATATGGCGAAGCTGTGGTGTACGAGCGGCACCGCCATCGCTTCGAGTTCAACAACCACTATCGCGATGCGATGGTGCAGGCGGGCGTCGTCTTTGCCGGAACCTCGCCCAACGGTCGCCTGGTCGAGATTATCGAGCTGCGCGATCACCCCTTCTTCATCGGCACGCAGTTTCATCCGGAGTTCCGTTCGCGGCCCGGGCGGCCGCACCCGCTGTTCCGCGACTTCATGGTCGCGGCCGCTTCCCGCGCCGGCGTGCAGCCAGGTGAGCTCCTCGGCGAACCGCGGTCAGTACCGAGCAATGGGGCGATGACGACTGCTGTCGACGTCGCAACCCGAGATCGGGGGACGCCGGCACCGCACTGACCGCAGGCGATAATGGCCGCGGATGAGCACCATCGCTCGGTCGGCCCCGTCGGCCGCTCGCATCGGACGCGACCAGCATCGGGGCCTGGAGCTGCTGCGCGCGACTGAGGCGGCAGCGCTCTCCGTCGGGAGATGGCTGGGGCGCGGAGACAAGTCAGGCACCCGTGACGCGGGCCAGCGCGTCATGGAGGAAGCCATGACGGGCATGCCGTTCGACGGTCGAATCGTGATCGGCGCTGAGGGCTCGAACAACCGGCTCGTCGCGGGGCGGCGCATCGGCGCCGGGCGCGACCGTGTC
>DATMRA010000136.1:0-7350 GCA_035566535.1 Candidatus Acidiferrales bacterium | reverse complement strand
TGCCGCGCGGCGCGGCATGGGTGGCGCTAAGGGTGACTGCACCCGGCCGATGAGCCGGGTCCTGCCGTCGCGGGGACCCCTCCCCCCGGGCTGCAGTGATTCCTTCCCACAGATCCCACGCAAGTGCCAATACCTGTTATCTGTGGGACCCGGAATCAAGTTCCGCCCGGGGCGCTGCCCCCCGCGGCGTCACCCGCCGGCCGATGTGGCCGAGGCACTGCGACCGCAGCGGCACGACCCGACAGCCCTTGACCCGGTCGCGGTTCGCAGACATCGAGCCCTAGCGAGGGTCCGCCCATAGAATCGGGGCGATGCTGCGATTCCTCACCGCTGGCGAATCACACGGACCCGGGCTGACGGTGATCGTCGACGGCGTGCCCGCGGGGCTCGAGCTCGACGCCGTACGCGACCTCAACCCGGATCTGCGCCGCCGCCAGGGAGGCTACGGCAGAGGCAAGCGGCAGCAGATCGAGCAGGACGAGGCTGAGATCACCGGCGGCGTGCGCGGCGGGCAGACCTTGGGGTCGCCGATCAGCGTCACCATCGCGAACCGCGACTGGGAGAACTGGCGCGGCCCCATGCAGGTTGAGGCCGAGGGTTTCAAGTCAAAGAAGGTCACGCGGGTGCGCCCGGGGCACGCGGACCTTGCCGGTGTGCTCAAGTACGGGTTCGACGACGCGCGCGACGTGCTCGAGCGAGCCAGTGCCCGCGAGACGGCGGCCAGGGTCGCCGCGGGCGGGGTGGCGCGGACGCTGCTGCGCGCGATCGGCGTGGACGTGCATTCCTTAGTATTGCGAATCGGCCAGGTGGCGGTCGAGCTGCCGATGGCTGACATCGACTGGGATGCCGTCGAAGCGTCGGCCGTGCGGTGCCCGGACGCCGAGGCGTCGAAGCGGATGGTCGCGGAGATCGACGCAGCACGTGAGGCCAAGGACACGCTTGGAGGTACGGCGTATGTCGCAGCGTTCGATGTTCCTGCCGGGCTTGGCAGTTACGCGCAGTGGGATCGCCGCCTGGACGGGCGTCTGGCCCAGTCGATGTGCAGCATCCCTTCGGTGAAGGGCGTGGAAATCGGCGCGGCGTACTGCGCCGCGCAATCGAGAGGATCAGCCGTGCACGATGAGCCCCGCTACGAGGAGGGAGTTGGATTTCGCCATCGCAGCAATCGACAGGGCGGCCTGACCGGCGGCGTCAGCGATGGGGAGCCCGTCTGGGCACTCGTGCATTTCAAGCCGATCTCCACACTGCTCAGTCCACTGCGCAGTGTCGACATCGCTACCGGGGCTGAGACCAACGCGCATTACGAGCGGAGCGACATCTGTGTGGTGCCCGCGGGAGCGGTGGTTGCCGAGGCGATGATGGCCTGGGTCCTCGCGGATGCTGCGCTGGAAAAGTTCGGCGGCGACACCGTCGACGAGTTCCGCACTGCCGCTTCAGCCCATCGGCGCGCCGTTCAGGACCTCCGATGAGCAAGGTGCGCAAGCTGGCGCTGGTCGGATTGCCTGGGAGTGGCAAGAGTACCGTCGCTCCGGTCCTCGCAAAGCGCTTGGGCTGGGAGTGCATCGACCTCGACGCGGAGGTTGCGGCGTCGGCCGGCCGGCCGGTCACCACCATCATTGCCGAGGACGGCGAGGCTGTTTTCCGAGAGCTCGAGCTCATTGCGCTGGTCAGCGCGCTGCGGCGACCGGGGGAGGCGGTCATCGCGTGTGGCGGCGGCCTCATGGCCCAGGACGAAGCCAGGCGCCGCCTGCTCGACGGGGCTTTCGTTGTGCTGCTCGATGCTCCAGACGACGTTCTGCTCAGCCGCATGCACAACGGCCAGCGCCGTCCGTTGCTCGGCGACGACCCGCAATCAGCGCTGCCACAGCTTCGCGCGCTGCGCAAGCGTGCGTACGGTGCAGCGCATCTCCACATCGCCGCGCATCCCCCCGTCGACCAGGTGGCGGACGGCATCCTCGCGTCGGTCACGCACGCGGTTCGGGTCGGGGCGCCATCGGGTGTCTATAGCGTCGAGATCCGCGCTGGCGCGCTCGACCACATAGCCGAGCACGTGCCTGCGGACGCTACGGCGGTTGCGTTGATCGCCGACCGATCGGTCAGCGGCGTCGCCGATCGCGTTGTGGCGAGCCTCGAGCGCAACCGGGTGAAGGTCGCGCGCATCGATGTCGACGGCGGAGAGACGGTGAAAACCTGGGAGTCAGCCGGAGACCTCATGGCACGATTGTCTGAGGCCGGCATTCGGCGCGACGGCTGTGTCATCGCACTCGGTGGAGGCACCGTGGGCGACGTGGCCGGGTTCGTTGCGGCGACGTACCTCCGCGGCGTCGCGTGGGTCAACGTGCCGACGACGCTGCTGGCCATGGTCGACAGCGCAGTCGGCGGCAAGGTCGGTGTGAACCTGGCGCACGGGAAGAACCTTGCCGGCGCCTTCTGGCAGCCACGGGGGGTCGTCTGCGACCCGGCACTCCTCAAGGAACTGCCGGATCGCTCGTTCCGATCCGCGTTTGGCGAGATCGTGAAGTGCGCGATGATCAGCGACAGCGGCCTGGTGCAACTCCTCGACCGCGACCTGCCGCGATTGCTGTTGCGGGACCCAGATGCGTTGAGCCAGGTCGTGGCACGCTGCGTCGGCCTCAAGGCGGACGTGGTCGCCGCCGACGAGCGCGATTCTGGCGTGCGCGCCATCCTCAATTACGGACACACCGTCGGCCACGCGCTCGAGGCGGCGTCGGACTTCAGCGGCCCGCTCACCCACGGCGAGGCGGTGGCGGTGGGGATGCGCGTCGCGGGGCGCCTCAGCCGGCGTCTCCTGCGCTGCCCCAGGTCGGACATCGAGTGGCAGGACGCGATGCTGGAGCGGTGCGGACTCGACGCGTCTCCGGCGGTCGACCGCAGTGCGCTGCTCGATGCGCTGCGCCGCGACAAGAAGGCGAACAGCACGGGCGTCGGCTGGGTGCTCCTGGCACGCCGCGGTGATCCGCGTTTTGGCCAATTGGTGCCGGAAGCCGACCTGGACTCGGCACTGAACGAGGTGCTGGCCTGATGACCCGGATTCTTGTGCTGAACGGCCCGAACCTGGCCACGCTGGGAGAACGGCAGCCGGAGCTCTACGGCACTGTCTCTCTGGGGGACATCGAATCGGCACTGCAGGCGCGAGCAACGGGCCGCGGCATCGAGCTGCGCACCGCCCAGAGCAACCACGAAGGCGAGCTTGTCGACATCCTGGAGTCCGAGCGCGAATTCGCCCGCGGCTGCATCATCAACCCCGGAGGCCTGGCGCACACCAGCGTCGTGCTGGCCGACGCGATCCGCGCCTTCGGCCACCCGACGGTCGAGGTGCATGTGAGCAACATCTACGCGCGCGAGCCGTATCGCCGCGTTTCGCTGTGCTCGGAGGCGGCGATCGCCGTGGTCAGCGGCCTTGGTGCCTGGGGTTACGTCCTCGCCTTCGACGCGCTGGCCCGTATCCTGACTGGTGTGAGCTTCCCAGAAGACGGCGGATGATCAACGCGGGCGATCTGCGCCCGGGCAACACCGTCGAGCGCGGTGGCGACCTCCTGCAGGTCCTCGATTTCGCGCACGTGAAGCAGGGCCGGGGAACGGCCTTTGTCCGCGCCAAGTTCAAGAACCTCACCAGCGGGGCGGTGACGGAGGAGACATTCCGGCCCGAGGAGAAGTTTGGGCGGGCCCGGATCGAGCGTGCGGAGGCGCAATACCTGTACAAGGACGGTGAGAATTACGTCGTCATGGACAACGCAACGTACGACCAGGTGCCGGTGGGCGCGGATATCCTCGGCGACGCTGTGAACTACCTCACCGACAATGCGCCGCTCTTCCTGCTGCGTTACGAGAACCGCATCCTTGGGGTCGAGCTGCCCACGGCGATGGAGCTGGTGGTGACCGAGACCGAACCGGGATTCAAAGGCGACACGGCGAACGCTTCGTTCAAGCCGGCGACGCTGGAGACGGGGCTGCCGATCGATGTGCCGCTTTTCGTCAACCAGGGTGACCGTGTGCGGGTCGACACGCGCACCGGCCGCTACATAGAGCGCGCGTGATGGAAACCTCGAGCCCGGCGTCGATGCAGCTTGGCGACAGCGGCGACGGGCGCTCGTCGCTCGGCACCACGCGGGTTGCGAACGAGGTCGTGGCGCACATCGCCGCGTTGGCGGCGCTGCAGGTTGAAGGCGTGCATGCGCTGTATCACCCGGGCGCGCAGTCGATCGATCGCTTCGTGCGGCGGTCGCAGGCGTATCGAGGTGTGCGCGTGGAGCTGGCAGACGGCTCGTTGCGTCTCGATCTGTGGATCGCGATGGAGGCGGGTGGCAACGTGCCGGCTGTCGGCGCCGAGGTTCAGCGCCGGGTTGCCGACGCCATCGACCGCATGCTTGACCTGCGGGTCTCTGAGGTGAACGTCTTCGTCAGCGAGATCGTCTTCACGTGACCACGGCGAGCCGAGTCGTCGGCCGCCGGAGGCGCGGTCGGGAACTTGCGCTACGCGTCCTCTTCGAGGTCGAGGGTACCGATAAGAACGCGGACTGGGCGCTGGACTACCAGGGTGACGACCTCAACGCCGCCGCCGATGTGCTCGCGTTCGCGCGTGACATCGTGACCGGGTGTCTCACCAATGCGGACGCAATCGACGCCACGATCGCGGAGGCCTCCGACAACTGGGCGCTCGTCGACCTGGGCAAAGTGGAGCGTGCGCTGCTGCGCATGGCCGCATACGAGCTGCTGTACGAGAGAGAGACGCCGGTGGCGGTCGTGATCGACGAATCGGTGGAGCTCGCCAAGGCGTACGCAGGCGAGGAGGCTGCGCACTTCATCAACGGCGTGCTCGGCCGCATCGCACGACAGCGCTCATGACTGCGCGCACGTACACCGTCAGCGAGCTCACCGCGCTGGTGCGCGACACGCTTGCGTCTCGGCCGGAGCTCGAGGACGTCCTCGTCGAGGGTGAGTTGAGCAATCTCAAAACGCCGTCCTCCGGGCACATCTACTTCACGCTGAAGGACGCGCGCGCTGCCGTGAACTGCGTCGCGTTTCGCAGCAACGCGCTGCGCATCCCCTTCCGTCCGGAAAATGGGATGACCGTCGTGGTCCACGGCAGCGTGCAGGTCTACGAGCAGCAGGGACGCTACCAGCTGTACGTCGAACGGCTCGACCCGAGCGGCGTCGGGGCCCTCGCGCTGGCAGTCGAGCAGTTGAAGCGCAAGCTCGCCGCCGAGGGGCTCTTCGATGCGCAACGCAAGCGACCGCTGCCGCTGTTGCCCCGACGAGTCGTTGTGGTGACGTCGCGCACCGGGGCGGCACTGCGCGACGTGTACACCGTCACGGGCCGGCGCGCACCGGGGATCGACCTGGTGCTGTCGCCCGCGACCGTTCAGGGCGAGGGCGCCGCCGACACTATCGTCACCGCGCTCCGTCGCGCCGACGCCGTTCGCGGCGCCGAGGTGATCCTGCTGGTGCGCGGCGGCGGCAGCATCGAGGACCTGATGCCTTTCAACAACGAGAACGTTGCCCGGGCAATCCGCAACACCCGCCTGCCGGTTGTGAGCGGCATCGGCCACGAGACCGACACCACCGTGTCGGACCTGGCTGCGGACCACCGTGCGGCGACGCCCTCGGCCGCCGCCGAGCTCGTGGCGCCCAGCGTGGTGGAGCTGCTGCGCGATGTCGGCGCTCGGGGACTGCGCCTTGCGCAGGGGATGCAGCGGCGCATCACCGGCGACCGCAGCGCTGTCGAGCGGCGGGAATCGCGTCTGTCCCGGCTATCGCCGGCTCACCGCGTCGCCGGACTGCGCCAGGAACTGGATCGTCGATCGGCGTTGCTGCGACACGCGCTACTGCGCGAAGTGGCGATGCAGCACCGTCGCCTCGACTCGTCCGGTGGACGCCTGCAAGCGCAGCAGCCGGTCCACCGGATCGCCGCCGCGCGGGCCGAGGTCGCGAGATCGGGCGACCGGCTCGCGGTTGCGGGCGCGCGCCTCGTCGAGGGACGATCGTCGGCTCTCGGCACACGGCGCGCCAGGCTCGAAGCGCTGTCGCCGCGACGCACGCTGGAGCGCGGCTATTCCATCACGGTCGACGCGCGCGGCCGGGTGATCACCGACAACGCGGGCGTGCATGCCGGCGATCGCATCAGAAGCCTTCTCAGCCGTGGTTCGATCGACAGCGTGGCGACGGCAGCCCGAGCCGAGGATGACACCGGCGGCGAACAGATGTACGATTCCGGGCACGCTGAACCATGACAGACACACCTGCGAACGACATCGAGGGCCTCACGTTCGAGGCCGCCCTCGCGCAGCTGGACAGCCTGATCGAGAAGCTCGAGGCTGGATCGATCGCGCTGGACGACGCAATCAGCGCGTACGAGCGGGGCACCAAGCTGGCCCGCCACTGCGAAGCGCTGCTCGACAGGACCGAGCGTCGGGTGACGGCGCTGGTGGTGAGCGGCGACGGCACCACGCGCGAGGCCCCACTGCAGGTCGCTGCGGACGCGCCCCCCGAGCCGGCTACGCCCGCTCTGTTCCCGCGGGAGCAGACCAGGCCGCGCGCGGTTCACGTCGACCCCGACGACGTCCCTTTCTGATCGCGCACATACACAACGCTGTGTAACAATGGCAACGATGCCCGCAAGCCGCATGCTGACCCGGCGCCTCGATGTGGAGCTGGTGGCCCGCGATCTCGCGCCGAGCCGCGAGCAGGCCCAGGCACTGGTCGCCGCCGGCCTGGTCGAGGTTGACGGCGCGCTGGCGCGCAGTGCGGCTCAACCGGTGCTGCCGGAGACCACGGTGCGCGTGCTCGGCCGGCCTCATCCTTGGGCCAGCAGGGGAGGGGTGAAGCTCGCGGCAGCCCTCGATGCCTTCGACGTCTCCTGCACGGCTCGCGTGGCGCTGGACGCCGGGGCGTCCACCGGCGGCTTCACGGATGTGCTGCTCAGCCGGGGCGCGGCGCTCGTCTATGCGGTGGACGTCGGCCACGGGCTGCTCGACGGCCGCCTGGCGTCGGATGCCCGCGTGACGGTGCTGGACCGCACCAACCTGCGCCACCTCCAAGCGCTGCCCGGCCCACCCCCGGACCTTGTGACCCTGGACCTCTCCTTCATCTCTCTTCGTCTGGTACTCCCCGCGGTCGCGGCTTTGGTGTCCCGGCCCGCGGACGTCGTCGCCCTGTTCAAGCCCCAGTTCGAACTGGGACGGGACGCAGTTGGGCGCGGTGGCGTGGTCCGCGACGCCGGGCTCGGTGAGCCTGGGGCGCGGGCGTTCATGGAGTGGGCTGGAGCCGCAGTCGGCGCCCTTGCACCCGATCCGCCGGTGCCCGCCGCGATTCGCGGTGCCAAGGGCAACC
>DATMRA010000135.1:0-13739 GCA_035566535.1 Candidatus Acidiferrales bacterium | reverse complement strand
GCAGTCGTGTTCATCTGCAACATCAACCGGGCCAATATCGGCACGCTCGCGGGTGTTCCGTGGGTCATTCCCATCGTCTTCGCCGTTCTGGGTGCATGGATGCTGTTGCTCCAGCGGACCCGCTACGGGCGCTACGTGTACGCGATCGGAGGCAACCCTGAGGCTGCCCGGCGCGCGGGCATCAGCCTTTAGCGCGTTCGCACCTGGGCCTTCGTGCTCTGCTCCTTCACCGCGGGAATTGGAGGGCTGCTCTACGCCTCGTACCTGGGCGGGATGTCGAACAACGTCAACGGCGGCCAGCTCGTTCTCTATGCAGTCGCTGCCGCAGTCATCGGTGGCACCAGCCTCTTCGGCGGTCGTGGCAAGGTGATGCACGGCGTGCTGGGTGGTCTCGTCATCGGCGGGATTTACAACGGCATGTACCTGCTCGGCTTGGCCGTGCAGTGGGAGTTCATCGTCACCGGCCTCGTGCTCCTTGCAGCGGTCACTATCGACGCGGTCTCCCGCCGGGGTTCGCTCAGCGGAAGCCTCACGCACATCTGAGCGCCCGTCAGCGCCAGACCGACCCTGTTCGCGCGCTCTGCAACGCGGCCTCGAGCACCTCGATCACAACCACCGCATCGTTGGGATCGACCGGTGGCGGCGCGCCGTTGCGAATGGCATCAGAGAGCAACGGATAGAAGTCGACCCACCGGCCGGGCCGTGTGGGATGGGAGCGCCCTTGACCGTTGCTGAACAAGCGTCCCCAGCGGTCCACCGGCTCGACGGCGAACCCCGTGTCACCCGGCCGCAAACCCGCGCGCAACTGTTCCTCCTGGATGTCGAGTCCGTCCTTGGCGTAGGCCCCCGTCGAACCGAGCACGCGGAAACGCGCGGCCGGCAGCGCCGCGACTGCGCTCATTGACAGGTGGCTTCGCACGCCGTCGGCGTGTTCAAGTGCGATGAAGCTGTCGTCGTCGACGGCGACACCCGGACGCCGGCTCGCCATCTCCGCATAGATCGATGACGGGCGGCCAAACAGCCGGATCGCCTGATCGACCAGGTGGCTGCCCAGGTCGTACACGAGGCCGCCGGCCGCATCGGGGTCGGACCCCTGCCTCCACGCGGAAAGGTGAGGATCCGGTTGCCACCGCTCGAAGCGTGATTCGAAACGCGTCACTGTTCCGATCGAGCCGGTGTCAAGGATCTGGCTGATTGTCAAAAAGTCGCCGTCCCAGCGCCGGTTGTGGAAGACGGTGAGCACGCGGTCCCGGCTCTGGGCCAGGTGGACAAGCGCGCGTGCGTCCTCGGCGTGGGCGGCGAAGGGCTTTTCGACAACGACGTGCAGGCCGGCTTCGAGCGCTGCTCGCGCGACGGCCGCGTGCATCCGGTTGGGAGTGGCGACGACCACCACGTTGTGGTCGCCGGCGCGAGCCCAGAGTTCGTCGAGGGTGTCGAGCATCTGCACACCCGCAATCTCTTGTTGAGCCGCCGCTCGGCGCTCCGGGTCACGGGTGATGACCGATGAAATGGCGAAATCCGGGGTGGCAGCGATCAGCGGTGCGTGAAAGAAACGTCCCGCCAGGCCGTAGCCGACCAGGGCAACGCGAAGAGGAAGCGCCATTTCCTCCGAGGCTATCGCATCGTGCGGAGGCGAACGTCGCGCCCTCGGGCGGACGGCACGCCCTGTCAGGGCAGGGTGACGGAAGCGCGACGAACGCTGCCTGCACGAACGGCCACGGTCACACTCGGCCCGATGGTTCTGCCTGCGCTGCGCCGCCCCGAGCTCCGGGTCCATGACTCATCGAACGCCTCTGCCGCATCGCATTTGGTAGAGGCGCGCGATACGCGCCTGCTATCGCTGCTCCGGTTCGTTCCCGTCCTGGCCGTCGCGGCCGCGCTGGCGAGTGCGCTGACGACGCTGCTGAGACTGCCGGTGCTGCTGAGCGCCACATACCGCTATGGCGACGCCCCCGAGCTCAGCTTCATCGCACAAGCAATCGCCACTGGACACGGCCCGCAGGCGCTGGCAACGCAGACCTCGATCGTGGTCGTGTGGTTCGAAACGCTGGTCAACACATTGCCCTTCCACGCGGCATTGGACTACTGGGTCGGACCCGCGATCGCGATGGCCGCGATCGTCGTCATAGTGTTGACCGCTCGCCGCCTTGCGGGACCACGAGCGTGGCAGCCCGCGGCGATCGCCCTGGTGGTGCTTCCACCGACCATCCTCTCAACCCTGCTGTTTCCCGACAACCACGTGACCACCATCCTCGGCATGGCATTGCTCGCGTGGCTGCTGGTCGGCGACCTGAAGGGGACCGGCCACCGCAACACAAATCTCGCAGTCGGACTGCTGTGCGGCGTGCTTGTCGTCTCCGATCCGCAGCTGTTGGTGACCGGAGTGATTCCATACATTGCCGCCACAATCATCGTCCGCCAGCGCCGGCGCGAAATCGCTGTCAAGTCATTTCTGGCGGCTGTGGCGGGCATTGCAGCCGGCGCGGTTGCGTCGGAGGTCGTCATGGCCATGCAGGAGATCCGTGTGGTCTCCGCGTTGCCAGGCACGCCGCTGGCTCTCAACATCACTGACGGCTTTGGCATTGCCATGCAGACAGGTGCGTGGACAGCTCTCGGAACCTGGTACGGGGCGGCGTTTACGCTGGCCGGGCTGGCCGTGCTTGGTTGCGGGCTGGTCGGAGCCGGCATTGCGTTCCTGCGCCGGCGTCGCGCGCCACGACGAGTGCGTGAAACGCCGGTGACTGACGCCGCTTCGTTTGGATATCGCTGCTTCTGGGTGGTCGGGATCATCGGCCTGCTTGGCACGTTCCTCGTTCTCGGATATGGTCATCAACCACTTGACGGCCACTACTTGACGCCGTGCTACTTCGCCGCTGCTGCGCTGGCGGCGGCGTGGTACACGTCCGCGCAAAGACGGGGCCACACCACGCAGCCCCGCGCCCGAGCGCGAGCCGCCGCCGGCGTAGCAACCGTCGCCTTTGCCGCATTCGCCGCGCACACCGCGTACGCCAACGCGACCATCGACCCGGCCAGCTTCAACGACCATCGCGCGGTGTCGAGCGCATCTGATCCGCTCGCTCTGCTAACGGCTCACCATCTCAGCCGCGGCTATGCCAGTTACTGGCTGGCATACGACCTGGATTGGAGATCGGAGGGCTCGCTGTCGATGTGGCCGGTTCTGGCTGCGCCCAGCGCATGCGCGGGGCAGACGGGTGCGCTGTGTCCTTATTCCTTCGGACCCGAGGGCGAATACAAGCCGGTGGCCGGATCCTCGTTCATCGTCACCGAGTCGATCGCGGGACGGTGCCTGCCGGCCAGTCCGCCGGTCAGCGTATTCGGAGAGCCCGTTTCGGTCTATCGGGTCGGAACCACCACCGTCTCCGTGTATTCATACGACGTGGCCAGCAGGTTCTCCAAGACCACGAAGCTCTTCTGCTAGGCGACCACGCCCGGTCAGGCGGGGTGCAGGTTCCGCGCCGGGTTGCCGGCCCACGTCTCACCCGCCGGCACATCGCAGATCACAACCGCACCCATCCCGATTCGCGCTCCGTCACCGACCGTGACGAAAGGCTTGAAGAGGGCGCCCTGGCCCACTCGGACGTTGCGGCCCAGCGTGACGTGGCCGCCGACGGAACAGTGCGGTGCCAGCTCGCATCCATCGCCGATCACTGCGTCGTGGCCTATGTGCACGCCCTTCATCAACCAGCACTTGCCGAGACGCGTTGCCGCCTTCAGCCCTGCGTCGACGGTGGAGTAGGCCTCGATACGCGCTTCAGGGTGGACGATGGGAGCGATGCCCGGAGCGCCGATCGGATGGTCGCGATGCTCAGGCGGTCGGCCGATCACGGCGAGGGGATCCACATACTGCATCGCCGTCAGGCTACTGCGGTGAGACTGCACGGCGGCAAACGTGAAAGGTTTGTTACCCCAGAGAGGCGCTACCTGATCCCCGTGTCGTAGACAAGTTGCGCTGGAGTGTACGCGCCGGTGTGCACGGTCACGGAGAGGGCAGCGGGCGCGCGCGGCAGTTGCGCCGAGCCGTCTGCCGCAGCGCCTGTCAGTGTGTAGATCCCTGGCACCAGCGGGACGGTCGCCAGGCCCGTTGCGTCGGTGTGGATCGTTGTAACCACTGATCCGTCAGGTCTGGCGACCGTGACGGCAACGCTGATGGGAGCGGTGCACGTGTCACCCACGTGCTGCACCGGACAGGTGGGCCCGCGGAGCGTTGTCACGACAACCCCCGTGTTCGGTGGGGGAGTGGGTCCACCGCCGGACGCCCCAAACGACGGCGCCATCGCACCGCAAGCTGACGTCATCACGCTGACAATGAACGCAAGGATCATCAGGCCGCGTCTCTGGAGGCTCACGGAAGGAGAACGCACCGAGCTCGGGGCTGGTTCCCTGCGACACTTTCAGTGGAGTGATCGATTTCCTCGCCGTTGAACCGGAGCACTACCCGATGCTGTGGGAGTGGCTGCAGCGCCCGCACGTGGCCGCGTGGTTCGCGCATTTCTCGCCGTCGACGTACGAGGGCATGGTCCAGGAGCAGATGGACAAGCGTGACGGAACTGAGGCGTCGAGCCCGAACCTGATCCTGCTGGACGGCGTGCCCGTCGGCTACATACAGGGCTATCGGTGGGGCGATTTCCCCGAGATCACCGAGCCGCTGGCGCTGAGCGGCGACGCGGTCGGAGCCGACCTGTATCTCGCCGACCCGGAATTGGTCGGCCGCGGCTTGGGTCCGCGCGTCGTCGCAAGGTTCTATCTGCGCTTGATGGAGGAGATGGGTCTTGACCTCGGCTTCATCGACCCGGAGGTGGACAACGCGCGTGCCATCCGAGCGTACGAGAAGGCTGGTTTCACATTTCTTCGCAGCACGGATGGCGTCGAGCCGCGCGACCGGCTGTACCTGATGCAGGCAACCCGCGACGATCTCGAACGCGCGCTGACCTCGCTCGAACGCAGAACGTAGATCGGTAGAGTCGCCGACGATGGCGGAGTGGTCCGGTGTGGCTGGCAAACGTGTGCTCATCACCGGAGCGACGCATGGCATCGGGCTCGCCGCGGCGGAAGAGCTGGCGCGTCGCGGGGCAAATCTTGCGATCGTGGCCCGCGCGCAAGCGCGAGCGGACGAAGCCGTGGCGCATATCAGACAGGCGGCGCCGGACGCCGCTTCGGTGGATGTGTTGCTCGCCGACCTGGCGTCACAGGCCTCGGTGCGCACGCTGGCCGCCGAGGCGCTGAACCGCTATCCGCGAATCGACGTGCTGATCAACAACGCCGGCGCCATGTTTGCCACACGGCAGATGACCGAGGACGGGGTGGAGATGACCTGGGCGCTCAATCATCTGGCTCCGTTCCTGCTTACGACGCTGCTGCTCGACCGCATCAAGTCGAGCGCACCGGCGCGGATCATCACTACCACGTCCGACGCGCACAAGAACCGGCTCATCCCGTTCGATGATCTCAATGCGGAGCACTCGTATCGCAGCCGTGGCTTCGGGCGTTACGGGGAGACCAAGCTCGCCAATATCCTGTTCACGCTCGAGCTGGCGCACCGTCTGGAGGGCAGCGGGGTGACTGCCAACTGTGTGCATCCTGGCACCGTCGCGACTGGATTCAATCGCAACAACGGACCCTTGATGACGAGCGTGATGACGCTCCTGAGACCGTTCTCCCGTAATGCCGCACAGGGTGCGGAGACGCTGGTGTGGCTGGCGGACTCGGCCGAGGTCAGCGCCCAAACCGGCGGCTACTTCCTCGACAAGCGGCGCGCCACGCCAAGCCGGCCCGCGCAGGATGCCGAGACCGCCCGGCGCCTCTGGAAGGTCAGTGAGGAGCAGACGAGGCTGCGGGCGCCGGCGTAGCCCGGCGGTGGAACAGCCGGTACACCCAGGAGCGGCGCCGCCGGGTGAGTTCGTCCTGTAGCTCGTCGTTCTGGATGAGCTGGCGGTGAAGGACGGTCACGAGCTCGCGCTGCCGTTCGTATGCCTCTGCAGCGTCTGCTTTCCGCGCGCTTGCTTCGGTAAGCGCGCGTTGACGCCATGCGCTCGCCTCTGCCTCGAGGAGGGAGACCTGAGCATCGCGTTCGGCAAGCGATTCGCGGAGCTGCACGAGGTCGATGAGGTTGTCCAGGGCGAGCAGCCGAAGCGCGCGCATCGTCTCCCCGGCGGTGCTCAGATCGTGGCCATTGGTCGATGGAGGCGTCGCAATCGCGCCCTTCATCGCACGGCCCAGTACCTCGATGGCGCCGTCGTCCGGTATTGGAAACGGACGCGTGGGAGTGCCGTTTGGGGAGAGATGGTCAGGGATCGTGGCGGCTTGCGACGGAGCCGGACGAGCGGCCATGGAGGCGACCTCCTGGGAGAGCGTGGAGTGGATTGATGAGGCGCTGGCGGGCAATGTACACCGCATCGGGGCGGAGTGACCGCCTTCCACAACGCCCGGCCCCCGTCACCACGCCGTGACACGCCGTTGGCGGCCCGTCGTCGGCGCATAGTCTGAGCCGTCGTCTCGGGTCCGTAGCGTGCTCAGTCATGCATGCCGCGGCGTACGTGATGGCGTCGATCCTGGTTGCCGTGCTTCTCGGCATCGCCGGGCTCTGCGCGACTGCTGCGGGCAGGAATCACCTGTCTCCGTGGTGGATCCCGTCCTACGTGTCACTCGTTGCCGCCTTTGCCCTGGTTGCTGAGACAACTGTTCCGGGATTGGGTGTTTCCTGACGGCTCGGAAAGGTCCCTGTCACGAATCTGCGGTGATGCGATCGCGTGGTTCGGCCGCTGCGATGATCCAGTCATGGCGTCTGGGCGGCTTCGCCATGCGAAGCGAACAAAGTCCAACCGCACCAAGTCTGGGCAGGGGCTGGTGGAGTTTGCGCTCGTTGGCGGCCTCTTTTTCTTTCTCCTCTTCTCGATCATCAACGCCGGGTTCTTCCTCTACGGGCGCAACGCTGTCGAGCACGCCGCTGACGTCGGTGTCGCGGCCATTGCCGCCGAGGGCAACTGCGTCGCCCAACCGGTCACGTGTCCCACCCCGCCGACAACGACCGGTGACGCGGACCAGGTGGGCATCTCGCGGATGGCCACGGCGGGTCTGAAGACGACACCGCTGACCACCGTGACGGAGATCGACGTCTGGCACGAGATCGAGCAGAGCAGCGGCGTGTTCGTGGACGACATGACCTGCAGCGCGGGTGGTGGGAGCGGCACCGGTGGCATCGCCTGCGAGAACCGGTACGACGTCAACGGCGCTGTGCTGAACGGCGGTGCGTTGCCGTGGCCGCCGGCCACGCGGAGCGTCTGCGGCACGTGCAGCGGCGGGGCGGACTTCGCCAAGCTCGTCATCACATTCAAGTACACGCTGCTGGTGGGCAACACCACATTCACGCTGACCACCAACAATCTGTTTCGCCTGGAGCCGCAGACGTGATGCGCAGCGGACGCTCTCGGGGACAGTCGATGGTGGAGCTGGCCATCCTCTTGCCCATCCTGGTGACGCTGTTCCTGGGGTCGTGGACGGCAGCGGACCTCATCTCTGACAACAACGCTGCCGCCCAGGCATCGCGCGCCGGGGCGCGCTTCGCTGCCGAGCTCGGCAACGGAGGCTGGAAGTCTGGCGCAGGATCGAGCGGTTGCCAAACGAGTGGCACGGATCCGTGCAAGATCGACGTCCAGATTGTCGATCAGGTGCTGCCGATCGTCGCCCCCAAGCTGACGAACGCCACGGTGACGGAGATCGACATTTATCAGCCCAGCGGATCGGGCAATAGCTGCACCTTCGCGTCGGGAACGTGTCCGCCGAACAACGGCGCATACACAAGCGGCGAGCTGATTGACGTCTACAACGTCAGCGCAGGGGTTGCGACCCTGGCCAGCTGGAGCTTCGGGTTGGACAAGCGCGGCACGAGCCATCCCACCGAGGACGAGCTCGGCGTGCGAGTGGTCTTCCACTACACGTCGCCGACCATGACGGTCTTCACCCAGACAGACAGCCAGTACAGCGTCGTCCGGCTCGCTCCGGTGGCATGAGGAATTTGATGAACCGACATCCGACACGGTCGCAGCAACGGACACAGCGTGGCCAGGTGATGGTTCTGTTCGGGCTCTTCGCCATCCTGCTGTTTGTCATCGGAGGCCTGGCCGTCGACGCCGGCATGAGCTACCTCAACAGCGATCGTGCCGAGCGCGCGGCTGCGGCCGCTGCCCTGGCCGGTGTTGCCTTCCTCCCCGGCGACTATCCAAGCGCGCAGAACGCGGCGCTCGTCGAAGCCGGCCGCAACGGCTTCGTCAACGCCGGAGCGAGCAACGCCTGCGGCGGGAACCCGTCGCCGTGCGTGACCACGTCGCAGCCGGCGACGAACCAGTTGAAGGTCAACGTCTCGGTCACCGTGCAGACCACCTTCCTGCGCCTCGTCGGCTTCGGTACGCATACCGTCACGCGGTCGGCTACGGCGGAATACCTGCCGCCAATCCAGATCGGTCAACCCGGTGCGCAGCAGGGCTCAGACATGACCTCGGGGTGCGATGGCGTTCCGTCCAGTGGTACCTACTGCACATCTCCGGCATCGGGCCTGGGCAGCGGCGGCAGCAACTTCTACTTCCTGCGCCAGGAAGGCTGGGGCAACCCACGTTCCGAGGGCGATCCGTTCACGCCGTCACCGAACCAGTCGGGTTTCACGGCATCACCCCCAGATATTCACCTGATAAGCCCCTGGAACGGCACCGAAAACAGTGACGCCACGCTCAACTATGTCGGCGGCGCCAACTACCTCATCGACGTGCCGCCTGGGCAGAAGGCCGACGTACAGGTGTACAACCCGAGCTTCGCTCCGGACAACCATGACCAGAATGGCGGCTACTCCTATCACGAGTACGACGGCTCGTTCCCAGGGGACGGCGCGAACAAGACTCAGTACTCGACCATGGCGTACACGACATTCACAGCGCCGACGTTGTCGTCGCGGCTGTCGGACACCAAAGTCCGCCAGCTGCTCTTCTACCCATACAACGCGAGCGGCTTGTACGGGCAGAGCGGTGCCGGTCTCAACTACTTCTGGTTCCCTCCCGGCACCGGGACGCAGACCACGGTGAACGCTTACGTTCCCGTCACGTACCACGCATGGACATCGGTGATCCAGTACTCGCCGGCCAACGTCAATGACCAGAACCTGCGCAAGGATGTTTACAACACCCTCGGAAGCGGCTATCTCGACAACACGGGCGGTACCGTGGACAAGTACTGGCGCCTCCGCGTGGACAGCCTCGACTGGAAAGGCGGCGTCACCTGCAGCAGCACCGTGTGCACGACCCCGAGCACCGCGTCGGCCAACGATTCCACTGCGCACAAGGGTTACTCCGTGCGAGTAGTCAACGCTCCAACCGCCACGTGCGCCTCGTGCACGATATCGGCAATGAGCGACATGACCATCTTCACGCCGATCAAATCGGGCGCGTCGGCTGCACAGTTCCCGGTTCCGCTGTTCAAGCTCGATCCGGCCTACGCGGGCCAGACGATCACCTTCGATGTGTTCGACCCCGGCGACGTGGGCGGCGGCTCGGCGTACATGGGTATCCAGCTGCCCAACTCGACGTCGTTTGCGACGGCGACGAGCATGACCTTGCTCGGGAATTCGCTGGGGTCCGGAGGCACTGCTTCTGTGGGCTATTCGACCTCGCCGACTGGCTGCGACGGTTCGACCAGCGCGTGCTTCCAGAGCGCCAACAGCGGCGGCGGAGCCATCTACAACGGGCAGTGGATCCAGGTGAAGATCAAGGTTCCCTCGTCGTTCGATACGAGCAGCGGCGGGACGACTAAGGGCTATTGGGACATGGTGTACTCCGTGGCTGCCAACGTCACCGCCGGCGACACGCTCGGCTTCCAGGTCGGCTTCAACGGCTCACCGGACCACCTGCTGCCCTAGATCGCTACCCTAACCGTCGATGCCGGCTGCTGACCTCGACGACTACTGTGCCGCCAACCAGCCGCGTTTCGTCCACGAGCTGATCGAGGCCCTGCGGATCCCCAGCATCTCCGCCGATCCGGCCTACGCGGCCGACGTGCGCCGCAACGCGGAGTTCTTTCGCGACGCCGCGCTCGCCGCCGGGTTCAGCACCGCCGAGCTCATCGAGACAGCGGGGCATCCGGCGGTGTACGCGGAGCGGATCGTCGACCCGTCGCTGCCCACGGCGCTGATCTATGGCCATCACGACGTCCAGCCCGTCGATCCTCTGATCGAGTGGCGCTCGCCGCCTTTCGAAGCAGAGGTGCGCGAGGGCAACCTCTACGGACGGGGCGCGGCTGACGACAAGGGTCAGGTGTGGATGCACCTGAAGGCGGTCGAGGCACACCTCCGCACGCGGGGCGAACTGCCTGTGAACCTGAAGCTCATCGTGGAAGGAGAGGAGGAATCCGGCTCCGTCAACTTCGAAGCCCTCATCCGGCAAGAGAGACGCCGGCTCGAGGCTGACGTGCTGGTGGTTTCCGACACGGCCATCGTCGCCCCCGGAACGCCGTCGCTTTGCACCGGGCTCCGTGGCCTGGCCGGTGTGGAGGTGCACGTGCACGGGCCGGCCGTGGACCTGCATTCCGGCCTGTTCGGCGGCGCGGTTGCCAACCCGATCGACGCGCTGGCCCGCATCCTGGCAAGCCTGCACGACGCGGCGACCGGCGGCATCACCGTCACCGGCTTCTACGACGACGTGCACGACCCCACGGAAGAGGAGCGCGAGCTGTTCGGCAAGGTTCCGTACGACGATGCCGAGTTCCGCCGCGAGGCCGGCGGCATTCCTGCCACGGTCGGCGAGGAAGGCTGGTCGGTACTCGAGCGGCGCTGGGCGCGCCCCACCCTGGAGTTCAACGGGATCTGGGGTGGCTACTCGGGGCCCGGCTCGAAGACGATCATCCCGGCAAGCGCGTCGGCCAAGATCACGTGCCGATTGGTCCCCGACCAGGATCCCGACGACATCGCCCGCAAGGTGGTCGCCGCCGTGCTGGCTGCGGCCCCGCCTGGTGTGACGGTCGATGCCGAAGGCCATCCGGGCGGGCGTCCGATGGTCACGCCCATCGACCATCCCGCGGTGCGGGCGGCGGCGCGGGCCATGGCGCACGTCTTCGGCAAGGAGCCGCTGTTCACCCGCGAGGGCGGATCGATCCCTCCGGTGGAGATGTTCAGCCGCATCATGAATATCCCGGCTGTGATCGTTGGTGTCGGGCTGCCCGATGATGCGATTCACTCGCCCAACGAGAAATTCAGCCTCGACATGTACGCCAAGGGGGTGCGGGTGCTGGCTCACCTGTGGGACGAGTTGAGCTCGCTCAAGACTGAGTCGACGGTTTCCGCGCGCTCGACGTGACATTTATCGAGGAGATCGGGGCGCTCGAGATCCTCGACTCGCGGGGAAACCCGACGGTCGAAGCGGTGGTGCGCCTCACTGACGGCGCCGCCGGCTACGCCCGCGTTCCCAGCGGAGCCAGCACTGGCAAGCACGAGGCTGTGGAGCTGCGCGACGGAGATCCGACCCGCTACGGCGGCAAGGGTGTGAGCCGCGCGCTGCGGAACATCCGCGAGGTTATCGCCCCAGAGATCATCGGCCTCGACGCGCTCGACCAGGTGGCAGTCGACAAACGGCTGTGCGAGCTCGATGGCACCCCCAACAAGAGCAGGCTCGGCGCCAACGCGATCCTCGCGGTGAGCCTTGCCAGCGCCAGGGCCGCGGCCGTCGCCACCGGGCTGCCGCTCTACCGATACCTCGGCGGCGTGGGCGCGCAGGTGCTGCCGGTGCCCCTGCTGAACGTGCTCAACGGCGGCGCTCACGCGCAGACCCGGGTCGACTTCCAGGAGTACATGTTGGTGCCGCTCGGCTTCGAAAGCTTCTCCGAAGCCATCCGCGCCGGCGCCGAGTGCTTCCACGCGCTGCGCGATCTGCTTCACGAACGCGGGCTCAGCACGGGGCAGGGCGACGAGGGCGGCTTTGCCCCCGACCTCGACAACAACGAAGCCGCGATCGAGGCGCTTCTCACCGCGATCGAACGCGCCGGATACCGCCCGGGCCGAGACGTGGCGCTGGCGCTGGATCCGGCGACCTCGGAGCTCTACGACGCCGGGCGCTACGTGCTCAAGGGCGAGGGCCGCACGCTCGAGCCCGAGGAGCTGATCGAGCTCTGGGTTCGGTGGTGCGACCAATATCCGATCGTCTCCATCGAGGACGGCATGGCGGAAGACGACTGGGATGGATGGCGCCAGCTCACCGAGCGTCTTGGCGATCGCGTCCAGCTGGTGGGGGACGACATTTTCGTGACCAACACGACGCGGCTCAAGCAGGGCTTCGAGCGCCGGGTGGCCAATGCCATCCTGGTCAAGCCGAACCAGATCGGAACGCTCACGGAGACGCTGGAGGCGATCGCGCTGGCGGCGGCGCACGGCTACGCAACCGTGATCAGTCATCGCAGCGGCGAAACCGAGGACACCACCATCGCCGACCTGGCGGTGGCGGTCAGTGCCGGCCAGATCAAGGCGGGGGCTCCGTCGCGGTCGGAGCGTGTCGCCAAGTACAACCGCCTGCTGGCAATCGAAGCTGAACTCGGCGGGTCCAGCCGGTACGCCGGCATCAGCGCGTTTCGCACCGGGGCATCCCGCCCGACCCAAGCCGTCCGCGAGTGACCGAGCCGCCCGACCCCGCGACGCTGGCGGCACGCGCCGGCCTGGGGAAATCGGTTGATGGGAAGGGTGCTGATCTCGTGGCATCGCCGTCGCTGGCGTCGGTCCGGGCGTACGCGGACCTTGCCGAGCTGGACACCGGCATGGAGGGACGCGACGCGTACCGCCGCTATGGCCCGGAATCGGTGAGGCTGCTGGAGACCGCGATCGCGAATCTCGAACAGGTACCTGGCGGGCCGCTGCCACTCGCTCGAGCGACGGCGAGCGGCCAGGCCGCGCTGCTGACGGCCGTGACGCTGCTGGTGACACCACAGCGCCGGCGCATCATCGTGGTGCGCCCCTGCTACGGGAGCTCCGACGCGCTCATTGCCGGCCCGCTGGGCAATCTGGGTGTACGCCTCACCACCGTGGACCTGCCCGCGCCGGAGCTCGGCGATCACGGTGCACTGGTGCGGGCGGCGCTGGGAGAGGACGTCGCCGCCGTGGTCACCGAGGTGGTCACGAACCCGCTCATGGGCGTGGTCGACATCCCCGCGATCGCGCGCGAGACCCACGGCGCGGGAGCCGCGCTGGTGGTCGACGCGACCCTGGTCAGCCCGTTCCTCTTCAAGCCGTTCGCGCATGGCGCCGACCTCGTGCTCCACAGCCTGACGAAGCATCTCTCGGGCCACAGCGACGTGCTGGGTGGCATCCTCCTGGTGAGCGCGGACCACCCGGCAGCGGATTGGCTCGACGGGTTCGCGCGGCTCATCGGCGCCGGTCTGGCCCCCTTCGACGCCTGGCTTGCGTTGCGCGGGCTGCGTACAGCGGCGTTGCGCATCGAGCGGGGCAGCGAGAACGCCGCCGCACTCGCTACGTGGCTTCAAGGATCGGACGGCGTCTCAGCCGTTCACTACCCCGGGATCCGAGGCGGATGCGATGCCGAGCGAGCCGGGCGGCTGCTTCCCGGTGCGCGCGGCCCGATGTTCAGTTTCGACCTCAGCGGCGGACGCGACGCTGCCGACGCGTTCATCCGCCGCTGCGACGGGATCCGGCTCGCGCCGAGCCTTGGAGACGTGGCCACCACGATCAGCCACCCGGCGCT
>DATMRA010000134.1:0-2498 GCA_035566535.1 Candidatus Acidiferrales bacterium | reverse complement strand
GCCGATGGCGAGGCAGATGTCGGTGTTCACGCTTGCGAAGGTGACGTTGAGTCCGGCGCCGGGCGGCAGGATGGGCAGGCCAGTGAACGCGACCATCGGCGCACCGGCCAGATAGAGTTGCCCGGTCGGCCCTTTCATGTTCGATATCACCAGGTTGGCGCTCGGCACCTTTCCGAACCAGGGCAGGGTATCCGACATGGTCAGGCTGCTAGCCAGCAACAGCGCATAGGCCTGGCGCGACGTTGTTTGCATGCCGCGCCCTTTGTCCTTTGCACTCGTTGTCGCTGTGTTTATTTCCTTAAGGCGCTCAATGGGAGTCGCCTCGGGTGCGCCCATGGAGATCAATTCGGCGCTCACCTGATTACCCCCTCCACCGCCCGATTCGTCACGCAGCGACATGGGCATGAAGGCCACCAAAGGCTTGTCGATGGGAACCTGGTGTTCGCCGAGGTAGTGATGCAGGGCGTCGTCGATGGTGGTCATGATCACGTCGTTGACGGAGGTGTCGGTCGCCTTGGCCACGGCCTTTACGTCGGCGAGCGGCAACTCTATGTTCGCGTAGGCGCGCGCCGCCGATTTCGCCGTGTTATTGAAGAGCGTCCGTCGCGCGGTGAAGGGCAGCGACGCCCTTCGCGGCTTCAGGTTCAGTAGTTGCGCGCCAAGGTCTACCACGTCATTACCCACGCCGATAACATCTCCCGGCAGCTTGGTCAGTCCCCGGAGCATGCCCTGCAGTCGCTGTATTTGCGAAACGTTGGGGCGCGACCGGCGTGGCTTGTCGGCGCTGTCAACAGCCATCCAGGGACCGGCCAGCGTCTTGGTGCGTGGTGAATCGCTCAGGAAGTTGCGCATCACCCGCAGCCCCCCTTCACCATCGATCAGCGAGTGGTGCACTTTGAGCAAGACAGCGATCCGGCCATTCTCGATACCGTCGATGATGTAGCACTCCCAGAGTGGGTGTCCCCGGTCGAGCAGGCTGGCGTTCAGGAAGGAGACCGTCTCGTCAAACTGCTGCACGGAACCCGGTGCCGGTAAGGCAATGTGCCGAATGTGATATTGCATGTCCGGCTCGACGGTTTCCCAGGCCGCGACATCCTTGCCCAGCCATTTGAGCTTGTAATTGAAGGGCTTGACCGCCTGGCTGTGCCGATAGGCGTCGAACAGGCGCGGCCCGAAAGAAGACTGCTGTCCCTTGGGTTTTTGGAAGATTGTCAAGGCAGCCATGTGAAATGGTCGGTTGGCCCTCTCCAGCAGCAAGAATGACAGGTCCATCGGGGCGATCCGGGTCATGTAGCCATCTCCTTGTGGTTGTGGACGAGTGCTACGAGAGCATTCAGTGCGCCGGCGTACCTGTGGTCGAAGGTGCGGGGGAGGGGCTCGCCGTGGCCTGCGCACGGGCGACCGCGAGCAGCTCGTCGAGCGAGGTCCGGAAGCCGCGGACCAGCTCCCACGTGTCGGGAACTGCGACGGCGTCGGCAAGGACGCATAGGTTGAACTGGTCGCAGTAGCTCCAGACGGTCATGTTGAGCGTCGCACCGTGGGAGATCTGCCCGGTGGAGAACCACCGATCGACGCGCCACCGGCCCAGGTACCGGGGCTCACGCGGCCCCGGCACGTTGGACACGACCACGTTCTTGAACGTGTCGAAGCGCCCCTTGGTTCGCGCATTGCCACGGGCAAGGGCCGAGATGACGCGTTCGGGCAGGAGCTCGATCACCGCGCCGATGTCGGCGTCCTTGGTCTGGGCGAAGTGCTGCTTCGTCGCGTCGGCGGCGACGCTTGTGGCGCGCAACCGCTCGAGCGGGTCGGCGATCTGGGCGTGCAGCCAGACGTAGTCGACCGACGAGTAGTTGCCCGGGTGGGCTCGCTCGGCCGCTGGAGTGACCGCGAGCGGCATCGTGGCCACCATCGCTTGGTCGGGCAGTGAGCCGGAACGCTCGAGATAGCGGCGAACGCTACCCGCGACACACGCCATGAAGATGTCGTTGATCGTGACGCCGAGCGTTTTGTTCACCTCGCGAACGTCGGCGAGCGGGAACGTCTCGCAGGAAAACCGCCGGCTGCGCGACAGCCCGCACTGGAACGGGCCGGGCGGCGTGGAGCGGTCGAAGGCGGACGGGACGCGCCGTTCGCCACCTTTAGCGAAGTCCCGCTCCATGCGCACCCGATCGCGCACGGCCCGTGCGGTCGGTGCGACCCGGCGGAGCCTGGTGGGCAGGTCTCGTAGCGCCCAACCCAGTCGCTGCCTTGTCGACGGCAGCGGTTGCGGCGCCCACGGGGCGGGAACTACCGCGGCATCGTCAGGCGTGTCGTTGTAGAACGCGGCGAGCATGTCCAACACGCCGACGCCGTCGGAGTAGGCATGGTGCAGCAGCGTCACGAGTGCGACGTGGCCGCCTTCGAGGCCCTCGACGACCCAGACCTGCCACAGCGGCCGGTCGCGATCCAGCGGGTGGGCGTAAATCTGCTCGACGAGCTCGCAGAACTCCTCCATCCCG
>DATMRA010000133.1:0-5367 GCA_035566535.1 Candidatus Acidiferrales bacterium | reverse complement strand
GTTGGGGTTCTTCGCGCTGGTGCTGGCCCACAGCGGACGCTGCACGTATGCGCCGGCCTCGCGAAGGCGGGCGAAGCGGGCATCGCCGAAGCGCTGCTCGAATTTTTCGTAGGCAAGAACCGCGTTGGCGATGGCGGCTTTGCCGAGCAGATTCTCGAGCGTGGCGTTCCCCGGGTCGGCTGCAAGCTTCTCCTCGATGAGCTTGTCCACCGCGGTGTCCACGCGGCTGACGAAGAAAGACCCGACCGAGTGCACGTCCAGCGAGAGCTGCTGCTCGTGCCGTGCGTCCAGCGCCTCGATGTACTGGTCGATGACCCGGTCGTACATCGCCAACGCGAAGACGAGCGTGACGTTGATGTTGCGGCCCTCGAGCAGGCTCGTGCGAATTGCCGGCAGCCCCTCGCGGGTGGCGGGAATCTTGACCATGAGGTTGGGCCGCTGGACCCGTTCCCAGATCCGGCCGACTGCTTCGATTGTTCTGTCGGTGTCGTGCGCCAGACCCGGCGGCACCTCGAGGCTCACGAAGCCGTCGGCGCCACCCGTCCTGTCGAAGACGGGACGCAGCCCATCAGCGGCCCGCTGAATGTCGGTGATCGCGAGGTCGAGGAAGACGTCATTGGGGTCGTCGACGCCCGTCTGCACGAGCTCGCGAATCTGCGCGTCGTAGTCAGACCCCTCGGCGATGGCCTTCTCGAAGATGGTGGGATTGCTCGTCATGCCGGTGACGTTGTCTTCGCCCATCATTCTTTCCAGCTCACCGCTGGTGACCAGTTCACGGCTGATGAAGTCGAGCCAGACGCTCTGGCCGTGCTCCGCGAGCTTCTGCAAAGGGTTGGACATCAGCGCACCGCCGGGATGACGCCGGCCAGCTTCTTGGCTGCCGCCACGATCGAATCGACGTCGATTCCGGCGGCCGCCATCAGCTCAGCGGGTGTCCCCGAGCCCGGAAGTGCGCGCACTGCAAGGTGTGCGACGCGCGGTGGGGGATCCTCGAGTGAGAGCGCTTCCATCACCGCCGCGCCGATGCCGCCTTCGGGGTAGTGGTCCTCAACGACGAGAAGGCGCCCGCCCGTGTCGCGGCAGGCGTCGCGCAGCGTTTCGATGTCGATCGGTTTGAGCGAGTAGCAGTCGATCACGCGCACCTGTACGCCGCCCGAAGCAAGCTGCTCCGCCGCGGCCAGGCATGAGTGGAGCGTGACACCGCAGCCGATCAGCGCAGCCACGTCGCGATCGCTCCGGCGCAGCACCTTCGATCCCCCGACGGGGAACGTCTCGCTGTTGTCGTACAGGACGGGATACGCGCCGCGTGTGGTGCGGAGGTACGAGATGCCCGGGAGGTCAGCCATCTCCGCCACGAGCTTCGCCGTCGACACGGCATCGCTGGGATACAGCACCGTCGACGTGTGCACCGCGCGCATAGCGGCAATGTCCTCCAGCGCCATCTGCGACGGCCCGTCCGCGCCGATCTCGCAACCGGCGTGCGAGCCGACCAGCCGCACATCGGCTTCGGAGACTCCTGCCATGCGGATGAAGTCGTACGCGCGGCTGAAGAACGCCGCGAAGGTGGACGCGAATGGGGTGTAACCGCGGACCGATATGCCGACGCTGGATGCGATCAGCTGCTGCTCCGCGATGTACATCTCGAAGAAGCGATCCGGAAACGCCTTCTTGAAGATCTCCGCGAACGTGGAGTTGCTCACCTCGCCGTCGAGCGCCACGATGTCCGGGCGGATGCCGACCGCGGTGAGGGCGTCGCCGTACGCCTTACGCGTTGCGACCTTGTCTCCCTTGGTGTACGTCGGCAGCTGCACCCGCGGGGAGGCGGCGCGTGTCGCCGCGGCGTCCTCGACCTCATCAGGACGGCGCACGTCGATACGCAGGTCGGTGATGCCGCCGAGCTCGGCGATGGCGCGCTCTGCCATGTCCGGTGCCAGCGCCTTTCCGTGCCAGTCCTCGTGGTTCTCGATTTCGCTGAAGCCTTTCCCCTTCACGGTGCGAGCAATGACCACGGTGGGACGCTCGTGCCCGCCCCGCGCTTCGCTAAACGCTTCGTCGATCTGCTGCAGGTCATGGCCGTCGATGAGGACGGGCCTGCAGCCGAATGCATCGACGCGGCGGCGGTACACATCGAGATCCCACTCGTATTCAGTGGGCCCTCGCTGCCCCAGCCGGTTGACGTCGAAGATGACGCCCAGATTGCCGAGCCCGTAGAACGAGGCCTTGTCGAGCGCCTCCCAGATGGATCCCTCGGCGAGCTCGCTGTCGCCGCAGAGCACCCACACGTGAAATGGCAGGCGGTCGAGGTACCGCCCGGCAAGGCCCACCCCGACGGCGATCGGCAGTCCCTGGCCCAGCGAACCGGTGGCCACGTCGACCCACGGGATCGCGGGAGTGGGGTGGCCCTGCAGTCGCGAGCCGAACGTCCGATAGGTCATCAGCTCGTCGTCGGTGATCGCACCGCACGCTTTGTAGAGAGCGTAGAGGAGAGGCGAGGCATGCCCCTTGGAAAAGATGAGATGGTCGTTGTTAGGGCTCTCAGGGTGGTCGAAGTCGTACCGCAGATGCCGTGCCGCGAGCACCGCGATGAGGTCCGCAGCTGACATGCTCGACGTCGGATGGCCTGACCCGGCCTTCGTGCTCGCCCGGATCCCGTCGACGCGGAGCTGCTGGGCAACATCGCCCACGAAATCCAGCCCGGGGAGGGCTCGGCCCTCGACTCCGGTCACGGCCATAGCGCGCACCTCCGTTCTGTATCTGGCTCGTTGACCATCATGCCGCTCTTGACCAGCGCGCTGCCTCAGAAGCGCCGCTCCGCTGGGGCTCTCGACGGCATCGGGTACACTCGCCGCGAGGGGAGGCCGCGCGCCTATAGCTCAGTCCGGATAGAGCGTCTGACTACGGATCAGAAGGTCGGGGGTTCAAATCCTCCTGGGCGCGCCACTCGCACAAGCGGCTGAGCTTGTTCAGGACTGCGGTAGCGCGACGCTGAAGATCTCGGGTCCCGTCGGCGACGGCCGGCCACCCACAGGCTCGGTGGTCGCAGCGACCATCTTGTAGGTGAGCAGGTCGCCCGCGATCACGGCGGTCCACGTGCTGGTCTGGGGTATTGGCGTGAGAAACGCAGCCGGCACGGGCGCCCCGTTGTGCGGTACCAGCCATATCTCCACCACGTTGGCGGCGTTCGAGCCGCTGCTTGCGTCGATGCCGGCGACGGTGAGCACGGCGCGCGCTGAGTTTGGGAAGTACGTCAGCTGGCCGTGCGCGCCCGGCTGATTCGTGGTGGCGGCCACCGCAAATGTCTGCGCCGCGCCGGGTGTCTGCGTCGCGCCCCACACTCCGAGGACGACGGCTGCGATGCCGGTCGCAAGGGCGGCGACTGTGAAGGCACGGGATTGGGGTACGCGGCGCCAGATCGCTCCAGGTGTGAGTCGGTGAGGGCGGTCCACGCGTGCACTCGAATAGACCTCGGTCATGATGCGCCGACGCAACTCGCGCGATGGCTTCGCAGGTTCGAGCGAGGCCGGCAGGATGGAGGTTGCGCGGCGATACGCGCGTGCCGTTTCACGGCAATGGCTGCATGTGCTGAGGTGATGTTCGATGTCGCTCGACGACGACGTTTCGAGCACTCCGAGAACGGCAAGCGCGATGAGCTCCTCAGCCTCGGCGCACTTCATGGCGCGTGCCATGACTCCTCCCTTTCCTGAAGGACATCGCGCAGCTTGGACAGCGCAAGGCGGGCGCGCCCTTTCACGGTGCCGAGGGGAACTCGCATGTTGTCCGCGATCTCTCGCTGGGACAGTCCGGACCAGTACGCAAGCTCGATGGTCTGGCGCTGTTCGAGCGGCAGTTGCTGCAGCGCTTCGCGGATCTGCTGTCGCCCGAGCTCCGCCGCCACCTGCGTCCAGGTATCCGATAGATCGGGCTCATCCGGCTTCTCGTCGAAGGGGAGCTCGTAACGGGATCGACCGGACTCTCCGCGCAAGCGGTCGATCGCGCGGTTGCGCACGATGGTGCAAATCCAGTTGCGCAGGCTGCCGCGCTCAGGGCGGTAGGTCATCGCGCGCCGCCAGATCGACAGAAAAGCCTCCTGGACGATGTCTTCCGCGGCGGCGTGATCGCTGAGAACGCGAAGCGCGACGGTGAACGCGATCCGCCCGTAGCGGTCATACAGGAATTCGATCGCCTCCGGTGAACCCTGGGCGAGCAGGTCAAGTATCCCCGCCTCTGGATGCTCCACACAGCCTCCATAGCCGAACTCCGATCAGCGCTCGCCTCTCAGTCTACGGAGCACACTGGCTACTGGATCACCCTCGCCGGCGCTGCTGTGATCCGGCCGCCCCGGCGCCGCGTATCAACGTTGAGTCGCAGGTCTTAAGAAATCTCGGAGGACGACGGATGCCGTTCATCGGCGGCGGTCACATGTGGTTGGTTCTCGTGGTACTCGTCGTCGTCCTCATCGTCTGGGGTCCCGGCAAGCTGCCGGATGTGGGTTCGGGGCTCGGACGGGCAATCCGCGAGTTCCGGCGCACCAGCACTGAGTCGCACGACGAGCCGCCGTCTGCGCCGCAGCCTCCGCCGCTACTGTAAGACGACCGCCATATCCAGATAGCTCGTCCAGAACGATTCGAACTGGGCCAGGCTGAAGGTCTTCATCCGGCCGTCGCGGACATCGTTGAGCGTGATCGTGCCGGCCACGCCGTCCTCGGCGACCACCGTGACCGCGTGGTCGCTGAGCGAGTAAGGAATCGCACGCCCGTCGTACGCCGTCCACCAGTTGGTCGCCACCGGGGTGAACGTGCCCGACGTGATCACGAGCACCGGGTGCCCCATCGCCAGGGCAGTGAAAACCTGCTGTGCCGATCCGCCCTCGATGCCCACGGCGTTGAAGCCGAACTGCTTGGCGACCGCGGCGATCGCCGGACTGTATATGCCATATCCGGTTCCGCGGCTCTCGCTCCCGTACACGTTGCCGACGAATTCGGTGTAGGGGTCGCCCCACTGCACTATGTGTCCGCCCGACCACATCGCTGGACCTCTATCGGCGTTCGGCATGGCGCTGAATATCGTGTACTGGCTAATGTCGTTGCCCTTGGCGCGCGTTGCCTCCTCGAGCGCGGCCGCCTCGCAGTCGAGCGGAAGTCCCTGCTGGATGGGCGCGATGTTGAAGGAGTAGACCCAGACGTGGTTCCACCACGCTGTGCTCGCCGTCCACGATTGCGGCTGAGCCGGGCTGTCGACGGCGTCGTCACCCACGATGACGACGTCGCGAAGGATGTCAGTGCCGCCCCAGTCGCTGTAACCGTTCCAGAAGGGCCGCATGTTCTCGCTGGAGACGTCTGCAAACGCGCCCCAACGACCGATCGTGTA
>DATMRA010000132.1:0-2303 GCA_035566535.1 Candidatus Acidiferrales bacterium | reverse complement strand
CGAGCACTCCTGGTTTCTCGACTTCGAGAAGCGTCCGGACCTGTCCGCCATCGCGCGCCAGATCGACGCGGCGCTGCACCTCGTGCCGCAGCTGGCGGATCGTCTGCCGATCTAAGAGGCGGCCACACCCAGCTCGCGAAGGAGACGCGCGAGAAACGGCCGGTGGCTCAGCTCTGGGTGCGGCACCGTCAGGTCGCCGTCATCGACGCTCATCTCACCGCTCTTGCCAAGGAGCAACACGTCGGCGTCGGCGACACGAGGCCCCCAGCGGTAGCTTTCGCGCCGCCCGCACCGCTGTTCTGCTTGCTCGCAATGCATGAGCCAGTGATGCGGCGCCCATGGCTCCGGCGCTCGAAGCCGAACGACCTGGTTGTGGAAGTCCGCCTGCGCTGTGACGCCCACTGGTCGCGTGAGGATCTCCGACGACGCGGCTTCGATCACGACTCCGTCGCGCTGCAACTGGGTGCGCAAGCAGGCGAGCGCCTGCGTGCGACTGCCGATATTTGAGCCGAGTGCCACCCACGCGATTGTTGTGTCCTGGGGAGAGGTGCTCACCCGGTTGGTCCGGGCGCGGGAAGGCTGAGGATGTGTTCAGGCGTTCCACGAACAACGGCGTCCGCCACCTTCATTGCAAGCACGGTCTCGCTGACGTCGTGCACGCGAACCACGTGCGCGCCGGCGCCGGCGGCGAGTGTCGCCAGGGCGATGCTGCCTGCGACCCGCTGGTCCGGTGGAAGGCCGCCGGTGAGAAAGCCGATAGTCGATTTGCGCGACGGGCCGACAAGGATCGGCCGGCTGATGCCACGCAGCTCACCGAGGCGGCGCATCAGCTCCAGGTTCTGCGCCGGGGTCTTGCCAAAACCGAAGCCCGGATCGATCACCACTCGCTCCGCGGCGATGCCGGCTGCGATCGCGACGACGAGGCTCTGACGCAACCACCGGGTGATATCGGCCATGAGATCCGTGTAGTCGAGGCCGCGCTGGTTGTGCATGACCACGACGCCGATGTCGTCGCGCGCGGCGATCACCGGCGCCATCTCCGGGTCGCCCTGCAGTCCCCAGACATCGTTGACCATCGCCGCGCCCGCCTCGATGGCCGCGGCGGCAACAGCCGCCTTGCGCGTGTCGATGCTCAATGGCACGCCGGCGCGAGAGCTGAGCGCCGCAAACACGGGCAGCACGCGTTCCTGTTCCTCGACCGCGGATATCGGTGTTGAGTTGGGACGCGTGCTCTCGCCACCGATGTCGATGACGTCTGCGCCCGCCTCAATGAGGGCGAGGGCGCGCTCCACAGCCGCGTCGACGTCGGAGCCCACGCCGTCACCCGAGAACGAATCCGGTGTGACGTTGACGATGCCCATGACAAGCGTTCGTCGACCGAACTCGAGCAGATGGCCTCGCGCCCTCAGCGGCGGCGGCACGCCCCGTCCCATGAGGGCGGCGCCGATTGCCATGCCAACATCGGCGATTTCCGCGTTTGCGGAGAGTCGCGAGGGCAGCTCGCCCGCGACCATCAGCGGCGCAAGGACAACCGCGCGCTCCAGGTTCGCGCTCGTGAGCAGGGCTCCGCCTGCTTCGCGAACGGCCTGCTCGAGCGCGATGGCCTGATCGCTGCTCAACCCTTGCAACGCAAGCGCTTCCACCGCGCCGTATCGCGCGACCGCCATCAGCTGGTGTGTCGGGACCCCAAGTTGAGCCACCGCGTCGCGCAAACCGTCGCCCGCGTTCTGCAGGAGAGGCCGCACGTTGTACCGCGCCGCAACGCGCGGATCGGCCTCGTTCACTCCGCGACTGTTGTCAATGAGGGTTTGGCGGCGCTGCCGGCTGGTGTTCCCGGTACGCGGTCGGAGCCCCGCTGGGGCCCCGCCGCTCGGCACTCGGCTCGCCCTCCGCTCCAAGCCGTTCCGGCTCGCCTCCGTGACGCCCGGTCACACCAGTCGGCATCGCCGCCTACCTCATGACTCAGCGCTTCGTCAGGAGGGCGCATCTCCCCGCTTGGGCACCATTACTTTGCGTCGAAACACACACACTCGCTCGCCATTCTGGTTAAACGCGCGAGTCTCTACGGTTACCACTCCGCGATCGGGTTTGCTAGTCGACTCGCGTTTGTCGAGCACGGTGGTCTCTGCGTAGATGGTGTCGCCGTGGAAGGTGGGGTTCTCGTGCTTCAGCGACTCGACCTCGAGGTTGGCGATAGCCTTCCCGCTGACGTCGGCCACGCTCATGCCCAGCGCGAGGCTGTACACGAGGTTTCCGACGACGACGTTGCGCTTGAATTGTGTCTGTGTCTCAGCGTAGTGAGC
>DATMRA010000131.1:0-3037 GCA_035566535.1 Candidatus Acidiferrales bacterium | reverse complement strand
GAGATCGAGAACCTGTCCACCCAGGTCGACGAAAGCGTCGTGCAGGCGCTCCTCGGGAACCTGATCCTGTTTCAGGAAGCGCTCGAAGAGTTGAACGCATGACGCTCGGCCGCGACCTGGGGGAGTCGGACCTCCGTTTCATCAACCTGGTGGCTGCGCGGCGGTTCGCCGGATCAGACCCGTCGCCGCCGCAGGCACTGGACGCCGCCCTCGCGCAGGTGACCGGCGTCTCAGCCTATGAGCGCGCTGCGTCGCTGGCCGGTGTCCTTCTGGCCAGCGGCGTCTTCGCCGTTGCGCCCCGACCCACCGCGTTCCTGGCCATGTGCGTGCAGCTCAACCTCCACGGTTATGACCTCCTCGCGCCTCAGGGAGTGGCGGCAGGCATGATGGCCGGCCTTGCCGCCAGCCGCCTCGATGTGCACGCCGTGGCGCGATGGCTGGAGGATCGGTCCGTCGGCGTCGGCATGTCTGGTTGACCAGACTGTTTCGAATGCGGGACCACCCGCATATGATTCGACGCGGGCGACTACGGCGCGGTACTGGAGGATCACTGTGAAGGCGGTGGTCATGGCCGGGGGCGAGGGCTCGCGGCTGCGTCCGCTCACGAGTCGCCACCCCAAGCCGCTGGTGCCCGTTGCCGGCACGACCGTGATCGAGCACATTCTCCGGTTGCTCCGCGACCACGGCATCAACGAGGTGATCGTGACGATCGCGTACCTCGGTGCCGACATCCGCAATCACCTCGGCGACGGCAGCGAGCTCGAGATGCAGATCGAGTACGTCGTCGAGGACCGGCCGCTGGGAACGGCGGGCAGCGTGCGCAACGCGGCCCATCTGCTGGACGAGACGTTTCTGGTCATCAGCGGCGACGCCCTGACCGACATCGACCTCACCTCGGTTGTACGTCAGCATCGCGAGCGCAAGGCGAACGCGAGCATCGTGTTGCGGTCCGTGCCCAACCCGCTGGAATACGGCGTGGTGGTCACCGACCCGGAAGGCAATGTCGTGCGGTTCCTCGAAAAGCCGTCATGGGGCGAGGTCTTCAGTGACCAGGCCAACACCGGCATATACGTCGCGGAGCCCAGCGTCCTCGGTCACATCAAGCCGGACACGGTCGCGGACTGGTCGCAGGACGTCTTCCCGGCGATGCTGCGCCGTCGCGAGCCGCTGATCGGGATCGCTGTGGAGGATTACTGGTGCGACATCGGTTCGATCCAGTCGTACATGCAGGCCAATTGGGACGCGCTCGACGGCAAGGTGCGCTGCCACATCCCCGGCCGGCGCGAGGGCGAGGCGTGGATCGGCGAGGGCGTGGAATTCGGCATGGATGTGCAGATCGAGGGACCGGCGTTCATTGGCGACGAGGTCAAGCTCAAGGCCGGAGCCTTCATCAACGATCACGCGGTCATCGACCGCTTCACCATCGTCGACGACTACGCCAAGGTCAGCAACAGCATCATCTGGCCGCATTCGTACATCGGCGAGCAGTGCCGCCTGCGCCAGGCGATCGTGTGCCGCAACGTCACGGTGAAGAACAACACGCTGCTCGAGGAGAACAGCGTCATCGGTGACGACTGCCTGGTCGGGCGGGGCTCGCGCATTCGCGCGGGCGTCAAGATCTGGCCCAACAAGGAGATCGAGCCGGGCTCGACGGTGAACGAGTCCGTGATCTGGGCGGGGGAGTGGCGGCGCGGGCTGTTCTCGTCGTTCGGCATGGGCGGTCTCATCAACGTCGAGCTCACCCCGGAGTTCTGCGCCCGGTTGGGAGCCGCCTTCGGCGCCACGTTGCCCAAGGGATCGCGTGTCGCCGTGGGGCGCGACCACGCGCGCTCGTCGCGCATGATCAAACGCGCGATCGTCAGCGGGATTGTCAGCGCCGGAGGGACCGTGCGCGACGTGCACGAGGTGCCGGTGCCCGTGACGCAGTTCGCCACGCGCGACGGGCGGTGTGACGCGGGCATCCAGGTGATCGTGTCACCGCTCGACCAGCGCAGCGCGGACATCCGCTTCCTCGACCACGACGGTCTCCAGATCGACAAGCGCGCCGAGCGCAAGCTCGAGAACCTCCTGTTCCGAGAGGACTTTCGCCGCGCGGCCTTCTACGAGATGGGTGACATCGAATACAGCGAGCCGATCCGCGACTATCAGCAGCATCTGCTTGCCAGCGTGAATGCCGACGTCATTCGGGCGGCCAACTTCCGCCTGCTGGTCGACTACGACTACAGCGAGGCGTCAGCGGTGCTGCCGCTGGTGCTCAACGAGCTCGGCGTCAGCACGGTTCCGCTCAACGCGGGGCTGCGCGAGGGCCCGCACCACGTCGGGGTGCCCGAGGAGACGGCGCTGATCAGCCGCACCGTGCAGGCCGACGTCGGCTGCCTGCTGAGCCCGACGGGTGAGCGGATCATCCTCATCGACGACACCGGCGTGTCACTGACTGCGTACGAAACGTTCGGCATCCTCGCGTCCTGGTACCTCCGCTCGCGGCCGGGTACGGTGCTGGCTCCGGCGTCGGCGCCTGGGTGGATCAGCGCTCTCGTGCGCGAGCATGGCGGCACCTTCACCTCGACGCCCGCCGAGCCGGCCGCGGTGCTGCGCGCGACAGCTGTGCCTGGGACGTGCCTCGCCACCGACGGCGACGGTGGGTTCATCTGGCCCTACTACTTCGGCGCCTATGACGCCATGTACACGATCGTGAAATTCCTCGAGCTGCGCGCGACGGTTGGGATTCCGCTCAGCGAGGCGCGCGCTCAGCTCCCTTCGGCGGCGTACATCACAGCCACCGAGTTCTGCCCCTGGGAAGCCAAGGGCCGCGTGATGCGCGTGCTCCTCGACAGCCACCGCGACTCGTCCGTGGACCTCGTCGACGGCATCAAGGTCTTCGTCGACGACGGCTTCGTGCTCGTGCGTCCCGATCCCGACGAGCCCGCATACCAGATCGTCGCCAGCGTCGCCGACGAGCGCGAAGGACGATCGCTCGTCAGCGACTACGCGCGCCAAGTGCGCGAAGCTCAAGAATCGAACGGCGTGCATCCGGCCA
>DATMRA010000130.1:0-65749 GCA_035566535.1 Candidatus Acidiferrales bacterium | reverse complement strand
CGGCGTGACGGTGGCGAACGTCCGCGCCGAGGACGCAGGTCGCGATCCGCGCCTCCGCGAAGCGTTCGACCTCGCCGTCTCCCGAGCGGCCGCTGAGCCGCCGGCCCTCTGCGAGCTGGCGCTGCCGCTCGTCCGCCCCGGTGGCCGGCTTTGCGCTCTCGTCGCGGACGCCGCTACTGCGGCGACCGCCTGCGCCGCGGGCTCCGCCGCCGTGGGTGGCGGGGTCCCGCGGACAGCCGGCCCGCACGTGCTCGTCGTGGACAAAGCTGCTCCCACGGACGAGCGCTATCCGAGGAGATCCGGCGTTCCTCAGCGCCGGCCAATCCGCTGACAGAGCGCTCGCTTGGTGCGCGCAGCAAGGTCGATAACAGCCCGCCGGCGGTCGCGGTCGGAGCCCCGCTGGGGCCCCGCCGCTCGCACTCGCCGAGCCCTCCGCTCCGACAGCGAACCGGCTCGGCTCCGTGACGTCCCCCGGCGGGACGTCACCGACTTCTGCGCGCACCCCGAACGGTTCGGGTCAGTGGTCGAGGTGCTTGCGAATCGCCGCCTCCGCCACGCCTCGCTCGTCCCAGGCTAGCGATTTTGTGCCGATGATCAGCGTGCTCTCGTGTCCCTTTCCCGCTAAAAGCACGGTGTCGCCACCGATCGCGTGACTAATGGCGAAGTCGATGGCTTCGGTGCGGTCGGGCACGACGACAACGTTCTCGCCGCGACGGCCGCCTGCGTCGGTGGCGCCGGCGGCGATCTGCTCGAGGATGCGCAGACGGTCCTCCGTGCGCGGGTCTTCGTCGGTGATCACGGAGACGTCCGCCAACTCTGCCGCGACCGCGCCCATGGCGGAGCGCTTCTCGACGTCGCGCTCGCCGGCGGAGCCGAACACCACCCAGAGGCGGCCGGCTGTCGTGTCGCGCAGGTCGCGCAGCACGTGGCTCAGCGAGTCGGCCGTGTGGGCGTAGTCGATCACCACGGTGTACGGCTGGCCGAGGTCGACCCGCTCCATGCGACCGCGCACGCGCTCGAGACCCTCGAGCCCGCGAACTGCATCGTCGAGAGGTGCGCCGGTGGCGCAGCCGGCCGTGAGCGCCGCCAGCGCGTTGGCGGCGTTGAACCGGCCCGCGAGCTGCAGCGACAGCTCCGCCGCTCCCCAGGGCGTGCGCGCGCTCACGTGAACGCCGCGTGCGCTCGTGCGCACGTGTTTGGCGACCACATCCGCGCGCCGCGCCGGATCTGTGCTGTACGTGAGCTGCGTCGAAACAGGGATGCGCGACAGCGATGGAAAAGCGAAATCGTCCGTCGCGTCCAGCACCCCAATGCCGTCTGATCGCGCCGCGACCATGTGCAGGAGTCGTGTCTTCGCCGCCAGGTACGCCTCACGACTCCCGTGCAGATCGGTGTGTTCGGAGGTGATGCGCGTGAACACCGCTGCTCGGTACGCCACGTCGTCGACGCGATGCAATTCCAATGCATGCGACGACGTCTCCAGAGCAACGTGGCTGCACCCGCCGCCGCGCAGCGCCGCCAGGTGCTGATGCAACTCGGGCGCCTCGAGTGTCGTCTGGCGACTCTTGTTGAGCTCGATCACGTCCTGCGACCGCCAGTCGACGGTTGTCAGCGAACCGGCAGCGATACCGGCGGCGCGCCAGGCCGACCACAGCATCGTTGCTGTGGTCGTCTTCCCGTCTGTCCCCGTGATGCCGGCCACGGTCATCGCATCGCTCGGACGGTCGTAGAACGCCGCTGCCAGCGCGGAGAGCGCGGCTCTGCTGTCTGCGACGAAGAAGAACGCGGCCACGCCGGCAGCCGGAGCCGAGTGCTCGGAAACCACCGCGACTGCGCCTCGGGCCACGGCCTCGGGAATGAAGTCGTTCCCGTCCACGTGAAACCCTCGTACGGCGACGAAGAGCGAACCGGGTGAGCAGCGCCGGGAGTCGTACTCCACGCCGGTCACCTCGGCGTCGGCGTCACCGTCGCCGGCGAGCCCGGCGACGGAGAGGAGCTCGCCCAAGCGCTTCACCCGCACAGTGTGGATGGTGCCTGCGCTCGTCTCAGCCCGGGGGCGGCAGGTAGCGCACGCTCGCCCAGCGGCCGCCCTCGAATTCCAGAACCCACGTGGACGCTTTCGGCCACCGCCGCTCGACGGGAACCGAGGCGCCGGCAGCCTCCAGGGCCGTGAGCACAGCCGGGACGAGGTCGCCGTGGGTGCATGCCACCAACGATCTCAGCAATGCCTCAGCCAGGAGCCAGCTCGCGGTGTCCCGAGGGTCATGACCCTCCAGGAGCCGCGAGTCCTCCTCCACTGCGACCCGCCTGGCTTCGGCCAGAGGATCCACGGTCTGGACACAGCGCAGGGATGGGCTCGAGACGACCCGGTCGAAACGATCCGGGGCCAGGAGATCGACGAGCGCCCGGGCCTGGCGCCAGCCGTCGTCGCTCAGCGGGCGTCGATCGTCAGGCCCGCGCCAGGTCTGCCGGCTGCCGGCGTCTGCGTGGCGCACGAGGTAGACACTGCTCACGCCCACTTGCTGGGGTGTGCCGACTTGGCTGCCTTCCAAAACCGCGGCCAGCCGGCCCGGGCGCGGCTGGCTCGCGCCCGTTCCAGGCCAACGAGCTCGCCGAGAGCGAATGCGTCAGCCCCCGCCGCGCCCGGCCCGTGCAGCCAGGCCTCAGCGACGACCGCGTCGTGATGCTCGCCCAGCTGGTCCTGAACGGCTGCGACGGCTCGGGCGAACGCCGCGACCGACCGCCTCGCGACCGGGGCCACGGCTTCGGCTGCATACCTGGCCCGCTTGGCGAGGATTCGTACCTGGTGAAGGTCCGCGTCAGGGGGGGTGTCGCCGAGTGAGCTCACCCGTTTGCGCAGCCGGCGCCAGGGGGTGGCCGCCAGGGGCGGCAGGAGATCGGCCGCGTTGCCGGCGGCCTCCGGAGTCGTGTGCGGATCAGCCGCGGCCGCGACGAGCTCGTCGAGCAGCGCGGTGTACCCCGGCGACCTGAGGACGTGGAGGAGTTCGGCGCGCGCCTCGTCCCGAGATCGCGACAGGGCTGCCAGTGCCGGAGCCGCACCCGGGCGGTCGCGCTCAGGGAGGCTGGCGACCGCTTCAGAGAGCCTCCCAAGGAGGACATCCGCGTCGCGCACCTTGCCGAGTTGATCGGCCAGGCCGTGCAGGTCGTCGCGCAGCCGCTGCGTCCAGGCCTCGTCGAGGAGCGTTCGGAACGTCCTCAGGTCCGAGCGGAGGCGGCGGGTCGCCACGCGCGCCTGGTGAACGCCTTCGGGGTCCTGGCCGATTCGCACGGCTGCGTCGTACAGGATCAACCGCGCCACAGAGCCGGCGATTGCGCTGCGGATCGCGTCGGCGGCGGACGACCTTCGCGTCATCGCCGGTGCCACCACGTCGGCCTCATGCAGCGCCGCAGGGCCGAGCGCTCGCGCGGAGCTCTGCGCCGGATCCTCGACCGCCGCCCCCGCATCACGGACGAGCGCGAGTGCGGCGTCGATCAGGTGCTCATGTCCGTGGTTGCCGCCGCGCAGCGCGGTGAGGTGGATATCGCGAAATCGTGAGGTGATGCGGCGCCCTTCCAAGACCGTGACGCGCTCATCGACGATGTCGGCGAGGGCGTCCCCGTCGAGCGTTGCCAGCGATGTGTGCACGGTCTCGCTGCGCGTGCGCAGCACGCGATGAAGTGGCGCACCCCGCGTGAGGCCCGTCACCAGGTCGACCGCAGCGTCCGGGGGACCGGCGGCCGTGCCCGCAAAGTGCATTTCGCGATCAACAAGCTGCGGCCCACTGGCCCCGTCGCGACCGAGCATCAGCGTCCAGCCATCACCGCCGTGGCACAGGCGGCAGCCCCATCGCGCGAGCCGGAGGTCTTCCGTGTCGTAGTACGTGACGGTGGCGGAACGCGTCTCGGTGCCGGCCGCTGCCACGCCCTCGATTGACGCCAAATCGGGCGCCCGGTAACGGGGACCCGCGGCGAGGGTCCACCGCCGCAGGCGAGCCCGGCTCACCCGACGGAGTGCGCGCGGTCGAGAGCCAGCTGCTGCAGGCGTTCGTGCGCGTTGACGCCGTGAACGGTGGGCACCTTGCTCCAGTGGTCGCCCTTCAGCTCCCAGGCGAGCACATCATCGGACCACGTCGTGTCGAGAATCTCGTCGACACGACTCCGCAGCGGAGCTGAGAGCACAGGAAAGAGAACCTCCAACCGGCGATCGAGGTTGCGCGGCATCAGGTCGGCCGAGCCTGCGTAGTACGTGGCATCCGGGGAATCGCCGAAGCGATAGATGCGCGAGTGCTCAAGGTATCGCCCCACGATGGAGCGCACCCGGATGCGTTCCGACAAGCCGGGCACTCCCGGACGCAGGCAACAAATGCCGCGGACCAGCAGGTCGACGTCAGCTCCCGCCTGCGATGCGCGATAGAGCGCGCGTATGACGTCGCTGTCGACGAGGCTGTTCACCTTGATGGAGATGAGCCCCTGAGGGTGGGCCTCGCGGTCGATGAGCTCATGCAATGAACCACGCATGGTCAGCGGCGCGACAAGGAGCTGGCGGTAGTCGCGTTGCCGGCTGTACCCGGTGAGCAGATTGAACAGGTCGGAGAGGTCCGCGCCGAAGTCCTGGTCGTCGGTGAGCAGGCCGATGTCCTCGTAGATGCGGGCGGTATCCGGGTTGTAGTTACCCGTCCCCAGGTGACAGTACCGGCGAATGCCGGCGTCCTCCTGGCGCACAACCAGCGTCAGCTTGGCGTGGGTTTTCAGACCGACGATTCCGTACACGACGTGCACGCCCGCGTCCTCGAGCATTTGCGCCCACTCGATGTTCGCTTGTTCATCGAATCGTGCGGTGAGCTCGATGAGGGCGACCACCTGCTTGCCACTCTGTGCCGCGCGGATGAGGGCGTGAATGATCGGTGATGCGATGCCGCTGGTGCGATACAGCGTCTGCTTTATCGCGAGCACCCGTGAATCCGCGGCAGCCTGTTCGACGAAGGCCTCGACCGACGCCTCGAACGACTCGTATGGGTGCTGGACGAGCACGCCCTGCGAGCGCAGCACCCGGAAGATGTCCGGCGGGCCCTCGCCGCGGGTCGACGTGAATGCGGGAGGGGTCACCGGCGTCCACGACCCGTACTTGAGGTCGGCCCTGTCGAGCTCATGCAGCTCCCAGAGCCCCACGAGGTCGAGCGGAGCGGTGATCGGGTACACATCGTCGGCTTCGAGATCCAGCTCACGCACCAGTAGCTCGCGCACCTCATCCGTCATCCCAGCTTCGATCTCGAGACGCACCGCAAGGGGTGAACGGCGGCGCTGCTCGAGAATCGTCTGCACTGCTTCGAGCAGATCCTCGCCCTCCTCCGCCTCGAGCTCGTAGTCGGCGTTGCGTGTGAGCCGGAAGGAGTGATGCGACACGATGCGCATCTGCGGGAAGAGCTCGGTCAGGTGTGCCGCGATCACCTGCTCGATGGCGATGAAGCGCTCGCCGTCGGGCAGCGGCACGAAGCGATGCAGCAGCGGCGGCACCTTGATGCGCGCCACGTGCGACATCTGCGCATCCACATCGCGCACCACGACAGCCAGGTTGAGCGACAGATTCGAGATGTACGGAAACGGATGCGCGGGATCCACCGCGAGTGGGGTCAGGACCGGGAAGATCGTGCTCGCGAACACCTCGGAGAGATGCGAGCGGTCGGGCTCCTCGAGCGAATTCCATCCCACCAGCTGGATACCGGCGCGCTCAAAGCGGACCGCAACGTCGTCGTTGAAGCAGCGTGAATGGCGCGCCACCATTTCGCTCACCCCGGCGCGGATGGCGCGGAGCTGCTCGCGCGGGGTCATACCATCCGGCGAACGCTGGGTGACGCCAAGCACAACCTGTTGCTTCAGGCCGCCAACTCGAACTTGGAAGAACTCGTCGAGATTGCGGCTGAAGATGGCCAGAAACTTGGCCCGCTCCAAGAGCGGCGTGCTCGCGTCCTCGGCGAGCGCCAGGACGCGCCGGTTGAAGTCGAGCCAGCTGAGCTCGCGGTTGATCAGCTGGCCGAACTCGTCGGCCACGATCGCGGATTGCTCGAGTGGCATCACGGCCTCGAGCGCCAGTTGCGGGGCGTCGTTCGTCCGTCCGTTGGTCGGCGTCCGGCTACGCTCTGCGGCTCGGTTTCGTGGCTGCTGGATCACGGACGGTCAGCGAGCCGAATTGTTCTGGCGATAGAGAAAACGACAGTCATCGTGCTGCACCACCCCGGCAGGATAACCCGCTCAAGGCGGCAATATGCGCTTGCCTCGCGCTTCCGTATCGACACCGTGAGGAGTTTTCCAAATGGTTAACAAGGCGTGTCGAGGTGGTCAAGAGGTGCGACGCGGCATGCGCTGCCCGCTCCGGGGCCCCTCGTATACTGGTCGACAGAAGCGCCGCCATCAGGAGCTGGCTTGCCCACTCAGCCGCTGGCAGTCATCGACATCGGCTCCAACTCGGGCCGCATCATCGTGGTGCGCGTGACCGCCAACGGCCACTTGGAAATCCTTTCCGAGGCGCGGACGTCACTGCGGTTGATGAGCGACATCGACAAGTCGGGCAGCCTCAGCCCCGCCGCGGAGGAGCGCACGCTGGCCGCGCTGTTCGACTTCATGGCGGTCGCGGCCGGGTCGGGAGCGAGGCGCACCATTGCCCTGGCGACCGCTGCGGTGAGAGAGGCTGTCAACAGCGACCAGTTCGTGGGACGGCTGCGGCGCGAGACCGGGTTGAACATCCGCGTCATCGACGGGGACGAAGAAGCTCGCCTCGCCTTCAGCGGAGCGGTCAACGGGCTCCCGATCGACCACGGCATGCTCGTCGACGTCGGCGGCGGAAGCCTGGAGATTGCGCACTTTCGCAATCGGAGGGCCCAGGAAAGCTGGACGCTGCCGCTCGGTGCATTGCGGATGACCGATGTCTTTCTTGGCAGCGACCCACCCAAGCAAAACGAGATAGCGGCATTGCAGGACCATGTCCTCAAGACGCTGCGCAGCGCCGACGTCATACCGATGCGCGACGACGAGCGCATGGTTGGCACCGGAGGCACCATTCGCAACCTGGCGAAGATGCATCGAGCCACCATCACCTACCCGATTCCACGGCTGCACGGCTATACGCTGGGACGGAAAGCGCTGCGCGACATCGGCTCCCGACTCGTTGCGCGACGGCTGGTTCGGCGAGCTGCTCTGCCGGGCCTTTCCGCTGACCGTGCCGACTCGATTGTGGGCGGCGTCCTCGTGGTGCAGACGGTCATTGACAGCCTCGGCGCAGGTGACGTCACTGTCTCGGGGCAGGGGCTGCGTGAAGGCGTGGTCTACGAGGAATTCGCGCGATACATGCCCTCGCCTGCCGCTGTCCGGCGCGCGTCCATCGCTGCCATCGCCTCGCGTTTCACCACGTGGGATGGTGATCGCGCGCGCCGGCGCGCGCGAGTCGCCGGCGCCCTCTGGGACGTCATGCTGCCTGGAGCCTCCGAGGAGCTGCGCGACGCGCTCGAACAAGCGGCGACCATCCTGGACGTGGGCCGCAGCGTGGACTATTACCGTCGCTGGGACCACGCCGCGGAGATTGTTGTCTCCGCTGACCTGCACGGGTTCTCGCACCGCAGCATCGGGATGATGGCGTCACTCATCGTGCGCGCCGGCAAAGGACGGGCGAGCTTCGACCCGTACTCGATGCTGTGGGACGCGGCCGACAGTCGCGGTCTCAACCGAGCGGCGGTATTGCTGGCCCTGGCGGACGAAGTCGAGCGGCGCATGCCCCGAGGCGCCGCCGTCTCGGTGGCCCGGCAGGACGACCGCAAAGACGTCGTCCTGACGGTGCCGATGCCACATGACTGGATGCCTGGCGAACTCGCTGCGCGATTTCGTGGTGTGTTCGGGAGAGAGCTGGTGCTCGAGGGCGGGAGCGGCGACAGACTCGGTGCCGCCGGCATTGCAGTCGGGCTCTGACGTGTGGTAGACAGCAGCACGTAATTCATATATGGGGGTTCAGCGATGCGGGCGAAAACCAGACCGGCACGGCGGACGGTGGCCGTCTCCGCCGCTGCGGCCAAACGAGCGCTGCCCAAGAAGGTGCAGAAAAAGCAGGCAAGTGAGCTCAAAGCACTGCGCAAGCTCGTGAACCAGACGCGAAGCGCGCATCGGAAAGCCAGCCAAAAGGCGGCCACCGCGACGAAGAACGCCGAGAAGCTCGCGATCAGACTGCAGGCAGCGGAGACGCAATTGTCTGCGGCGACCAGTCGAATCGCCGGACGAGCGGTGGCGCGCGTGACCGCAACGTCTGCGTCGCGCACGACGCGGCGCACAACCGCGCGCAAGCGCGCCGCCCCACGCAAGCGGGCGGCGCCAGCAGGAGCCAAGCGCACGACAGTGGCTCGGAAGCGAGCCGCTCCAGCTGCGGCACGCAAGACCGCCGGCCGCAAACCCGCGACCAAGCGCGCGACGGCTGTGAAGCGTACAACCGCGAAACGCACGACCGCGAAGCGCACAACCGCGAAACGCACGACCGCGAAGCGCACGACCGCGAAGCGCACGACCGCGAAGCGCACGGCGCGGCCGCGCGCGACAACCGCAAAGCGAACGGCGAAAGGCTCCGGCACCCGCGCTCGGCGCCGGGCCACGCCGGCGGCGAAGGTCACGTCCGCAGCGCCGCAGCCTGCCCCACTCTGATCCTGGGCTCCGGAATCCAGACTTAGCTGGTCGGGTTTTTGGGTAGACTTGGTTCATGGCCAGGTCATCCCGCGATCTCCTCGACGAAGCACGCCGCGTCATCCCCGAGGTGACGCCTCAGCAGATGCGGGCAGAACCCGGCCGCGTGGTCATCGACGTGCGTGAGCGCGACGAGTTCGAGGAAGGGCACGTACCGGGCGCCGTACATCTGAGCAAGGGCTTCATCGAGACTCGCATCGAAGATCTGGTACCCGACCGGGAGACGCCGATCACGCTCTACTGCGCAGCCGGAGTGCGATCGCTCCTCGCGGCCCGCGCCATACGTGAGCTGGGCTACACCAACGTCGAATCACTGGGCGGCGGCTTCGGCGCATGGAAGCAGGCGGGCTACGACTTCGTGGTCCCCAAGGCGCTGACGACGCAGCAGAAGCAACGCTACAGCCGCCACCTGCTCATCCCCGAGATCGGCGAAGAAGGGCAGCGGAAGCTGCTCGATGCGAGGGTGTTGATCATCGGGGCGGGCGGCCTCGGCAGCCCGACGGCGCTCTACCTCGCCGCCGCCGGTGTTGGCACGATCGGCTTTGTCGATTTCGACACCGTCGACCTCAGCAATCTGCAGCGGCAGATTCTCCACACCGAGGACCGCATCGGAATGCGCAAGACGGAGTCGGCGAGGATCGCGTTGCAAGCACTGAACAGCGACGTGCGCGTCGTCGAGCACAACGAGATGCTCAGTGGTGAGAATGCCCGTGAGCTCTTTGCGCAGTACGACGTCATCGTCAACGGCTGCGACAACTTCCCCACGCGCTACCTGGCCAACGACGTCGCCATCTTCACGAAGAAGCCACTCATCGACGGTGGCATCTTCCGTTTCGAGGGCCAGCTCACGACGATAGTGCCGTTCCAGTCGCCGTGCTATCGATGCCGGTATCCGTCGCCACCGCCCCCGGAAGAAGCGCCATCCTGCGCCGAGGCTGGAGTGCTGGGAGTGCTACCCGGTATTGTCGGCACGCTCCAGGCCGCCGAGGTGATCAAGCTGATCACAGGCGCGGGCGATCTGCTCACCGGGCGCCTGCTGCACATCGATGCGCTGGCGATGAAGTTTCGCGAGTTCCGCATCCCGCGTGACCCGCAATGTCCGGTCTGCGGAGAGAATCCCAGCATCACAGAGCCGATCGACTACGTGGGTTTCTGCGCCGCGCCGATCGGTGTGGCTACTGAGGCAGTCGGGGCGGCGCGTCCGGCGTAGACGCAGACGGCTCCGCATCACGCGGAACCATCATGTCGGGGATTCCGTCCACGACCTCGTATAGAAGCCGGCATCCGTCGCAGCGCAAGCTTGTGCTCTCAACCGCCAGTGAGCTGCGGCAGCGGGGACACACCAGGATTGCAAGCAGTTCCGGAGCGACGTCCGTCATGAGTGCGGCAGCGGGGTCAGGAAGTCGGCCAGTGCGCGCGTGAACTCGTGCGGCTGCTCGAGATTCGACAGGTGGCCGCAGTCGAGATCGATGCGCAGGGCCCCCGGAATACCGTCCGCGATCCTCTGCATCTGCGCCTCTGGAATCACCGCATCGTCTCGACCCGTCACCACGAGCGTTGGCACCGCGATTCCCTGCAGCAGGGGAGCACTGTCGGGCCGATCCGCCATGGCCCGCTGGGCGAACGCAATACCCGCGGGAGTGCATCGCTTGATTCGGCCGCGCAGCGGATCGGTGATGTGAACCTCGAGCCGAGCTTTCGGGCCGAGCAAACGGTCGACGTTCGCTTCGACGAGGAACGCGACGTTTCCGTCGCGAAGAGCACGCTCGGCCACCTCCAAACGGCCGGCGCGCGTCTCATCCGCATCTGCGTCCGCTCGTGTATTGCTGAGCGTCAAGGAACTGATCCGCGCTGCAGCCAGGCGCCACAGGGCGAACGCGACGTATCCACCCATCGACAGACCGACGACGGAGAATCGGTCGACACCGCGCTCGTCGAGGTCCGTGATGACGGCCTGAGCGAAGTCGTCCAGCGTCGTCGCCCCATCCGGCGGCGCCGGAGAGGCGCCGCATCCCCAGATATCCGGGCGGAGGCAGCGATAGTCGCCGCTCAACGCCGCCACCTGATGGTCCCATTGGGAGCCGTCGAGAGGAAACGCGTGGAGGAAAAGGACGGCGGGGCCGGTGCCCGTGTCGTGTACGGCGAGAGACGCCACGCCGGACGGCACGCCCGGACTATGCCTGGGCGGCGAGCGCCCCGGCGGGGAAGTCGTCGAGCGTGGCCGGCGCGATCGACGTCCGCGCGTGCCGCTCGACGTCACGCAGCTTGAGAATCTCGCTCGGCGTGATGAGCGTGATCGCCACGCCTGAGCGGCCTGCCCTCGCTGTGCGACCCACCCGGTGCACGTACTCGTCAGGAGTCAGTGGCACGTCGTAGTTGATCACGTGAGAGATGTCGTCCACGTCGAGCCCACGGGCAGCGATGTTCGTGGCAATGAGGTAGCGCGTGTGGCTTGCACGGAACTGCTGCATGGCATGGTCGCGGTCGCGCTGGGTGAGGTCGCCATGGAGCAGTCCCACGCGATAGCCACGCCGCTGCAGCTGAGCCTCGAGGACATCGGCCGTGCGCTTGGTCTCAACGAAGATGAGAGCCACCGTCACGTCGGCCTGATCGAGGATCCGCGCGAGGGCGTCGGTCTTGTTCGCCCACGTTGTCTGCAAGTACAGCTGCGTGACCCCGGCGGGAATCTCAGGCCGGGTGTTGATGTCGATGTCCACCGCGTCGTGCATGTAGCGAGTCGCCAGCCGGCGCACCCAGTCAGGCATCGTGGCGCTGAACAGCATCGTCTGTCGCTGGGCCGGGCACTGTCGCAGAATGCGTTCGACGTCCGGGGCAAAGCCCATGTCCAGCATGCGATCGGCTTCGTCGAGCACCGCGAACCGGACGTTGGCCAGGGTCAGCGAGCGCCGTTGGAGATGATCGCTGAGGCGCCCCGGCGTCGCGACGACGATGTGGGCTCCACGTCGCAGCTCCTGCATCTGCCGCGCCATCGAGTCGCCGCCGTAGATGGCGACGGCCAGGATGTCGTGGCGAGCGGCGAGTCGCGTGAGCTCGGCATGCACCTGGACTGCCAGCTCACGCGTGGGGCAGAGGATGAGCGCCTGCACGGGTCCGTCGGACGGGTCCAGCCGCTCGAGGATGGGGATGGCGAAGGCCGCGGTTTTGCCGCTGCCGGTCTGCGCTTGGCCCACCACGTCCCGCCCGGCGAGCGCCGGAGGGATTGCACCAGCCTGGATCGGTGTCGCCATCTCGAAGCCCATCTCGGCAACTGATCCGCGCATGGCTGCACTGAGATTCAGCTCATCGAAGCTGATTGGATCGGGGGGTTCGATGGTCGCGGCCCCTTCGACCGTGTTAACCACGGGACGAGGCCTCGCGACGCGCGGTCTTCCCAACCGCACTCGGGACGTTGATCGCAAGACAGACTGATTGTACCCGATAAACTCGATTTCAAATGCCCGCGACAGTCCTGTGCACGCTCGACCTCCCTCCGCCCTTTCCAGAACTCATGGAGGGTGCTGTCGCGCTGCGCAGTCTGGGGCGCATCCCATCGCACGAGGAGCTGTGCGACGAACTGCGCGGCCGTCCGGTGGATGCGCTCTGCCCGCAGCTGCGCGACACCATCGACGCTGCCGTGCTCGACGCTGGGCTGCCCACGCTGCGCTGCGTGTCGGTCTATGCGGTGGGATACAACAACGTCGACATCGCGGCCGCCACCGAGCGCGGCATAGCCGTTGCCAACACGCCGGGTGTGCTCACTGACGCCACTGCCGACTGCACAGTCGGCCTGATGCTGGCCAGCGCGCGGCGCCTGCGTGAGGGAGACGCCGAGGTGCGAGCCGGCCGCTTCCACGGGTGGGAACCGACCTACCTGCTCGGTCTGGAGCTACGCGACTCATTGCTGGGCGTTGTGGGCTTCGGCCGTATCGGCCAGGCGGTGGCGCGCCGTTGTCTTGGTTTTGGGATGCGCGTCGCGTACTACGACAGCACCGACCCGCACGTGGACGGAGACCTGCAATCGCGCGTGAGCAGAGCGTCGATGGAGACGCTGCTGGCCGACGCAGACGTCATATCGCTGCACGTTCCGTTGACAGAGGAAACCCACCACCTCATCGACGAGAGCGCGCTGCGACGGATGAAGCCCACGGCCGTACTCGTGAACACATCGCGCGGTGCGGTGATCGACGAGCGCGCCCTGGTGCGCGCGCTCCAAGAGCATTGGATAGCGGGTTGCGGCCTCGACGTGTACGAGAACGAGCCCGCGCTCGCGCCCGGCCTCGTCGACTGCGCCACCGCGGTGCTCGCGCCCCACCTGGGCAGCGCGACGGTGAAGACGCGCGCAGCGATGGCGGAGCTGTGCGCGCTGAACGCGCTGGACGCTCTTGCGGGGCGGGTACCACGCCATTGCGTGAACCCCGAGGTCTGGGCGGGGAAGGCTCCACCACCGCTCCTGTCGCCGGAGTGAGGCTGCCGCTCCCCATCGATGCGCCGGGAGCGGCACGACCCGCCACCGCGCCGGCGGCGGTCCTGCTCGATCTCGATGGGACGTGCCTCGACAGCGAGGACCAGTTTCTGCACCCGCGCGTCCGCGAAGCGGTTCGGGAGGCGGCGCGCCGCGTACCGGTGATTGTCGCCACGGGGCGCATGTATCGCTCGGCGCTCCCCTGGTGCCGCGAGCTCGGCATTCACACGCCGCTGGTCTGTTACCAGGGTGCACTGGTGCGCGAACTGCCGGAGCCCGAAGGCAGTGGTGCAGTGCTGCTCGACGAAGGCCTCGCGTCCGCCGTCGCGCTGCGCGCGCTGCACGTTGCGCGCGCCCACAACTGGCATTTCCAGGCCTACCAGGACGACGAGCTGTACTGCGAACAGGACCGCCCCGAGGCCCACTTGTACGCGCGGATCGCCGGCGTCCCGATCAACTTCGTCGACGACCTCGCTCCTCTCCTCGAGCGGGCCACGTCTACCAAAGCGATCTGCGTGATCGAGGATCCGCGCGAGGTCGAACGCTGCATCGACACCATGACTCGCGAGCTGCAACCAGATGCACGCGTGACACGATCCCTCCCGCAGTTCGTCGAGATCGTGAGTCCGCTTGTGAGCAAGGCCGCTGCATGCGCTCTGGTTTGCGAGCGTCTGGGCGTGCGCATGACTGACGCCATCGCGATCGGCGACGCGCCCAACGATATCGAGATGCTCGACGCAGCGGGTTTTGCAATCGTTGTGAGCAATGCTGTGCCGAGCGTCCTCGCGCACGCCGACGCGACGTGCAATCCTCCCTGCGAAGCGGGAGTGGCAGACGCCCTGGCTGCCCTGGGCCTCTGCTGAACTCAGCGTCTCGAACGGGGCGGCGAAGTCCCTCCAGAGACACGCGGTCGGACCCCTCTGGGGTCCGCCGCTCGCACTCGGCGAGCCCTGCGCTCCGAGGCCGTTGTTGCTCGCCTCCGTGAGGTCTCCTTCGGGACTTCGCCGCCCCGTTTCATGACGCTACGCGGTTCGCGAGCAGAGGCCCAGTTCAGCTAGCAGTGAAGCCAGTCCCGGTCTTGCGTCCGAGTTCACCTCGCGCGACGTGGTCTCGGAGAATGGCGAGCGGCTCCCAGCGATTGTCACCGGTTTGCTCGTAGCCCTCCGCGAGGATCGCTTCGACCACGTCGAGGCCGATGAGGTCGGAGAGCGCGAACGGTCCCATGGGCCAGCCCAGGGCATTCTTCACCGCCACGTCGCAGTCTTCGATCGAGATGAATCCCTCTTGCGCCAACCGCATGGCTTCTTGCAGAGCGATGAACAGGATGCGGTTGGCGATGAAGCCGTATGACTCCTTCTCCACCAGGACCGGTGTCTTGCCTATCGCGCGGGCGAATTCCATCGCACGTTCCACCGCGTCCTCTGACGTGTGCCGTCCGCGCACCACCTCGACCAGCGCCATCATCAGAGGCGGATTGAAGAAGTGGATGTTGAGGAGCCGCGACGGGTTCTCCACAACCGATTCGAACAGCGATGACGGCAGCGTCGACGAGTTGGTGCCAATGATGGCATGTTCGTCTGCAAACTCGGAGATGCGTTGAAAGACTTCTCGCTTCGTGTCGCGGTCCTCGGCAACCGACTCGATCACCACGCGCGACCCGCCCATCTCCGAGAGATCGGTGCTGAGCGATACCCGGCCCAGGGCAGCCTCGCACGCGTCGCCGTCCAGCTTGCCTTTCTCAACGCGTCGGCGCAGCAGCTTCGAAGCTTCGTCGCGCGCCGCCTCGAGCCGCTCCTGCTTGCGGCTCACAAGGTGGACGTCGAAACCGTGAAGCGCAGCCTGGTACGCGATCTGGCCGCCCATGGTGCCCGCGCCGACCACGCTGATCCTGCCTTCGCCGGCCACGTTAACCACCCGTCGCGGTGCCGAGCCCGGGACGCGTCATTGCCTCGGGATCGAGCAATTCGGCCAGTTCCTCATCGCTGAGAGACGTGCGCTCGCGCGCCACCTCGCGAATGGTCCGGCCACTGGCGAGCGCCTCCTTGGCGATCGCTCCGGCGGCGTCGTACCCGATGCGCGGGGCGAGCGCGGTGGTGATCATCAACCCGCGCTCAACAAGATCGGGACCGTTGCTCGTGGCGACGATGCCGTCGACCGATTGCACGGCCAGGTTTCGCGCCGACGTCGCTAGCAGGGCGATCGACTGCAGGAGGTCGTACGCCGCCACCGGCATCATCACGTTGAGCTCGAGCAGCGACCCGGCCGCCCCGCAGAAGCTGATGGTCGCGTCATTGCCGATCACCTGCGCCGCGACCATGGTCACGGACTCGCTGATGACGGGATTGACCTTGCCCGGCATGATCGACGACCCGGGCTGCACCGCCGGAATCTGGATCTCGGCGATGCCCGCGCGCGGACCGAAGGCGAGCAACCTGATGTCGTTGGCGATCTTGTACAGCGCGATCGCCACAGCCTTGAGCGCTCCGCTGGCGGCCACGACCGAATCCAGGGTCGACTGGCCGGCGAAATGGTTGTCGGTCTCGCGGAAGGGGATCCCGGTGAGCTCGGCGAGACGCGCGATGACGCGCTCGGCGAACTCAGGATGCGTGCCGACTCCCGTTCCCACGGCGGTGCCGCCCAGAGGTAGCTCGATCAGCGCCCCCAAGGCCTCGCTGCAGCGGCGGCGGGCGCGCTCGACCTGGCCCGCGTACCCGAGGAACTCCTGGCCGAGGCGGATCGGCGTCGCGTCCTGCATGTGGGTCCGGCCGGTTTTCACGACGGGCCAGAACTCATCTGCCTTGGCGCGCAGCGAATCCTCGAGTGTCTGCAACGCAGGGACCAGATGGCCCTGGATGTCCATAGCAGCGGCCACCTGGATGGCGGAGGGGATCACGTCGTTGCTCGATTGACCGAGATTCACGTGATCGTTCGGGTGCACCGGGGTGCGCGAACCCTTGACCCCGCCGAGCAATTCGATGGCTCTGTTGCTGAGCACCTCGTTGATATTCATGTTGGTGGAGGTGCCACTGCCCGTTTGGAACACGTCGACCACGAACTGCGAGTCGAGCTTTCCGTCGATCACGTCTTGGGCCGCTCGCACGATCGCGCCGGCGAGCGCTTTGTCGAGCAGGCCGAGGTCGCTGTTCACCTGCGCCGACTGCTGCTTGATGAGTCCGAGCGCGTGCAGGAAGCTGCGCGGAAGCCGAAGGTCACTGATGGGAAAGTTCACCGCCGCGCGCATCGTATTGGCGCCGTAATACGCGTCCTCGGGCACCTCGAAGTCGCCCATCGAGTCCCTCTCCGTGCGGGTCGCGGCCATGATCAGCGCTCCTCCTGATGGATGGGGATGATCATTTCAAACTCGGCCCCGTTTCCCGGTACACAGCGCGCGGCCACGCCGCCGCGATGGCGCAGGGCCACGGTTCTGACGATATACAGGCCGAGGCCGCTGCCCGGCACCTTGCGGTGGCGTTCGGCGACGGAGCGGAAATATTTGTCGAACAGGTGCGCGGCGTCCTCAGGGGGAAACCCCGCACCGTGGTCGCGGACCACGAAGTGCGCCGCGCCGGCATCTGAGCCGACACTCACCTCGACGATGGAATCGGGTGGACCGTGTTTCACTGCGTTGCCGACGAGATTGGTGATGGCCAGCGTGAGCCGGCGCCGGTCGCCTCGCACCACGATGCCCGGGCTCACGTCGGTCTCGATGCGGGTGCCGCGCAGCTTTGCTTCCATGCCCACCTGCTCCACAGCCGCGGCGATGATCTCGCCGGCGTCGATGACCTCGAGCGACATCTGGTCATCTGGATCTTCGAGGCGGGCCAGCTCCGCCAGCGAGTTGACCATGCGCACCATCATCTCGGTGCTCGCCGTGATCCCCTCGATCGCGACCATCGCGGTCTCGGGGAGCGTGCCAAGCATCCCGGTGGACAGGAGCTGGCCGTAGCTGTTGAGGATGGTCAGCGGGCGGCGCAGCTCGTGCATCGTGATGGACAGCGACGTCCCCTGGGCCGATGAGGTTGATGTTGCGGTCGAGAGCTGCTGTTCCAGGTTCGCGAGGCACTCGACTGACAGACGCCGGAGTAGGGATCCGACCTCGTCGCCCGCCGCAACCTCGAGCGCGACCCGCAGCTCCACGTCCAGCCCCTGCTGCGAGGCCTCTTCGGTCGCCCCGCGCCGCAGGCTCTGGACGTCCCGGATGGCGCGGTCGAGGCGCTCGCTCAGGCCTGCGGGGTGGTCCAGCCTGTAGAAGGCGACCAGCGGCTGCATATCGCCCGCGGTCAGGGCGACGAGCACGGCATTCACCAGCTGGCGCGGATCCTGGGCTGTGTCCCCGCCTGCGTCAGGAGCCGGTTCGACCCCGGCGGTGCTCAGCTCCGCGATCCGCGCCGCGTGCGCGGCGAGGAAGTCGCTGAACTGCGTGCTCATGCGCCGCTGAGTGTAGGCGCTCAGGCTGACGGCGCCCGCCGGTTCAGAAGCGAATCGGCGCCAGGACGGGGATGGCGGCGGTCATGCGCCGGGTCCGCATCCAGAGCACCGCGCCCATGAATGCGAACGGCACCATCTGCAGGTCGACCAGGAGTGAGAGGGCTCCCGCGTGGGTAGCCGACACGCCGGTATGGACCAGAAGTGCGACGAGAACGCCTTCTCGAACGCCGAGGCCGTTGATGCTGAAGGGCGCCAGGGCCGCGAGCAAACCGAGCGGGATGCAGACGGCGAGGACGGTCCAGCTCAGGTCGACGCCGATGGCCTTGGCCGCGAAGTCGAGGGCAAAGAGGTTCACGCCCCAGCCGACGGCGCCGACCAGCACGCACTGGACGACAGCGTGCGGATGCCGCCGGTATGCGGAGAACGAGTCGGTGAAAGCGTGTACCGCGCGGCCGGTCACGGCAGAGACGCGCTCAACAAGTCGATGCGGCCCGAGGCGATCTGCGCTCAGTGCGGACATCCAGACGGCCACCATCACCGCCACCATGGCGGCGAGTCCGATGTAGACCCCGTTGCCGAGCCAATCGCGGAGGAGCACCGCCGCGGCGAGACCCCAGGCGGCCATGCCCAGCAACCCAGCCATCCGGCTGCCGGCCAGAGAGGCCAGAACCCGGCTGTGACCCACGTGCTTGCCCATCTCAACCGTTCGCACGGCGTCACCGCCAACGCCCGCCGGGATCACCTGGGTGAAGAACAGGCTCTGCAGATACGAGGAACTGAGGCGCGGCCAGGTGAAGAGCGAGGCGTGTGCGGGCACCGCGGAGCGACTTGTGCGAATGAGGACCCCCCACTCGACCACGCTCGCCAGGACGGCGACGGCGGTGAGGGCGAGCGCCCCGACGATCCAGCGCAGGTCGGCGCCCCCGAGGCTGACCACCGCCTTGGGGAAGTCGATGGCGCGGACCAGGAGCCCGATCCCCACGAGCGTGCCGGCCACGCGCAGCCACGGCGAATTCATCACCGTGCGCATGCGTCTAAAGATGCCCCTGACCACGTCTTCTATTAGACCTCTCGCGTCCCCGAAAAGGGGGCTGCTTTAAAGAACGTCGCAGCGCGCGGAAGGTTGCATTACGCGAACGCAACCAATGCGTCACTCGCTCTCTAGATAAGGCTCCCTGAACGCGGTTTGCGATTCGATGAACACGAGCTTGAGATCGCCGATGGGGCCGTTTCTGTTCTTGGACACGAGCAGGTCGGTATGCGATCGATCGACCTCGCGGTTGTGCATGCCCTCGCGGTATAGGAAGAGCACCACGTCCGCGTCCTGCTCGATGCTGCCCGAGTCGCGGAGGTCGCTCAGCTGCGGACGTTTGTTCTCCCGTCGCTCCGATTCCCGGGACAGCTGCGATAGCGCCAGGACTGGCACCTGCAATTCCTTCGCGATGGCTTTGAGCCCAGAGGAGATATCCGACACCTCCTGCACGCGCGATTCCTGGCGTCCTCCATGCATCAGCTGGAGGTAGTCGATGACGATCAGCTCGATCCCCTGCTGCGCCTTCATCCGGCGCGCGCGGGCGCGGAGGTTGGCGATGGTGAGCGCTGGGGTGTCGTCGATCCAGAGATCGGCCTGAGTCAGCGTGTCCATCGCTTGCGCGATTCGCTGAAACGCGTGCGCGTCTGCCTGACCAGTGCGAAGTTGATAGCTGTCCACGCGAGCTTCGCTGCAGATCAGCCGCTGGACCAGTGCCTGCTTCGACATCTCGAGAGAGAAGACGACCACTGGTTTGCGCGCGACGACGGCCGCGTTGCGGGCGATGTTCAGCGCGAACGCCGTCTTGCCCACCGAGGGACGCGCGGCGAGCACGATGAGCTCACCGGGCTGAAGGCCCTGGGTCAACACATCGAGGTGCGAGAAGTTGGTGGGCACACCGTGGACGAGCTTCTTGTCCTTGAGGCGTTCTTCGAGCAACGCCCATGTCTCACGGACGAGCCCGGCGATGTGGCTCGCTTCGGCACTCCGCCGCTGCTCGCCGATCGCGAAGACGGCCTGCTCAGCCGAGTCGATCGCGTCCTTGACGTCGACGCCGCTGTCGAATCCCAGCCGGCTCACCTCGCTGCCGGCCCCGATCAGGCGCCGGCGCAAGGAGTGGGCGACCACGATCTCGGCGTAGTGCACCACGCTGGCGGCCGTCGGCACGGCCAGGCTCAACTCCGCGATGTAGTCGAGGCCGCCCGCCCGTCCCACTCCCGGGCCACGCTCCAGCTGGTCGTGCAGCGTGACGGTGTCGATGGGCTCGCCACGCTCGGCCAGCGCCGCGGCCGCCCTGTACAGGTGCGCGTGCCGCTCGGCGTAGAAGTCCTGTGGCTCGAGCATCTCTCGGATCTGAGCGATGGCATCCGAATCGATCAGCATCGACCCGAGGACGGCCCGCTCTGCATTGAGATCGCTCGGGGGCACCCGCATCTCGGGTGCAAGCACGCGCCCCGTCAGCTCGGCAGTGCCGGCGATGTCGGGCCGCGGCGTGACGGTCACGTCGACGTTGTCACTGAGCTGCCACCACCACCTTGAGGGTTTCCGTGATCTCCGAATGCAGCTCGATGCGCACCTCGTGCGGCCCGAGTGACTTGATGGGAGAATCGATCTCGATCTTCCTCTTGTCGACGTCGATTCCCGCCTCGCGCTTGAGCTGCTGGGCGACATCGCTGTTGGTGATCGATCCGAAGAGTCGGCCGCCCTCGCCTGTCTTCGCATAGACGGTCACGGTCAGCTTGCGCAGCCGCTGCGCCACATCGCGAGCATCGTTGAGCTCCTTCTCGGCGCGTCGGCGCGCGGCCTCCTCGCGATTGCGAATCTGCTCGACCACCCGATCGTCTGCGACCACAGCCAGGTGCTTGGGGAACAGAAAGTTGCGCGCATAGCCCGGCGTCACCTCTTTGACGTCCCCGGCCTTCGCCGTTCCGGTCACCTCTTTCAGAAACAGCACTCTCACGAGGCGGCTCCGGCAGCCACGTCGGTCGGAATGGGCGCTGCGGCTGCGTGCACATCGATATCGTCATCGTGCCGGACACGGTGATACAGCATCAGAGCAATGCGTTCTCCACGGCGCACGTCTTCGTCGAAGCGGCTGCGTCGCTCGAGGATGAGGCGCTCCTGCTCCTCGACGACGTATCGCGGGCAGGCCGCGATGAACAGTCGCACGGAGAGAGCGGTGAGCGCGAGCACATCGATCTCGCCGATGACCGGTATCGCTTCAGGCAGGTCCACCAGCGGCGTTGCGATCAGCACGAGCGCGCCGGCGAACGCGATCTTCACGTACGGCGGCACCCTGGGGTCGCGCATCAAGCAATACGCAAGACGCAGTTTTCGCGGCAGATCCACCAGGAGCTGCTTGGCGGCGCGCAGTCGCTTCATCATCGAACCGCGAATTGTACTTCCCGAGGGAGCGCGACACCCGGACGGCCGCAAGCCGCGGGCTAGCCGGAGAGCACGCAGGTTTCGCGCGACACAGCGGTCGGGCCCCCGCTGGGGGCCCGCCGCTCGGCACTCGCCTCGCCCTCCGCTCCAACCCGTTCCGGCTCGGCTCCGTGACGGTCGCGCTCCACCTGCATGCTCTCCGGCAGACACGACTTCCGAAGTCTCGTCCGTCGCGAGCGTCACTCGGCCGTGAACAACTCGCGGTGCGATTCGAGCCAATGGCGCGCCGAACCATTGTCGCCGGGCGGGATTGTGCCCTCGAGCACTGCGTCTTGCAGCGCGCGCTTGATTCTGCCGACCCAGGGGCCGGGGCCGCGTCCCGCCATTTCCATGATCTCCTCGCCGGTCAGCGGATCGCGCAGATGTGAGACCTCGCCGCCTGCGTCGAGGCGTGCCATGCGCGCCTCCAGGTCGTCGATGCCCTGTGTTGTTGGGAAGGACGATGCACGTGTGTCGGCGCGGGCGACGTCGAGCATTTCCGTGCGCAGATCACCGGCGTCGCGGATGAGGCGGCGCACAGCGGCATCGCTGAAGGCCGCTTCGTCGTACTGGATCGGGCGCAGGTGAAGGCTCACCAGCCGGCAAACAGCGGCGATCTCGTCGTTGCTGAAGCGAAGTTGGGTGAGCAGCTCGCGCGTGATGCGCGCTCCCACCTGTGGGTGGTCGTAGAACGTGTGGCGGCCGTCGGATGTGACAGCGTGAGTCGGTGGCTTGCCGACGTCATGCAGGAGCACCGCCGCGCGTGTGATCAGGTCCGCAGGAGCCTTATCCAGCGCCTGCATCGTGTGATCGAACACGTCGTAGATGTGATAACCGCCCTGTTCGACGCCGATCATCGCGCTCACTTCGGGGAGCACCACATCGAGCAGCCCGCCGTCGCGCAGAACGTGGAAGCCGAAGCTCGGATGCGGCGCCGTCAGAATGCGACGCAGTTCCTCGCTGACCCGCTCGACGCTGAGAATCCCGACGCGGTGCGCCTGACCTCGCATCGCTTCGATGATGCCGGCGGCGAGTGCAAAGTCGAGCTGCGCGACAAATCGCGCGCCGCGAAACATCCGCAGCGGGTCCTCGGCGAACGTGTCACCCGGTTCGAGCGGCGTCCGCAGGATTCCAGCGCGCAGGTCATCAAGCCCGCGCCCCGTGATGTCGAGCACGTGTCCGTCGAGCGTCTGGCAGAGCGCGTTGACTGTGAAGTCGCGCCGCCACACATCCTCTGCCAGGGTGCCGGGCTTCACATCGGGCTTACGGGATTCCGGGTCGTACTCCTCCGAGCGCGCGCGGACCACCTCGAGCACGAAGCCGTCGCCCCTGATCTGGCCCGTGCCAAAGCGGTCGAAGCGCTGGGGCGGAGGCCACCCGAACTGCCTGGCGACCCGATCGAGCACAGGTATGCCTTCGACGCCGACCGTGACCAGGTCCAGGTCCTTGCCCGCGCGTCCAAGGAGCCGGTCGCGAACGAAGCCACCCACCAGATAGGTTTCGATTCCGGTCACGCGAACGGCGTCCGTCACCGCGTCGAGAATGTCGTCGATCTGCAACGGGCGGATCAACACAGCCCTCACGCGCTCAGGCATAGGCTACGCGACCACTGCGCTCATGTGTCCGCAGCAGCAGCAGTGCGAGGACTGCCGCCACTCCTGCGCACACCGCCGCTCCCGCGAACACCGTCCCCAGTTCCGTCACCACCGCCTTGGTCACCAGCGTGTCATACGCGTCGCACTGGAGTGGCGTCCGCGGACAGAGGGTGACCGGCGACGGCAAGGTCGCTGTGGCCGCGTAAAACGCGCGCAGTCCCACGGCCGTGAGCACCGAGATGCCGACCAGCATGCCGACCGTGCGGGCCACAACGACCAGCGCCGATGCGACGCCATGCATCGCAGGCCGCACGGCGGCGAGCATCGACGCGTTCACCGGCGCGATCGCCAGTCCGAAGCCGAGACCGCACGCGAGCAGTACCGGGTCGCTGGGGTGCAGCCAGGTGAATCCGAGGGGATCCGACAGCGTCTGCGCCGTCCAGCGGCTCATCAACACGAACATTGCCGTCGTCAGGGCAAGACCTGCTGACGCGACGACACGATTTCCCCAGCGCCGAGAGAGCCAGCCACCGATGACTGCCCCGACGGGCACTGCTATGAGCAGACGGAGCAGCACGAGCGCAGCGCCAAGCTGCGAGTCCTTGAAAACAGTGACTCGCGCCAGGATTGGGATATCCAGCAGCGCCGCCATGAGGGCTGCGCCGACCGCGAGGTTCACCAGCAGCGGCCCGACCGCGCCCGCGGAGCGCAACTCTCCGAAATCAAGGAGCGGGGCGGCCGCGTGCTGCTCTCGCCAGATGAAGAGCGCGACGCACACCGCAGCGACTGGCAGAAGCCACAAAGCCGAGCCCGATAGCGCGCTCCTACTCGGGTCGCTGGTGGAAAAGGACACGACGATGAGCGCAAGCGCCGCAGCAGCGAGCGCGGAGCCGATCCAGTCGACGGGTCGTGTGAAAGCGGCCACCCGTGCACGCGTCACAGAGAGTGCGCCGCCCCACGCGCTTCGCAGCTCCCACGCGCAGAACGCGAGCGCCGCTGTGAGCGAGAGGATGACGAGCGGCGTCAACCACGCCACCTCGCCAAGCGGTGAGTACAGCACGCCCACGGCATCGCTGTTGCGGAGCGCATCAGGTGCGGCGATGGCAAGCGCGCCCGCCACGAGCGCAACTCCTGCAAGGACCGTCCCGAGCCAGTCGATCCTGCGCGCGGTGCGCGACGGGTGACGGCGGCTCCCCAGCGCAAATGCGAGCGCGACGCCAAGGCCGGCGCACAACGGCAGATTCAGCCAGAAGATGGTGCGCCACGTGCTGAAGCTGAGGATCAGCGCGCCATACAGCGGGCCGACGACACTCCCCAGCTCCTGCACACCGCCGACGACTCCGAGGGGAATGCCACGGTCGCGCACCGGCCACCTGTCGGCCACCAGCGCAAGCGTCACCGGCACCAGGCCGCCGCCGCCGATTCCCTGCAGTGCGCGGCCCGCGACGACAGAGTTCAATTCGTGCGCAGACGCCGTCACCAGCGAGCCGGCCGCAAACAACGCGAGGCAGATCAGGAAGAGGGGACGCCTTCCATAGAGATCCGAGAGACGGCCGAGCAGTGGCATGACGGCGACGTAGCCGAGCAGGAAACCGCTGATGATCGGCGTCGCCTGCTGCAGCTGGTCGAGCCCGATGCCGACGTCTCCCATGATTGCGGGGAGCGCGAGCACGATGACGTACGTGTCCGCGGCCGACAGCAGGACGCCACCGGCTGCAATGCCGACAGCGAGGCGGCGGGAAGCACGAAGCGACCCGCTCGCGTCCCGATCAGCGCGGGCATCGCCGAGCGCGCTGCGGCTCACGATGCGTTTGGCGGCGGTGTGATCGTGACGCTCTTGCCGTACCCGTCGATGATCAGGGTGAACGTGGTGGTGCCCGCGCCCATATAGAAGGGCCCCGTCAGGACCACCTTGCGCAGCTGATTGGACGTGGTGGCGATCCCGAATGTGGCTGACACCGCCTGGCTCGGAGCCGCATCGGTCAGCAGAGAAGCGACGGCGCTACCCGGGAGCGAACAGTTCACCTCGTGCAGCTCCTCGCCGTTGTTGCGATCGTCGCTGCCAAGAGAGGGCTGCGTGCAGATGGTCAACAAATTGGACAGGCCGTGGTTGGGGTCGAGGAACGTGCTGGGGTCGCCGAAGCCGTACGCGGTGGGATCGGTCTTCTGGAATGACGTGCTGGTGGGTAGCTGAGCGTAGAAGACGCCACCGATCGCAACCACCTGGATGCTCAGCGACAGGCCGCTGAAATCAACACTCAGTGAGCCGGTGAACGAGTTGGGGCGCTTCATGTCGCCGCTGCCCCCGGTGATGAAGGGGCCGCTTCCTGTGACCGGCGAGCTGGTGAGCGCGAAGTGCGCGCTCGGTGCGCTGTCCACCACCTGCTTCGCCTGACGCAGCAGAGTCCCCGGGTCGCTCGAGGGTCCTCCGCACGCGACCAGCGTGACGGCTGCGACGACCGCTGCGGCGGCGACGACATGTGCGCGCATTCCGACGATCACCTTAGCCTCCGACCACTGAGGGCGCGGTCGCGAGTATAGAAGGAGTTTGCGACGCCTCCCGAGTGCTCGTCGGGGTGGCGACAGGCCGCGGCTACACTGCGACCCGTGTCAGAGGACGCCGCTACGCCGCTGCCTGAGGTTCCCGCCGAGCAGTTCTTCGCCGTCGACATCCGCGTGGGCCGAGTCGTCAGCTGCGAGCCGTTCCCGGAAGCGCGCAAGCCCGCCTACCGCATGGTTGTCGACTTCGGCCCACTTGGGACGCGGCGGTCGTCGGCGCGGCTCACCGATTTGTACAAGCCGGAGGACTTGGTGGGCCGTTTGGTCGCCGGCACGGTGAACCTGCCGCCGCGCCAGATCGGCCCCGTGCGCAGCGAGAGCCTGATCTTGGGCGCGTACCAGCACGGCAGCGAAGAGGTCGTGTTGTTGACGCCGGAGCGCGACTGCTCACCCGGCGACCGCATAGGCTGAAGCTCCGGCCTGCGCTGTGGAATAGGGCGGAGTCGACAAGACCCTTCGGCGGTACGCCGTCGGACCCCCGCTGGGGGCCCGCGGCTCGGCACTCGGCTCGCCCTTCGCTCCAAGCCGTTCCGGCTCGCCTCCGTGACGCCCGCCTCCGGGGTCTCATCGCCTCCGCCCATTCCAAGCGGAGCCTCCGCCGTACAGTGTTCGGTCGATGGCTGCTGCCAGGGCGCTCATCACGACCCGCCGCCAGCTGACGCTGGCCGCGTTCTGGTTCGGCATCTCCTTCGTATGGGGCGCGCTGCTGGCCGTGGCGCTGCCGTTCATCCTCGTGCCTGAGCATCCGGGGCCGGGCAATCCACTGCTTGTTTCGGCCGGGAGCAAGAACACCGCGCTCAGCCTGCTCGAGTCGGGTGGGCTGCTGGTCGCGATCCTGGTGCAGCCTGCCGCAGGCGCGTTCTCGGACCGGCTGCGGAGTCGATGGGGCCGGCGCCGGCCGCTGATCGCGGTGGGCGCGCTTGGGGCCGTCGCCAGCCTCGTGCTCATCGCCGGCGTGCAGGCGTTTCTGCTTCTCGTCGCCGTGTACTGCGTGCTCCAGTTCTTCATGAACGTGGCTCAGGGCGCGTACCAGGGGCTCCTGCCTGACACGGTGCCGGGTGCGCAGCGCGGAGCGGCGTCGGGCTGGCTCGGCGTCGCCACGCTCACGGGGCAGGTTGCCGGCGTCGTGACGGCCGGGCCGCTGAAGCCGCGCACGGCGTGCCTGGTCATTGCGTCGGTTGTGCTGCTGACGGCGTTGCTCACAGTCGCGAGGATCCACGAATCGCCGCTGTCCGAACAAACGGAGACGACGCCGGCGCGGATGGCCTCCGGAGGTTGGTTCCACAAACTGCGCGGATACGCATCGGAGTTTCGCCGCTACCCGGACTTCTGCTGGGTGGTGCTGAGTCGCTTTCTGATCCTGACCGGTCTGGCGTGCATTCAGCGCTTCGCCGCGTATTACATCAACGATGCCTTTCGGGGGCAGTACCGTCTGTTCGGGTTTGACCTCGGCTCCGCCCAAACCGCGACGTCGGCGATGCTCGCCGTTGTGATCATCTTCGGCATAGCCGTCGCGTATCCGGCGGTGCGGCTCAGCGACCGCGTCGGCAGAAAACCGGTCCTGGTGGCCGCGGCGCTGTTCGGTGCACTGGCCTGCCTCCTGTTCTTTGTCGCCACGTCGGTCACCCAGGTCGTGTTGTTCGCGTTGCCGGCTGCGCTGGGCTTCGGCATGGTGGTGTCGGTCGATTGGGCGTTCATGGTTGATCTCGCGCCCAGGCGGCGTGCGGGAAAGTTCCTTGGCTTCTCCAACCTCGCGACCGCGGGCGCTCAGGCAGCAGCCCCCGCGTTGCTCGGGCCGGTCGTCGACGCTGTCAATGGGCGGACAGCGCCGGCGCAGGGGGTGCCAGGAGTTGGGGGATACCACGTGCTGTTCGTCGCCGCCGCGGTTTTCTTCCTTCTCGGCGCGTTGGTCCTGGTGAAAGTCCGCGCCACGCGGCTCGCTGACGCGGACGAAGACCCGGCGGTGTCATCTAGATTTGCGCTGACGTAGACGGCTCATCGCGAACTCGAGGAGGAAGCGGTTGTGAAGCTGGATGCCCTCGTGACGGAGCCGACCTCTCGGCGGATTTCACCCGCGTTCTTCGTCATCGCGCTGGCATGCTTCTTCTTCACGTTTGCGGGAGTCTCGTGCAACACGAGCGCTGCCAAGCAAACTCTCAGTGCGGCCTCCTCGCTGACCGGTGGCGCCGCGCAGTCGGCCCAGTTGAACTCGTGCCTCGACTCGCTTCAGGGGCTGAACCTCTTCAGCTACAGCGGCCTCGACTTCGTGCTCGGGTCAGCACCGAGTCAACTCACCACCCCACCTGGGCCGTGCGGCGCCAGCCAGTCGGCGCTGGGCAGATCCGGCTCGATCTCATCCGACGCCATGAGAGTCGGCGTTCAGCCATTGGCACTCGCCGGGTTCATCGCGATCGCACTCGCGATCCTCTGGGGTGTGGCGGGTTTGCTGCGCCGCACATCAACCCGACGGCACTTTCTGCTGCTGGGCGGCCTCGGCCTGATCGCGCTCGTCACGCTCGTGATCAATCAAGTGCACGCACCGACGGTGATACTCGACAAGGTCAGCAACGCCGCGGCCGGCCAGGGCGCGCCCTTCAGCCTGACGGACTTCTTCGTCGTCAACACCGGGATCGCGGTGTACGTTGCTCTGGCGATGGTCGCCGTCGCATTCCTTCACGCGACGACGGTCACGCTGCTGAGCCTGAGAGCGCCCACGGTTGTTGACGCGTCACTGGCGCGGGCTCCCGACTAAATTCTTAGGACTTGCCACCGAGGAATGGGATGCCGTACGTCTCGAGCTGCTGACCCACGGACGCGGAGAAGACCTCCGCGATTCCGTCGGCCGTCCAGCCGCCGTCGCGATACGCGACCGATATCTCCTTCGGGTGCGCCCACAGAGACAGCTTGTCTCCGCCCAGTCCAATGCACTGTCCGGTGATCTCCGCCGCGTCATCCGAACAGAGGAAGACGACGAGCGGGGCGACGTCCTCCGGCGTGCCCATGCCCATCTGCTTGCGTGCCAGGTCAGGCAGGGGATCCCCGCGCTCCGCCGCTTCGACCAGCGGCGCCATCCCGGGGATCGTCGAGATCATGCGCGTGATCGCGTTGGGCACGATGGCGTTGACGGTTATGCGGTTGCGCGCGCACTCCAGCGCCCACGTGCGTGCAAATGCTGCGATGCCTGCCTTGGCCGCCGCGTAATTGGTCTGACCGAAGTTTCCTCGCTGGCCTGCGATGGACGAGACCACGACCACGCGCCCGCCCTCGTCCTGCTCACGCATCCGCCGCACCGCGGCGCGCGCGCACGTGAACGTGCCGCGCAGATGTGTCTCGATCACGACGTCGAACTCCTCGTCGCTCATGTTCCAGAGCACGCGGTCGCGAAGGATGCCCGCGTTGGTGCACATGATGTCCAACCGGCCGAACGCGTCCACGGCTTTCGCGACCAGCCGGTCGGCGGCCTCGGACGATCCGACCGCGCACACCTCTGCGACCGCCCGGCCGCCACCAGCGGCGATGCCTGCCGCGGTCTCCTCGGCCACATCCGAGTCCACATCGTTGACGACCACGGCGCAGCCTGCTTCCGCAAGCGCGCGTGCGTACGCACGTCCAATGCCCCGCCCGCTCCCCGTTACCACAGCAACCTTTCCGTCAAGCTTCATGGCGCACTACCTTGACACGGTTGCGCTGCATCCCGTCACATTCCCAGGCGGCCACCGGTGACGACCTGCGCGACGACATACCCGATCCATGGCAATGCCGCGAGCGCCAGCCTGGACCCGGGTGCGCGCCCGTGCCAGAGCAGCGCCAGCAGCGCCGCGGCAGTCGCGATCGTGAGACCGGCGCTGATCAGACCCGTGGGGCCAGGCTGCCACGTGGTGAACACCACACCGATGAAGGCGAGCACGCACGACTGGAATGTCGCCGATCCGGCGACATTGCCGAAGGCCAGCGCGTCGTCGCGCGAGCGCACCCAGAGCACGCTGTTGAGGGTCTCGGGCAGCTCGGTGGCCAAGGGTATGACCACAAGCGCAAGGACCAACGTGGAAACGTGCAGAGCGTCGGACGCCCGGTTCAAGCCATCAACGAAGAGTTGCGATCCGGCCACGAGCATCACGATCGCAACCGCCAGCTGAACACTGATGAAAACCGCGTGCGGTTGCCCTGTCCGCCAGCGCACGATGTGCAACGGCTCGGGCATCTCGTCGGTGGGCCCGCCGCTCCGCAACGTGGCCACGATATAGCCGGCGTAGCCCGCCAGCAGCAGCACGCCAACCGCGATCCGCGCCGCGTGTGGCAGCGCAATTGCGAGCAGGGCCAGCGGATACGCTGCCAGAAACACGCCGAGGTCTCGTCGCGGCTGCCGCTGATCAAGAACGAGCTCGCGCGCTCCGCGACGCGTCAAGACCGCGAGCCCGGTGATACCGGCGCCGATGGTCAGCAGCAGGAATGGCGCCCCGATCACTGCGCCCATCGCCACGGAATCGGCGGATGGCGAGTGCGCGGCCAGCGCCACGACCGGAACGACGAACTCCGGCAGCGAGGTGCCCAGCGCCGCGAGCAGGCTGCCGGTCGCGCCGCTCGCCAGACGCATCCGGAATCCGGCCCATTCGATTGCGTTGGTGAACAGTTCGGCCGCCACCACGAGTAACACAAGGCCCGCGGCAAACAACAGCACGGTCGTCATCAGCTGCCTACTGTATGTGCCGCCGGGCGCGGCGCTTGCGGAACCGATCCAGCGGGATGCGCATCCAGGCCGTTGCGAATCCCGCCACGTGGTACAGCGTCACCGGCTGGACGCGATGAACCGGTGGCTCACCTACGGCGCTGGCGAACGCGTCGGTGATGCGCTGCCGCATCCACGGAAACACCGTTCGAGGCACATCTTCAGGTCCGACCAGTCGTGAGGTCCACGCCTCGATGCTGCGCCGCGGGACGCCGCCGCTGATGCTCGCCAGGTACAGGACATCGCCCACAGCGCGCAGGCCGCTCCACGTGTACACGCCGACCACGGCATCGATGTGAACCCGGTATCCGGTCTCCTCCTCCGCCTCGCGAGCCGCCGTTACCGCGGGATCCTCGCCATCTTCGCAGTGACCTCCCGGCAGCTCCCAACCCGGCGGCCACGGGCGGAACTGCAGGACGAGGCGACCAGCGTCGATGATCGCGACCTGCGCGCCCTGCACCGGCCAGGCCACGCCGTCGATGACGACCGTCTGGCGCGCGCTGCCGCCCCGCTCTTTCAGGCGCGCTAGTCCAACTCGACGCGCGACGGACGTCGCGACTGTGGTTTGCCGCCTCGCGGCTGGCGGCGACGGGTCCCCGGCGTGCCCCGCGAGGTGTTGTGCTCGATTGTCGCCGCAACAGCGAGGAGCAACTCGCGCTGCGCATTGAACAGGTGCACCTGAGCCTCCGGAGGAACTATGTCACTGAAGGAGGTGCCCACCAGCCGGCCCGCTTCCTCCACCAGCCGAGCCGGGCACGCTCGACACGCGTCGCTCACGTTCGCGCGTCCGCAAAGGTGACCAACAGCATTCCCTCCTCGAGCTTGCCCCGGGTCACGGTCTTGCCGTTGAGGATGCGCGGCAGCGAGATCTCTCGCTTGTACGCTCCAACGGACACGTACAGCTCGCCTTCGCGATGCGTGATGTCCACGTCCTCCTTGCCGACGAAGGGAAGATGCAGGCGCAGCTCATAGGTGTTTCCCACCTTCTGCAAACGCTGCGACACGGCTCGGTAGTAGATCTGCGAGGGATCGTCGCTGCCATAGATCGACTCCGCCATCTCCGCCAAGCTGTCGAGGCCGACGATCTCGTGGTCGAACAAGCGGGTGCGCAGGATCGGCACCGGCGAGAACGCTTGATCGACGACGTCGGAGTAACGCTGCTGCGCCTTGCGCCAGGCATCGAAATAGTCGTCGGTGACCTCGGGCGGAAGGATGCGGTTCACGACAACCAGGTCGGTGAGGTAGTCGTAGAGGCTCAGGTACGTGAACGCGCGTTGCGCCTCCTTCACCACCATCTTCTCCAGGTTCAGGACGATCCGCACGGTGCAGACCTTGGGATCGCCGAGGATCTTCTTCATCCCCTCGAGGTCGAGAAGCAGGTCTTTCACGTGGCCGAAGATCTCATCTCCCGGCAGGGGGATCTTGGTGAACGGCTGCACCACGGGACGCGCGACCTTGGCGATGGTCCGCTGAATGGGGAAGATCTTGTTGAGATACCAGCGCGCCACGTCGGGAAACGCAAGCAGCTGCAACGTCTCACCGGTTGGGGCGCAGTCGACGATCAGCACATCGAAGCGCCCGTCGCTCTTGTGGTGCTTGATCTGCATCAGGCTGGCAACCTCTTCCATCCCCGGTGGAGAGGCCAGCTCCTCGGCGACGATGTCGTCGACGCCCTCCTGCGATGAGAACAGCGCCGTGAGGTAGGCGTGAATGCGCTCCCAGTGACTCTCAAGCTCGTGGAGCGCATTGACCTCCTGCGCCCAGAGATTTGGGGCAACCTCGGTGGGTTGCTCGCCGACGCTCACGTCCAGGCTGTCGGCGAGGCTGTGCGCAGCGTCAGTGCTGATCACGAGCGTTCGGTATCCCAACTGCGCGCAGCGCACAGCGGTCGCCGCGGCGACGGTCGTCTTCCCGACGCCGCCCTTGCCCGTGTAGAGGATGACCCGCACGGGGCGTCAGCTGACCACGTGGCTGACGATCAACGCGGCGATGACGATGAGCGCGACCATGCAGACCGCCATCACCCCGACGCGGCGGAGATCAGCGGGGACATAGGGCACGCGGTCGAACGGGATGGCCGCGTCGTCGCTTTCAAGAGGCTGGAACATGGCGGCGGCATTGGCGGGCGGACGTCCCTGGCGAACCGCACGTTGGGCGGTGACGGCGCTGACGCGCTCGATGCGGCGCCGCCCAGCGACAGGAACGCTATCGACCGCTGCGTACTCTGCGGCCTCAGGCTCGTCGACGTGCTCGATGTCCTCAGTGTCGGCGACGCCAAGCTGCCACTCGTCGTCCACCACCGGTCGCTGCGGCGCCTGAACCCGAGTGGTCCCTGCCGGCGTTGAGCGCCGTGCGGCCGCACGCTGCTTTTGCTTTCGCGTTTTCTTGGCCATGAACCGTTGGAAGCGTATCAGGCACCGACACACGCTTCGACCAGGCGCGCGGCGCGATCAGGTTCCCTGCGGTCTCCCTAAAGAGGGGATTGGCAGCGGGCCACCGGATGGCACGGCCTCAGCAGAACGCTATAAGCCGGAGCGGTGGGCAGGGACCCGGCGCCCGCTGCCGAGGAAGCCACCCGACGGAGGAGGTGCAGCCCAACATCTTGTGGCTTAACCGGGAGGATAACACATCATAATGTGGTGTCAAGCGTCGGCGGCTTTGACGGCAGCGGTGGTCGAATTGATCTCCAGGCGCGAGCCCGGCGCGGCGTGAAACCCTTCGACCAACGCGCTGCTGACCTCTTCGCGGGTCACGCCGCGGCCGATCAGTTGCCGGATGCCCGTACCCGGTCGCCCGGCTGGTTGCCCGAGATACGCCGCCGCCCGAGGCGGCTCCAGGAGCACGCTTCCGTGCTGCAGCAGGGCTCCTCGGTACCGCGCCTGCGCGCTCCCCACCAGCTTGCGACCGCTGCTGTCGACGAGCTCGTGCGCCGCCGGCGTGGCAAAGCAGTCGGCGGATGTTGCCCCGTGGATTGCCGCGGCTCGCATGTCCGCACCCGGCGCGTGCTCGGCGGTGTCGATCCCGAGTGTTTTCAGGCCGCGGGCCACCGCCGCGTGGATGCGAGCGCACGACTCGAGGACGTGGCCGCCGAACGCCGGGTCCGAGGTGCGGCAGACGAGCGCATACGTCACCTCCTGGTCGTGAAGCACTGCGCGCCCGCCGCTCGGCCGCCGCACCACGTCGACGCCGTCGCGCGCGCAGGCGACGAGATCGACGTCACTGTCGGGCTGCAGCCGGCCGAGACTCAAGCACGGCGGCGCGAAGCCATAGATACGCAGCGCGCCATCGATTTCACCGGCCGCGCACGCGTGCAGCAGTTCGACATCGCGACGCATGTTCTCCGCGCCGGGGGCAGGGTCATCGAGGATCAGCAGCACGTCACACGTTGAACCGGAAGTGCACCACGTCGCCGTCGTGCATCACATAGTCTCGCCCTTCGAGCCGTTGCTTCCCCAGCTCTCGGACCGTGACGATCGAGCGCGCGGACAGCAGGTCCTCGACATCCACGACCTCCGCGCGAATGAATCCCTTGGCGAAGTCGGTATGGATAACACCCGCCGCATCGAGCGCCGTGCCGCCCCGGCGGAGCGTCCACGCACGAACCTCGGTGTCGCCGGCGGTGAAGAAGGTGATCAGCTCGAGCAGGTGATATGCAGCCCGAGCCACGCGATCGAGCCCGGGTTCGCTCAGGCCGATATCGGTCAGGAACGCGGCGCGGTCCTCCGGGTCGAGATCCAGCAACTCGGTCTCGATACGGGCCGAAACAGCAACTGCTTCACCACCTGCCTCGGCCGCGCGCGCGACCACGGCGTCAGGAATTACATCCGCCGCGCGTTTTTCGCCCGCGTTGTACACCACGAGCAGCGGCTTTCCGGTGAGCAGCCAGAGCTCGCGCAGCTCACCGCGTTCCTCGTCGGTGAGCTGCATCGTGCGCACGGACCTGCCCGAGTCGAGGTGGCCGGCGACGCGATGCAAGAGCGCTATTGCGGCCACGTCTTTCTCCTTCTGAACCCGGGCAGTCTTCTCGGTGCGCTCCAGCCGGCGCGCGACCGTTTCGAGATCGGCGAGCTGGAGCTCGAGCTCGATGACATCGAGGTCACGCAGCGGGTCCAGCGCGCCCTCGACGTGGATCACGTCGGGGTCGTCGAACGCACGTACCACCAGTGCGATTGCGTCGACCTCGCGGATGTGGCCCAGGAAGCGATTGCCCAGGCCTTCGCCGCCGCTGGCGCCGCGCACGAGGCCGGCGATGTCGGTGAACGTGACCGTGGCTGGGATGACCTTCGGCGGCCGGAACAGGTCGGCGAGACGTAGCAGGCGCCCATCGGGCACGGGGACGACGCCGGTGTTGGGCTCGATGGTCGTGAAGGGATAGTTGCCCACCTGGGCGCCGGCGCGCGTCAGGGCATTGAAGAGCGTCGATTTTCCCGCGTTGGGCAGCCCGACGATTCCCACGCTGAGGGCCACGTCGCCTAGATCTTCTCGAGCTCGAATGCCTGATGCAGCGCGCTGACCGCGTCGCGAACACGGGCGCGGTCGATGATGCACGTGATATGGATCTCGCTCGACGAGATCATCTCGATGTTGATCCCGGCCTCCGCGAGCGCGTGGAAAATCCGGGCAACCACTCCGGGTGTGCGCAGCCCGGTGCCGATCACGCTGACCTTTGCTATGTCGGCGGTCGCGGTGAAACCCTGGGCGCCCGTGGACCTCGCCAGGTCGTCGAGCATCCGCTGGGCTCGTCGAAGGTCGGTCTCCGCGATCGTGAAGCTCATGTCGGTTGTGCCGTCATGGGACACGTTCTGAACGATGATGTCGACGTTGATCGCCTCGTCGGCGAGTGGCCCGAAAATGGCTGCGGCCACGCCGGGGCTGTCGGGCACGCCCAAGAGCGTGATCTTGGCCACGTCTGTCTCGTGCGCGATGCCGCGTACCTTCTGCCGTTCTTCCATGTTCGTGTTATTGGAGATGATGGTGCCGGGGTGATCGTCGAAGGTCGAGCGTACCCGTATCTCCATCGCATATGCCTCGCCGATCTCGACTGCGCGCGGATGGACCACGCGGGCACCCGCCGCGGCGAACTCCAACATCTCGTCGTACGCGATGACGGGGATGACGCGCGCCTCGGGGACGATACGGGGGTCGGCCGTGTGCACTCCGGTCACGTCAGTGAAAATCTCGCAGCGGTCGGCGTGCAGTGCAACTGCGAGAGCGACTGCCGACGTGTCTGAACCGCCACGACCCAGCGTCGTGATGTCGAGTTCCTCAGTGGCGCCTTGAAATCCAGCGACGACCACGACGCGGCCGCCGCCGAGCTCATCGAGGATGCGCTGCGGAATGATGTCGACGATGCGAGCCGTGCGATGCACACGGCTGGTCCGGATGCCGGCCTGCAGACCGGTGAGGGAAACCGCGGGCGTGCCCGCGGCAACAAGGGCCATTGCGAGCAGAGGCGCGGTGATGATCTCGCCGCTGCTGAGGAGCATGTCCATCTCGCGAGACGGCGGGTCACTGGTGATGCTGTGCGCCAGCGCGATGAGTTCGTCGGTGGTCTCGCCCATGGCACTCACGACGACGACAACTTCCGTGCCCGGTAGCGACTCGCGCACGCGACGGGCGACGCGACGCAACTTGGCCGGCGTGGCGACGCTCGTGCCACCGTATTTCTGGACAATCCGTGTCACGGTCGCACGTCGACACGTGTGCCGAAGTTGCGCGGCGTAAACACGGATGCCGACCCGGGCATGCCGTGGCCGCGCGCTGTGGCCGTCATCGCTTCGACGATTGGAGCAGGGTCAAGCGGGGTCAGGGCGATCACGGATGGGCCCGCGCCGGCGAGCGCCGCGCCGGATGCACCAGCCTCGCGCGCGGCAGACATGAGTGCTGCGGCATGGGGCAGGAGCGCGCTGCGCGCCGGCTGATGCCAGCGGTCGTCCATGGCATAGCCGAGGGAGTCGTAGTCCTTCAGCGCCAGCGCCCGTACCAGCAGCGCGCAGCGCGCGGCGTTGAAGACGGCATCGTCGCGGGAGAATTGCAGCGGAACCACATCGCGCGCGAGCTTGGTGAGCAACTCGGTCGCCGGGATGAACAGCACCGCCCGGATCTCGTCGGGGACCGCCATGTTCACCGCCGGTGCGCCCGGGGCGCAGATGGCCAGGCCGCCGAGCAGCGCCGCAGCAGCGTTGTCGCGATGGCCCTCCAACTCCGCGACACAGTCGAGGACGTCGTCCTCGTCCCACGGGGCCTGGTGCAACGCAACCGCGGCGAGCACACCTCCGAGAGCCGCCGCCGCGCTGGAACCGAGGCCGCGTGCCATCGGGATGCGGTTGGTGCAGCGGAAGTGGACACCGTGAGCCGCCACCGCGAGCCGCTCGCACGCAAATGTGTACGCGCGCGTCACCAGGTTCAACCGCGAGTCGCGCAGTTCATCGGGCGCCTCCGCGCCCGGATCCACGGTGAGGTCCTCACCGCCGACCTCCTGGGCGTGCACGTCGTTCTGCAGTTGCAACGCAAGAGCGAGGATGTCGAAGCCGGGACCGAGGTTCGCCACGGTGGCCGGCACCGCGATCTTCACCTGCATTGCGGTCTCACAGATTCAACGCAGCGGCGACCGTATCGACCTCAGCCGGAACGCGCACCGGTTCTGGCAAGCCTGCCGCGACGGTGGCCGGGTCCTTCAAGCCGTTGCCGGTGATGACGCACACGACGTGCGCACCCGGTGGCACCACTCCGTCGCGTACGGCCTTCTCGAGCACGGCGAGTGCTGCAGCGGACGCCGGCTCACCGAAGATCCCCTCCTGTGACGCGAGCCGCCGCTGAGCATCGAGGATTGCGTCATCTGTCACCGCGTCGATGAGCCCTTCAGACTCGTCACGAGCCGCGACGGCTCCCTGCCATGAAGCCGGCTGGCCGATGCGAATCGCCGATGCGATCGTCTGGGGATCGGCGACCGGCCGTCCAGACACCAGCGGCGCGGCACCGGCTGCCTGGCCACCGATCATCCGCGGCAGGCGCGTGGAGCGCCCGGCCGCGTGGTACTCACGAAAACCGCGCCAGTACGCGGTGATGTTGCCCGCGTTGCCAACCGGCAGACAGACGATTTCCGGTGCATCGCCGAGCTCGTCGACGATCTCGAACGCCGCGGTCTTCTGCCCCTCGATGCGAAATGGGTTGACGCTGTTGACCAGGGTGACGCCGCCTCTCGAGGCGAGTTTCCGCACGATGTCGAGGGCGATGTCGAATCCGCCGTGCACGGCGATCACGGTTGCCCCGTACACCTGCGCCTGCAGGAGCTTGCCCGCCGCGACGCCGCCTTCGGGCACCACGACCGCGGTGCGGAGACCGAATCGCGCGCCGTACGCAGCGGCCGACGCGCTCGTGTTTCCGGTCGAGGCGCAGACGAGGACGCGACTTCCTTCCTGCAGCGCACGCGCCACGGCGACGACCATGCCACGGTCCTTGAAGGAGCCAGTCGGGTTCAGCCCTTCAACCTTGAAATGGAGTGATCCGAGCCCAAGCTGAGGCCCGATGACGCGCGACTCCACGCAGGGGGTGCTTCCCTCACCCAGCGAGATGCGTGGTGTCTCCTCGTCCAGCGGCAGCCATTCTGAATAACGCGCCAGGACGCCGCCGCTCACGCGGCCGTCTCGATGCGATCCAGGGAGCACGCGATCTCGCGGACGACGGCCAGCGTATCCAGCGTTTCGAGGGCGCGGTCGTGCACAGCGCGCGGCGCCATTCCCGTGAGGATCAGAAGCTGTGGAAGCGGTCCGTCGAGCGGCGGCTTGTCGATGGCGTCGACCACGGGCACGCCGCGATCCTCCAGCGCCTGCACGGCAATGGCGCGGGCGTCGGCGGACCCGTCGAGGCGGACACGGAGGTAGCCGGCGACGTCGATGTCCTCATCGCTCACCGGCTGTGCCGGCGCCGTCGGCGGCGGGCCGGGTTGACTGCCGCGCCGCCGGATGGCGGCCACGATGTCGGCCACGACGGCGCTGGCCGTGGAGGGACCGCCCGCGCCAAGCCCGGAGATCGCGACCGATCTCGCCAGGTCGCTCGAGATGAAGACAGCATTGGCAGAATCATTGATGTCGAAGAGGGCGTGCCCGCTGGGAACGGCCGTCGGACGCACACGAAGATGCACTGCGGCCGGACGCTCGCGCCGCTCCGAGTGAGCGAGCAGCTTGACGCTGTACCCGAGCTGTCCGGTGTATGCGAGGTCGGGCAGTTGAATCGCCCGGATGCCGTGGCGGTCAACCTGTTCCACCGGGACGTGCGCGCCGTACGCGAGCCACGACATGATGATCAGCTTGTACGCGGCATCCCAGCCGTCCACGTCCGAGCTCGGATCCGCCTCGGCGAATCCCCTGCGCTGCGCTTCAGCGAGCGCGGTTTCGAACGCGACGCCGTCGGTGCGCATGCGCGTGAGGATGACGTTGGTGGTGCCGTTGATGATGGCGTCGATAGCGGTGATGCGGTCGCCGCCGAGCGACTCGCGCAGCACGGAGACGACAGGGAGTCCAGCGCCGACGGACGCCTCGAACCAGATGCCGGCTCCGTGAGCAGCGGCCAGTTCGGCCAGTTGCGGGCCCGATTCCGCGATCACGGCCTTGTTGGCGGTGACCACGCTCTTACCCCGCTCCAGCGCTCGCTGAATCAGCGTCGTGGCCGGGTCGACACCGCCCATCACCTCCACCACAACGCTCACGGTGGGATCGTCAACGACGCTGGCCGGGTCGTCGGTGATCGGCACGGCGCGCAGATCGATATCACGCTTTCTGGTGGCGTCGCGGACCGCAACACGACGCAGCACCGGAGTCGCGCCGGCTCGTTGTGCGAGCAATTCCCACTCGCTCATGAGTCGCGCGGCGACCGCGGAGCCGACGGTGCCCAAACCGAGCAGTCCCACCCCCAGGGTCTCAGCCATCCGGAGATTGTATTGGGGCTCGAAGACCTAGATGATGTGGCGCTTCCAGGCGGACAGCACCGCGGCAGCGCGGTCGCGGCAGTTCAACTTGTCGAAGATGTTGCTCACGTGGGTCTTCACCGTGTTCTCACTGACGAAGAGTTGCGTGGCAATCTCCGAGTTGTTCTTGCCGTCCGCCATGAGGCGCAGGACGTCGCGCTCGCGCGCGGTAAGCGGCGGGTGATCCGCCCGCGCGGCGTGTACCAGTGCGGGATCGAGCAGCGATTGCCCTGCCGCGACCTGACGAATGGCCCCGGCAAGTTCCTCGCGCGTCGCGTCTTTCAGGAGGTAGCCGCGCGCCCCGGCTTGCAGTGAGGGGAAGATGTAGTCCTCATTGCGGTACGTCGTGAGCACGATGACGCGCGCCTCCGGATCCTGCGCGCGAATGCGTCGCAGCGCCTCGATGCCGTCCATCACCGGCATCTGCACATCGAGCAGGATGACGTCCGGCTGGAGGGAGAAAGCCTGACTGACGGCCTCACCGCCGTCGGCTGCGCGGCCGATCACATCGATGTCCTCTTCCAGCTCGAGCATCGTGCACAAGCCGTGCTGCACCACCGGGTGGTCGTCGGCGACGAGGACGCGGATCATGCGCTGTGCGCCACCGCGGTGGGTTCGGCGAGCGGCAGCCGGGCGGTGATCTCGGTGCCGGCGCCGGGACTGCTCATCACGATCAGGGTACCCCCCGCCAGGCGAACCCGCTCACGCATCCCCTCGAGGCCGAAGCAGTCGCTGCGCGGCGGCTCCGACGCCGCGTCAAAGCCGACCCCGTCGTCGTGCACCGTGAGCACGATCTCGTCCCCATCCGCCTTGAGCGTGACGGTGACAGCGGCCGCTCCGCTGTGACGCGCGACATTTGATAGGGCTTCCTGGACTGTGCGCAGCAGCGCGACCTCCGAAGCGGGCTGAAGCGACGGGCGGGCGGCGACCGAGCGTTTGCGGAACCGCGCCGCAATGCCCGAGCGGCTCTCCCAGGCCCGGACCTCCCGTTCGAGGGCGGCCACGAGGCCGGCCGCCGCAAGGGGCGCGGGCCGCAGGTTCCAGACCGACCGCCGCGCTTCCTGGAGGGCAGCTCGCGCCAGGTCGCGGGCGATCGCGACCGATTGACGAGCCCGGTCCGAGCCGCGCTCCACCAGCGTGTCGGCCGCCTCGAGCTGGATGACGATGCCGGTCAGCTGCTGGGCGAGGGTGTCGTGGATCTCGCGCGCGAGGCGGGTGCGCTCCTCGAGCACCGCGTGCTCCCGGCCGGCCGCTGACAGCAGTGAGGTGCGCAGTGCGAGGGCCACCTGATCGGCGACGGCCTGCAGAAGGCGGCGCTTGTCGGCGCTCGGCGTTGTCTCGGTTTCCACCGCAAGTGCCCCCACCATGCCTTGCCGGGTGGCCAGGGGCCAGCCGAGCAATATGCCGTCGCCGGAGCGCCGGCGCAACGGCCGGCTGTTGCGGATGGTCTCGGCGGCCACGGCCTCTAGCGGGGCTCCTTCCGAGGTGCCCGGGGCCATGGCCTGCGGCCAGCCGGCGACCGCACTGAGCGTTTCACCCTCGAACACGTAACCCCGGCCGGAGCGCAGCGGGTGGATCGCTCGTATCGCCTGCAGGGCGTCGTCCAGGATGAACTGCGGCTCCAGGGAGCGGGTGAGCGAACCCGCGAGATCGTTGAGCGCGACCAGCTCGTCGTTGCGGGCGCGCAGCTCACGAGTGCGCTGGTGCACGCGGCCCTCCAGCTCCGCGGCCGCGGCCAGGATCGCGTGCCGAGAGGCGTTGATCTCGCGGCGCATGCGCTCCAGGGCGGCAGCCAGGACCCCGACCTCGTCGCCGCCCTGGGGCGGAACGGGAACGCTGGTCTCGCCTGTGGCCAGCAGCTCGGCGGCGACCGTGAGATTGCGCACCGGGCCGACCAGGCGCCGGGACAGGAGCGTCGCTGCCAGGAAGGCGAGACCGAGGAGCAGGACCAGCGCGGGGAGAACGACCAGTGGGAAGAGCCGGTGGACGCCCGCGGTCACCCCGGTGGTGAGGCCGGTCAGGTCAGGCTGCAGGTCACTGAGCGGCACCGGTCGGGTGAGAACCCACCGACCCGCGAATATGGGTGCGGCGAACACATCCTTGGTCACCCCCGCCAGCTGCGCCGCGAGTGGACTCGCTGGCGCAGCCCCGGTCGCCTCGATGTGCTTCAGCCCGGAGGCCAGGGCGGGCTTGTCCTTCACGGGCAGCGGCGACCCAGTCAGGTCCGACGTGACGCCGAAGTCCTGGGAGAGACCCAGGCCCCCGTACAGGACGATCCCGTCGCTGCTCAGCATCAGGGGATACGAGGCGGGTGGGAGGGGGGTCGACGCGGTGGAGGCGAGCGCGGCCGCGATGAGCCCCGTCAGCGACAGGTCGACGCCGACCAGCGTGTGCCCGTCGCGTAGCGGTACCCAGGCTGTCACGCCGATAGCGCCCGAGCCGAGAACCGGGTACGGGTCAGTCCAGTACGGGCCACCGGGGTTCCCCAACGGTGCACTGGGATCCACCCAATTCGACGCCGCGCCGCCGTAGCGGGTCTGCGCAGTGGCGAACACGTCTCCTCGGTAGCGCTGCTGCGGGTCGTTGGGGTCCAGCCGCCCGGCGACAAGCGTGGCGGGCACGTCAAAGCCGGGCACCGCGCGGAGCGCCGTGTCGCTCTGGTTCGCCACCCAGACTGCCTGGACCTCGGCGTATTGCTGGCGCAGCCCTTGCAGCAGAGCCAGCACCGGCGGCGCACCCGTGACATCGATCATTCGCACGTCCGCCGCCGTGGGATTTGCCGGAAGAACTGCGCTGCTGGGCTGACCGACGCCGCCGACGTAGCCTGCTCCCCCGTACGAGATCAGGCCTGCGGGCGGCGTTACGGGGGCCGCCGAGGCGGACATTTGCAAGAGGATCTGCCTGCCTGTCTTCCCCAGCTCGGAGTTGATGTCGTCCATCCGCTGGTCAATCAGCCCGGCGTCCCCGGCCACCGTCGACTGCTGGCGGGCCCGTTCATCCTGAAGGATGGCCCCCTGCGCCGCCTCGGCCGTGCTCTTGCCAATGGCGTCGAGATCGAACGCTGCCAGCACGGCGAACGCAGCCAGTGGCAGCAGCGCAACAGCCACCATGCCGATGAGGAGCCGGTCGCGAAAACGCCGGCGAGGGTCGAGCATCACTCCATCTGCACCGGTATTGAGTCTGCCGTTCTCGAGTATAGGCGCGCTTGATGCGAAAGCACGTGCAACCCGGGTGGCCTGACGCCGCGAGGTGCGTCGGCGGCCCGCACGGTCCCGGTTTCTCGGAGAGAATGACGCGCGTTCCTGCATGGCCAGGTTGCCATGCCTGTTGCATTGGTGCGGTTCGAGGCTGAGACGGCGTGGCATGAAGCGCGTACTGACGGCGATGGTCGCAGTGGGACTGCTGGCGGTCGCGGGATGCACCCCGTCCGTGTCAACTCCCTCGCCGACACCTGCGGCTGTGATGGGTGGAACACTTACGCTGGGCGTCTGGCAGGAGCCGGGGAGCCTCCTCGACGCCGGCATCGTCGGCGCGCTGCCGTTCGCGTATGCCCTCGACGCTCCGGTTCAAGAGGGCCTGCTCTGGTACCGCTCCGTGCAGGAGACGCAGCACGCGGCGTCCGCTGCCGACTACTGGGCGCCCGCGCTCGCCACGGAGACACCGACCACGGCCAACGGTGACGTGAAGACCACCGGCTGCGACGACACGCAGGCAGCCATGTGCGTGACCTGGAAGCTGCGCCAGGGTGTGCAGTGGCATGACGGAAGTCCATTCACGGCGCACGACGTCTGCGACACCTATCAACTCTTCTGGTTGGAGTACGGCGCGCAGAAGCACGCCAATCCGACGCCGGTGGCGTCCACTGCCGGTTGGGATCAGGTGCGCAGTTGCAGCGAGGCCGATCGCTACACCGTGGTCGTCAACTTCAAGACGCAGTACGGCGGCTATCTCACGCTCGGCAGTGGCGTCTACGGCGTCCTGCCGGCCACCTTTCTCGACCCCGCGTTCGCGCAGGCGGCGAACGCCGACAGCCTGGCGGCGACGGTCGATCTCACCAAAGGTTCAGGGAACCCGACGGCGTTCCGCGGGCAGGCGGCGCTGAAAGGAACCGTGGATGGGACCGGGCCGTTCGTGTTGCAGAGCTACACCCCGGGCGACTCCCTGGTGCTCGTGGCCAACAACCATTATTGGAATCCGGACCAGCAGCCCCACCTCGACAAGCTGATCTTCAAGATGGAACCGGACCTGGCCACCGAAGTCCGGGATGCCATGTCCGGGGCGATCCAGGTGGGACTCGACATGCGCCTCGCGAACCTCGCGGCGCTGCAGGCGGGGTCCGGCGCGAAGACCGGCATCGCGCTGCAGACCATCGCCGCCTCCGGCGCCGAGAAGATCGACTTCAATCTCTGCGCGGAGCACCGGCCGCTCTGTGACAACCCGGGCGTCTCGGCCAACCCGTACACCGCTGACATGGCCATTCGCAAAGCTTTCCTGCTCGGCATCGACAGAGCGGCCATCGTCCAGGCAGTCGCTCCGGGACTCACCGTCGTGCCCAAGGATTCGTGGATGTATCTCGGAGCCACGTATCTCGCCGGCTCGGGCATCACACAGACAGCGTTCGACGCGCAGGCGGCGAACACCATGCTGGACGCCGCCGGGTACACACGCGACCCGAAGTGCGGCGCAGCCCCGGATGGCCAACCCTATCGCCACTGGAAGGACGGGACCTGCATCGTGGTGGGCCTTGCCACGACGAGTGACGACCCGTCGCGACTGAAGGTTCAGACCATGGTCCAGATGGATCTGCAGCACATCGGGATCAACGTGCCGAGCGCGTTCGCGGGCAATGCCAAGTCGGCAGCGTTCTTCGCCACGTACGCCGGTGGCGGGCCGCTGTACAGCCACGGGTTCGATACCGCCATGTTCGCGCTCACCCTCGACCAGCCCGGCTACCCCGGTACGTATTTCGCCGACTACCACGGCGACTGCGGTGGCACGTGCAGCGCTGACGTCGAGATCCCCTCGAGCTCCAATGGCGGCGTGGGCATGAACGACACCGGCGTGAGTGACGCCCAGCTCGACAGCGACCTCGACAAAGCGCGAACCACCGTCGACCTCGCGCAGCAGGCCCACTACTACATGCAGGCCGAGCAACGGCTCGCCACCGTGCTCCCAGAGATCCCGCTGTTCCAGCAGCTCATCGTCAACAGCTACCCGACCGCATTGCACGGCGTCAAGCAAAATGACATCGTCTGGGACTACAACACCGCCGAGTGGTACTGCTCAGCCGGCAGCAATGGCCGCGGGAACTGTCAGGCATGAGGTCTGGGAGCAGTGCCTGTGGAGGCGTTTTAGACCCCGCGGGCGACGCCGTTGGCGTCGCAAGCCGCTATGTACTCGCCGGCGGGCTAGCCGGCTGCGCATGGTCTCTCACGCCTCCACAGGCACAGCCCCGACCACACTCGACAGATATACTCGGCAGCCGTGCGGGATGTAGCTGAGCGAGCACTCGACGCTGCCACAGTAGCAGGCGCTGAGTTTGTCGATTGTCGCGTGATTGTGCGCACAGTTCAGCATCTTGTCGTCAAGAATGGCGTGGTCGCGACGGTGTCGCTGACCGAGGATGAGGGCATCGGGGTGCGCGTGATCGCCGGCGGCGCGTGGGGTTTCGCGGGCACCGATCGCCTGGATCCGCAGGGTGTCGAGGACGCGGCTCGGCGCGCGGTGCGCATTGCGCGCGCGTCGGCGCGCGTGAACACGCAGCCGGTGAGGCTTGCGCCCCTGGCGGGCGCGAGCGGCGAGTACCGCACGCCCGTCGTACGCGATCCGTTCGCTGTATCGCTCGATGACAAAGTGGACGTGCTGATGCGCGCTGACACTGCGATGGCCGGCGTCAGCGGCGTGACGGTGCGCGAGTCGTCGCTCGAGTTCGTCCGCGAGGAACGGTTCTTCGCGAGCAGCGAGGGCTCGCGCCTCGCGCAAACCATCATCGAGTCCGGCGGCGGGCTGGACGTCATGGCCACCAGTGATGATGAGGTGCAGACGCGCAGCTTTCCGAACAGCTTCGGGCGGCACCAGTTGTGCGCGGGCTGGGAAGCCATCGAGTCGTTCGACCTGCCGGGCAACGCGGAGCGCCTGGGCAATGAGGCGGTTGCGCTGCTCACCGCAGACCTGTGCCCGGCGGGAGTGATGACGGTGATTCTCGATGGCACGCAGGCGGCGTTGCAGGTGCACGAGTCATGTGGACATCCCACCGAGCTCGACCGTGTGCTCGGGTCGGAGGCGGCGTTTGCCGGCATGTCGTTCCTGACGCCCGACCTCCTGGGCAGCTTCCGCTACGGCAGCGAGACGGTGACGATGACGGCTGACGCAACAAGGGAAACAGGGCTGGGGACATTCGGTTGGGATGACGAGGGTGTGCCCGCGCAGCGCACGGTGCTCGTCGACCAGGGCCTGTTCACCGGCTACATGAGCTCGCGTGAGACTGCTGCCGTCCTCGGCCAGGAGAGCAACGGCACCATGCGCGGCGACGGCTGGTCGCGCCTCCCGATCATCAGGATGACGAACGTCAACCTCGAGCCGGGGACATCCAGCCTGGAGGAGATGATCGCAACGACGGAGCACGGCGTGTACCTCGAGACCAACCGTTCCTGGAGCATCGACGATGTGCGCCTCAACTTTCAGTTCGGGACACAGAACGCGTGGGAGATCGTCGACGGGAAGAAGACGCGGCTCGTGCGCAATGCGCTGTACAGCGGCCGCACTCCCGAGTTCTGGCGATCCTGCGACGCAGTTGCCGGGCCGTCCGAATGGCGCATGTGGGGCGTCGTGAACTGCGGTAAGGGCCAGCCCACGCAGCTCATGCACGTCGGGCACGGCGCGGCTCCGTGCCGTTTTCGCGAGGTCCGCGTGGAACCTGCGGGGTGACGCCCCGCAGTCGTGACGAGCTCCTCGGCGCCGCGGATGCGGTGCTGGCCCACGCGACCGGCGACGGCGCCGAAGCGGTCGCCGTCGCGTCGGAGGTCGAGCTGACGCGCTATGCGGCCAGCATCATTCACCAGAACGTCGCCGAGTCGGGGCTTCGACTCCGCGCGCGCGTGCTGGCAGACAGCCGAGTAGGAGTGGCCGAGGTGCGGGGCGAGGCAGCGGGATCGGCTGCACGTGTCGCAGCAGCCGCGGAAGACGCGCGCCGAATCTCGGCGCGTGAGGATGTCGCGCCGCTGCCGGCTCCCGACGGCGGTGATGACACACCGGTCGCGTTCAGCGAGGCCACGGCGGCCGCATCGCCGGAGGCTCGCGCCGACATGGTGGGCGCCGTCACGCGCCTGGCCGCAGCGCAGGGTCTGCGGGCGTATGGCTTCGTGAGCACACAAACGACCGGCACCGCCCTGGTGAACACGCGCGGGCTGCGGCGAGCGGCGACCTCGACGCAGGCAAGCATGATCGCGCTGGTGCGCGGTGAGAACGGCTCCGGCTATGCCGCTCGGCATTCTCCGGATGTCGAGTCGATCGACGTCGAAGGGCTCGCGACGGAGGCCGTGGACACGTGCATGCGCAACCAGAACGCGCACCCCGTCGAGCCGGGCCTGTATGAGGTTGTTCTCTCACCGTACGCGGTCGCCGACCTGCTCGGTCACCTCTCGTGGGTCGGCTTCAGCGCCCTCGCCAAACAGGAGCACCGCAGTTTCATGCGGCTTGGCGAGCAGCTGATGAGCGACACGGTCACGATCGCCGACGACTGTCGCGATCCCCAGCTCTTTCCCTACCCGTTCGACGACGAGGGCGTGTCCACGCGCGTTGTGAACCTCGTCGAGCGCGGCGTGTGCGCGAGTTTCGTCTACGACACCCCGACGGCACTGCGCGACGGCGTCGAGTCGACGGGCCACTCGCTGCCGCAACCCAACACCTGGGGACCCTTCCCGCGGCACATGCATATGGCTGCGGGCGACCGCACGGTCGACGAGCTGGTCGGCGCGGTGAAGCGCGGGCTCTATGTCACACGCTTCTGGTACGTCCGCGACGTTCATCCCCTGCGCACGATCATCACGGGCATGACCCGTGACGGGACGTTTCTCATCGAGAACGGAAAGCTGGGCGCCCCTGTGAACGATCTGCGCTTCACCCAGAGCATCGTCGACGCGCTCAACGATGTGCACGGCGTCTCGCGGGATCGGCTCCTCGAGCTCGAGGAGGGTGAGAGTGGAGTCCTGTCACCGTGGCTGCATCTCGGCCACTTCGCGTTCACGTCGTAACGTCGCCGATCTAGGATCTGGACATGTCAGTGCCGGTCGTGGGTCTCACGCTGCGCCCGATCGCCGGTAATGGACGGCCGCCCTACCTCATGCGCAACCGCGCCTACTACGAAGCTCTGGATGGCGGCGGCGCCGCGGTGATGTCATTGCCCATCTCCGTCCGCGCCGATCGTCTGCGCGCCCTGTACGACCGCTGCGATGCGATATGCGTACCGGGTGGTCCGGATGTGCAGCCGAGGCTGTACGGAGAGGAGGAGCGTCGCGACTGCCGTGTCGATGCCGACGCCGAGCTCGACGACGTCGAGACCGCGCTCATCAGCTGGGCAATCGCGGACGGCAAGCCGTTGCTCGCGATCTGCCGCGGCGCCCAGGTGCTCAACGTGGCGCTCGGAGGCACCCTGTGGCAGGACCTGCTGGTGCAGTTCGACGGTGCGTTGCGGCACGACCACGCTGAGTCGCATCGAGACGTCGTGCATCAGCTGACCGTCGAGCGGGGCTCACGGTTGCGCGACCTCACGGGAGCGGATGTCATCGAGGTGAACAGCCGGCATCACCAGGCGATTCGCGACCCCGCGCCGTCGCTCACCGTGACAGCGTTTTCAACGGACGGCGTGATCGAGGCCGTCGAAGATGAGAGCCGCCGGTTTGTTGTCGGCGTGCAGTGCCACCCGGAAGACCTGTACGCAGGTCACGAGTGGTCGCGCCGCCTGTTTCGCGATTTCGTCTCCGCCAGCGCGGGTGGGTGACGCGCGCCGGGGCGGCGCGCAACGCAACGCCGCCCTCTGGGTGCTTGCGTTCGGCGCCATCGGTGTCGCTCTGCTCGCCCGCAACCTGCTGGGCCTCGATCGTACCCCTCCCGGCATGTACGTCGACGAAGCGTCGATCGGCTACAACGCATGGGCGATTGCACACTACGGCGTGGACGAGCACGGCTTTCATCTTCCCTTGTACTTTCAGGCCTTTGGCGAGTACAAGAATCCGCTCTACATCTACACGCTGGTCCCATTCCTGCGCGTTCTGCCGGTGACCGCGACGGTCGAGCGCCTACCTGCCGTGGTGTTCGGCGTTATCGCGGTCCTGTTCATCAGCCTGGCCGCGTGGCGGATCAGCCGCTCACGCGGCGTCACCCTGTTCGTCGCGGCACTCGCCGCGCTGACGCCGTGGCTGACCCAGGAGAGCCGGGTTGGATTCGAGGTGATCGCCCTGGTGGCGACCATGGCCGTGGCCGTCTGGTGTCTTGCGGACGACTCCCGCGTCTCGCCGGCCCGGTTTGCACTCGCCGGCGTCTTCCTCGCCATCTCCATATTCGCGTACAGCGCCGGGAGGCTTGAGATCCTCCTCTTTGCTGTGGCTTTCGCACTCGTCTACCGGCACCGGCGGCAATGGTGGCTCGCGCTGGTGCCGGTTGTCGCTGGGTACGCCGTGCTTGGTGTCTGGTCGCTGCAACATCCGGGCGCGTTGACGGCGGAGTTCTCCGTGGTGAACATCGGCACGGATCACCCCACGCTGCCGGCGCTGGCCGGGCGCTTTCTCTCCAACTACATCCAGTTCTTCTCGCCCGACTTTCTGTTCATACACGGCGATGCAAATCTGCGGCACAACACGGGCTACGCGGGGATGCTGCTGGCCGTCATGCTCCCGCTTCTCCTGCTCGGACTGTGGGCGTGCTGGAAGCGGCGTGCAGAGCTGCTGCCGCGCTTCACCCTGCTGTGTCTGCTCCTCGGCCCTGTCGCCGGCGCGCTCACGTACCCGGTGCCCCACGCTCTGCGCGGCGCGATCATGCTGCCCTTCCTTTTCGTACTTGCGGCCTACGGGATGGGCTCCATCAGGACGATCACCGCTCGCCGCCCGGTGATCCCCGCGCTACTCACGGCTGCACTCGTCGTCCAGGGTGCGCTGTACACGGTTGACATGTACACCTCATATCCTGTGCGTGCGGGGGAGGCTTTCGACACAGGCGCCGTGCCCGCTGTGCTCGCCGCTGCTCAGGCGGCGAACGGGCACACCGTGTACATCTCGTCCACGCTGAACGAGCAGCCGTACATCGACGCGTTTGTGGCGCTGCTGCCGCCGCCGCCCACGTCGCCTGCCAGCGACTCCTCGGGGCGGGGCCTCGACATGCTCGGCGTGCGTGTCTCGGATCCTTCCGCTGCCGAGCAGTCGGCGCAACCCGGCGACGTGCTCGTGCTCGGCCCTAGTGACCCGCCCCCACGCACCTCGGCGCAGGTGATCGACACAGAGCGAGCCCCCGTCGATCCGCTGGCGCCTCAGGCCTCGCCGCGCACGCTGGTCATCGTGTACCGCCTGGCGTGAATTCGATGAGGCGGGCGCTTTTCCCCATCCTGATAATGTTCGCGAGAGGACCGAGGGAGAGTTGGATATGGACGATGTCGTAATTGTCGAGGCGGTGCGCACGCCGCTCGCACGCGGGTCGCTGAAGAACGGAGATCTCCGCGAGATGCACCCGGTGCTGCTCGCCGCGCACGTGCTGAATGAGGTGACGAGTCGCGCAGGGCTCGACCCAGCGCTGGTCGACGATGTCGTGATGGGGTGCGTCAGTCAGACCGGTGAGCAGAGTGTCAACGTTGCGCGCCAGGCGCTCCTGGCAGCGGGGTTCCCCGTCGAGGTGCCTGGCACCACGGTCGACCGTCAATGCGGTTCGTCGCAGCAGGCGATCCACTTTGCCGCGAATCTCATCCAGTCCGGTGTCTGCGACATCACCATCGCCGCGGGCGTCGAGAGCATGAGTCGTGTGCCCATGGGGTCCACCGTTCTGCAAGGTCCGGGCACGCCGTTTCCGCCCGAATTGCTCGAGCACTACAACCTCGTACCCCAGGGTCTCGCCGCGGAGATGATCGCCGAACAGTGGGCCATCACCCGCGACGAGGCGGATGCCTTCGCCGTTCAGTCGCAGCAGCGCGCAGCCGCTGCTCAGACCGCAGGACGGTTCGACCGCGAGATCGCACCTGTCGTCGTCGGTGCGAACGGTGACGGTCGCGTGGTCAGCCAGGACCAGGGAATCCGGCCCGACACGACAGTCGATGTGCTTGCCCAACTGCAACCGTCGTTCAAGCCCGATGGCATTCTCCACGCGGGCAACTCTTCGCAGATCACCGACGGAGCCGCCGCAGTTCTCCTCATGTCGGCGCGCCGGGCGGCCGAGCTGGGCATCAAGCCGCGGGCGAGGATCGTCGCCCAGGCGGTGGTCGGCGTGGACCCGGTGACGATGCTGACCGGACCCATCCCCGCCACGGCGAAGGTGCTGGGCCGCGCGGGGCTCGTCGTCAATGACATCGATCTCTTCGAGGTGAACGAGGCTTTCGCGCCCGTCGTGCTGGCCTGGGAAAAAGAGCACCACCCGGACATGGAGCGGGTGAACGTCAACGGTGGCGCCATCGCGCTCGGTCACCCGCTCGGCGCCACCGGGGCGCGGCTCATGACCACGCTGCTTCACGAGCTGGAGCGGCGCGACGCGCGCTACGGGCTGGAAACGATGTGCTGCGGCGGTGGCCTGGGCACCGCCACGATCATCGACCGCAAGGGCTGAAAGCCCTTTCCCAGCGGCGTCAGGGCCTGCTGCGTGACCTCGGGATCGGCGGATTTGACCGTGCTATGCTCCCTGCGGCGGCGGCCCAACTTTCGGAAGCAGATGGAGATATGAAGAAGGTCCTGATCATCGAGGACTATTACGCGCTCGCCGACATCGAGTCCCTGCTCTGCACCATGGAGGGATACGAGGTCAAGGTGGCGAAGAGCGGAGACGAAGGGCTCACGGTTTTCAACGAGTTTCAACCCGACCTCATCCTGCTCGACCTCATGCTGCCAGGCGATCTGAGCGGCACGCAGGTCCTCGAAAAGATTCGCGCAGACCATGGAAACGGACCCAAGGTGCTCGTCGTCAGCGCACTCGTCAATGCGTCGACAGCGCCGAAGCTGGAGGCGTACGGCAACGTGCAGACGCTGGCCAAGCCCTTCAAAATCAAGGAGCTGGCCTCGCGCATCCAGGCAATGCTCGCCTCCTGATACAAGCGAACCAAGGAAACGTGAACCAGGATGCGCGCGGAACCACCGCCTCCACCGCGGCCTGATCGCCAGCCGGCCGCGCCGCGGCAGTCTCTTCCGCTCCATCACCGGCGCTGTCCGTACCTCGAACAGATCCTGAAAGAGAGCGCGGGTCCGTTCGGCATGCTGACCCGCTACAAGGCCGACTGCCACGTCGACCGGCGCACGCACCGCTTTACCGGGCGCCACCCGGTGCCACCATGCATCGGCGAGCCGGAGACGTGCGGGCTGTACCGCGGCGAGCACGAAGCGGAGACCGACCGGATCCGTCGCTACACCGACTGAGCGATTCGCGGCTTCGGCGTGGTCTGGCGAACGGATCGACAGCCTGTTTCGGGTCGCGGTCGCAGCCCCTCTGGGGCCGCGCCGCTGGCGCTCGGCTCACCCTCCGCTCCAACCACGTGCCGGTTCGCCTGCGCGACCTCCCTTCACAGGCTGCCGCTCCGTTCGCAGGAGGCGACCAGAGCCGTTAGCCGCTCAGTCGCGTTCCGCTGACAGAGCCGGCTCGGGTGCGCCGGGAATCGGCTCGTCGGCGTTGACGTCGCCACTGCCGTAGACGGCGAAGTAGCGCGCCTCGGGATGGTGCAGGACGATTGCGGCCGTCGACTGCTCCGGGACGAGCTGGTAGCCGGTCGTGAGTGTCACGCCGATTTCGGATGTCGGGACGATGCCGAACAGCACCTCGTGATCCTGCAGGTCGGGGCACGACGGGTAGCCCCACGAGTAGCGGCGGCCCTGCTCATCAGGCAGCCGCAGCTCGCGACGGATCCGGTGATGCACGTACTCCGCAGTGGCTTCCGCCATCTGTGTCGCGAAGCCGTGCACGCGGAGCATGTCGTCGTATTCGCCGGCGGCCTGCAATTCGTTCGAGCGCAGCGAGGCGCCCGGTCCGGTGGTGACGATCTGCAGCGCCACAACGTCGCGCTCGCCGTCTGCGACCCGATCGGTGGGACGCACATAGTCGGCGAGGCACAGCCGGTTCTGCGCTGACTGGCGCGGGAAATGGAAGCGCCCGAGTTCTCGGTCGATATCACCCGGGTCGTACACAACCACCGTGTCGCCGTCGGCGAGGGCCGGCCAGTAGCCATATACGGCCTGGAGTTCGAGCCAGCCTTCGGTCTCCGCCTCGTGCATGGACCGCTTGAGTCGCGGCTCCAGCTCGTCGGTGAGCAGGGCCCTCCAGACGTCCGGGTCGCGCACCCCGCGGAATTGCCAGCTCATCTTGAACAGCGAATTGCGATCGATGAACGGATGCACGTCCCAGATGGGAATGTCATGCAACGCACGCGCACCCCAGAACGGGGGCGCGGGAATGGGTGCGTCCATGCGCGTGTCACTTCGAGCAGGGACGGATCCGTTGCCACTCGCGGCCGCCTCGCGGCGCTCAACCTTCTCGCGCTCGCGTTCGCGATGCACCAGTGCTTCCTCGCGTGCGCTCGCCTGCAGCGTGCGCCTGCGCTCCGGGTCGAGCAGCTGATCCACGGTGGCCAGGCCCTCGAACGCGTCCTTGCAGTAGAAGACGCCCGGTTCGTACACGCGATCCTGCTCGAGAAACAGGATTCGCCTGCCGAATCCGCGGTTGATGGCGGCGCCGCCGATGATCAGCGGATACGCGAGGCCGCGCTCGTCGAGCTCCTTGACGCAGAGCGGCATCTGCTTGCTGGTGCTGACCAGCAGCGCGGAGAGACCGATAGCGTCGGCATCAACCTCCTCCGCCTTCTCGATGATGGTTGTGAGCGGCACCTGCTTGCCGAGGTCGAACACCGTGTATCCGTTGTTGCTCAGGATTGTGTTGACGAGGTTCTTGCCGATGTCATGAACGTCACCGAAGACGGTGGCCAGCACAACCTTTCCTTTCGTGTACCCCTCGCGTTTCTCCAGGAACTGCTCGAGGTGCGCGACGGCGCGCTTCATGACCTCCGCGCTCTGCAGCACGAAGGGCAGGATCAACTCCCCGGCTCCGAAGCGATCGCCCACGTCCTTCATCGCCGGCAGCAGGACCTCGTTCAACACAGCGACGGGGTCGCGCTCGAGCAAGGCTAGGTCGATCTGCTCCTCGATCCCGTCCTTCCGCCGGTGCAGGATCTGCGCGTGGATGCGCTCCGCCGGAGCCATGCCCGCGAAACGATCCACCGCGTCCTTGCCTGCGCTCGGCTCTATGGCCGAGGCGTCGAAGTGCGCGATGAATGCCGTGAGGGCATCCGGGTTGCGGTTGTGGATGAGATCCTCCGCGAGGCGGCGCGCCACGGAATCGATCTCCGCGTACGGGACGACGTGCGCCGGGTTGATGATCGCTGCGTCCAGGCCCGCCTCCACACAGTGGTGGAGGAAAACGCTGTTGAGCACGGGTCGAGCCTGCGTGGAAAGGCCGAAGGAAACGTTCGACACGCCCAGGACGGTGAGCACGCCCGGAAGCTCGCGCTTGATCGTCCGGATGCCCTCAATGGTCTCGTGCGCGGAGTCGATCCACTCCTGCTCGCCTGTTGCGAGGGTGAACGTCAGCGCATCGAACAGCAGCTGATCCGGCGTCAGCCCATATTCCGTGCACGCGAGGTCGTGGATGCGGCGCGCCACTTCGAGCTTGCGCTCCGCGGTGCGAGCCATCCCCTGCTCGTCGATGGTGAGTGCGATGACGCACGCCCCGTGGTCGCGCACCAGCGGGAGCACGGCGTCGCAGCGCAGGCGTCCGTTCTCCAGGTTGACGCTGTTCACGATGGGCCGGCCCGGGTTTGCTTCGAGTGCGGCCTGGATCACGTCAGCATCGGTGCTGTCGATCACAAGCGGCGTGTCGACGCTCGCCTGGAGTGTTTTCACCACAGCCCGCATCTGTGCAGCCTCGTCGGAGCGTTCGGTGACGGCGACGCACACGTCGAGAGCGTGGGCGCCGCCCTCAACTTGGCCTCGCGCGACGCCGAGAACTCCGTCGTAGTCGTCGTCGAGGAGCATCTTCTTGACGACTCGCGATCCCTGTGCGTTCACGCGTTCGCCGATCAGAAGGGGCGCTGGTTGCTGGCGAAGCTCAATGGCGCGCATGCTGCTGGCAAGACGCGCCTCGCCCTGGTAGCGCCGCGCCGCCGGAGTCGCGACGTTCACGCGGGCGATCAGCTCACGAAGGTGCTCCGGCGTCGTGCCGCAACAGCCGCCGACGATTGATACGCCGAAGTCCGTGATGAATTTGACCATCTGCTCTGCCATCGGGACAGGCTCCAGCTGGTAGCACGCGCGTCCATCGACGTTGATGGGGAGGCCGGCGTTGGGCACGCACGACACTGGCTTGGTGCTCTGCTCGCAGAGGTAGCGGATTGGCTCACGCATGTAATCCGGCCCGGTGGAGCAATTGAGGCCGATGACATCCACGTTGAGGGCTTCGAGGATGGTGAGCACGGCGGCGATGTCCGTTCCCAGCAACATCCTGCCAGTGACGTCGAGGCTCATCGACGCGATGATCGGCACGGTCCGTTGCAGCTGGCCGAATGCTGCTCGCGCCGCGAAGACCGCAGCCTTCACCTCCAGGATGTCCTGTGCTGTCTCGATAATCAGGCAGTCGCTTCCGCCCTCGACGAGCCCGAGCGCCTGCTCCGTGAAGGAGCTGACCAGCTCCGAGAATGTGATGTTGCCCAGCGTGGGATCGGTGGATGCGGGAAGGAAGCCGGTCGGTCCCATGCTCCCCACGACGAACCGCGGCTGCGCTGCTGTCGCGTACTCGTCGCAGAGCCGGCGCGCGAGTCCCGCCGCGGTGGCGTTGAGTTCGCGGGTCCGATCCGCCTGGCCCCACTCCGCCAGACGCAGGCGCGATGCCTGGAATGAGCACGTCTCCACGGCATCACAGCCCGCTTCGAGGAATGAGCGATGCACCTCTTCGACGATCCCCGGTGCGTGGAGCACCAGGCCATCCATCCAGCCTTCGAGGGCGGTTCCACCGAAATCCGCGGTGGTCGGGTTCGCTGCCTGCAGGCTCGTGCCCATGGCGCCGTCGAAAACGAGCACGCGCTTCGACAGTGCGTCAAGGAAGGGGGACGCGAGTTCCGTTGCCATCTTGCAGCCATGCTACCCTCCGGCAGCAAAATCCAGTTCACGCGTACGGAGATCCTTTGGCACGACGCCCACCTCGTCCGGGCGGCACCCGGCGGCGCGGCCCCAGCCGGCGAACCCCTTCGGCGGCTGGAGAAGGTGCTGTCGCGGACGTCAAGGAAGAGACGATCGAGATGGACGCCACCGTTGTCGAACCCCTTCCCAACGCGATGTTCAAGGTTCGGTTGCAGACCGGCCAGGAAGTGCTCGCATATACCTCGGGAAAGATGCGCAAGTTCTATATCCGGATACTCATCGGCGACCGCGTGCGCGTCGAGCTGAGCCCGTACGACCTCAGCCGCGGGCGCATCACCTTCCGCTACAAGTAGCCCGGGAGCCCCGCTCCATGGCGAGCGGAATCCGTCCGTGATTCCGTACATCGTTGCCGGAGTGGTGGCGCTGGGGCTGTTGGTTGTCGCGTACCGCAGCTTCGGCGGGTCAGCGTCGCGCCCGCCCGACCCAATCGGTCTCATGCGCCGTGCACTGGCCGGCGGCGAGACCGCCGCCGCGGCGCTGGCCGAGGCCGTCGCGAGCGGCAGCGTCGCGTCGCCGGGTCCTGCGGCTGTTCGTGATTCCCCAGACAGCCTCCGCGCGACCCGCCGTCTGCTGGACGGGTGCGCGCAGCAGCTCCAGCAGCTGGATCCCGCGACGCTGACAGAACCGTTGCTCGGAGTGCACGCCCTGCTGAGCGTCGCGGTCGACGAGCTGGCGTGGGCCCTGCGGCTCCTTCAGGCGCCAGCGTATGCCGGCGCCGCGGGCATTCAGGCCGCGGTGGCCGACCTGCGTACCCACGCCGGCCGCTGCCTCAGCGAAGCAGGCGGAATGCTGCCGCGCTCAGACGTTGCGGAAGAAGTCGGTGGTGCGCCGTAGCCCCTCGTCGAGCGCGACAGACGGCTCCCAGCCCAGCGCTGTGCGCGCGTGACTGATATCCAGACACGAGCGTCGTTGCTCGCCCGGCTTGGCGTCACCATGCACCGCGCGAGCCTCGATGCCGGCGAGCCGGCGGAGGCTCTCGTAGAGGCCGTCGACATCGGTCTCGACGCCGGTGCCGATGTTGACCGCATCCGGCGTCCTCGATGACATGGCTGCGAGATTGGCGCGCACGACGTCGTCGACGTAGACGTAGTCGCGCGTCTGGAGGCCGTCGCCGTTGATCGTCACCGGCGCATCGCGCAGGAGACGTTGCGCGAAAATCGCGACCACGCCGGCTTCCCCGTGCGGGTCCTGACGGGGGCCGTAGACGTTGGCATATCGCAGCGCGATGAATTCGATCCCGCGCATCCGCTGATAGAGGGTGCCATACGCCTCGCCGCAGAGCTTGGCTGTGCCGTAGGGCGACGCGGGCTGCAGCTCGTGGCTTTCCGGGGTGGGGATCACGTCGGCGTCTCCGTAGATCGCGCCGCCGCTGGACGCGAAGACGACGCGGCGGACTCCGTGCTGCGCGCTGGCGTGGAGCAGATTGACGGTGCCGACGACGTTGCTCTGCGTATCCGCCACGGGGTCCGCGACCGACCGGCGCACGTCGATCTGCGCAGCCAGGTGGAACACGATGTCGGGACGGTGGGCGCCGACGAGGTCGACCAGACGCGGGTCGGCGACGTCCATGCGGGTGAACTCTGCAGCCGTGTTCACCTGTTCGCGCCGGCCGCGGGAGAGATCGTCGACGGCGAGCACGTCGATGCCGTCAGCGAGCAGCGCGTCGACCAGATGTGAGCCGATGAAGCCGGCGCCGCCGGTGACCAGTGCCCTCACCCCTGCGCGGCAGCGGGGCGCGCGCGAGGAGCGGTGACGTGTGTGACGGTGAAAACGATGAAGCCGAACACGACCAGGCTGCCGTAGCTGATGCTGCGGTCGAGCAAGGCGATGGAGACGGCCACCTGCTGGCTCACGCCGCCGACTGCGATCAGGACGCCGACCATTCCCGCTTCGACGAGTCCGAGGCCACCTGGTAGGAAGGGAACGGTGGTGAGGAGAGCGGCCACCAGGGCGATGAGCAGGAACTGCGAGGGCCCGAGCAAGCTGCCGTCATTCAGCGCGAAGACCACGAATCCCAGGCGCGCGGCCTCGAAAAACCAGACCAACACCGTGAGTGATACGAGCGTGGGGAAGCGGCCGAAGGAGTGCACGGTGCCGACCCGGAACGACTCGTAGCGATGGAAGATGGCTTCCGGCAGCAGACGCAGGAATCGACGACCTCTTCCCGCGCGCATTGTGAGAATCACGCCGACACCGGCGAGACACACCAGTGTGCCGACGATCACGTACGGAATCAGCACACCCGGGGCCTTACGGTGGAATACCACGGCACCGGCGGCCAGCAGCAGGGCCATGAGCACGCACAGGTCCAGCAGGCGCTCGGCGATGATGGTTCCGAGCGCTTTGCTACCCGAGATCGCGAGCCGAGCTCGGGCCTGGTACGCGCGATACAGGTCGCCCATCTTGGCGGGCACCACGCAGTTCACGAAAAACGATGTGACAAGCGGACCGATGAGAGCCCGAGTCGGCCGGTCTTCGCCGGTGTTCTTCAGGAGCACCCGCCAGCGCACGGCGCGCACGCCGAACGACGCGTAATAGATGAGCAGGGCAGCGATGTACAGGAGCGGATCTGCGTGCCGGATCTTGTTCCAGGCATCAGCCCAGTTGATCGGGGCGCGCCATATCGCGAGACCGACGATCAACGCAGCCACCAACAACGACAGGATGGTGCGGCGGTTCAAAAATCGTCCGGTCAGCGACGGCGGCACTTCCTGACTGGCCACCGTATCGACCGTCGCGAGAGAGGATGGCACGGCGAGGGCTAAGGTAGCACGTCACCCTTGGACCGGCCGGTAAGGATCCGGACGCCTAATCGTTTCCGGACGGTAACGGTTCTATGTGGAGCCGGGCGGGCGCCGCATGCGGGACAGCAGCGCGCGGCGTTGCGGTGTGGTCGCGCCGGCAGCGCTCGCCTCGCGCTCGGCCAGGATCCGCGCGAGCTGGTCCAGCCGGCCTTCCTCGGCGCGCTCCCCGGCGGGACGGCTGTCCCATTGCCGGATATGAAACACACCTTTCAACGCGGTGTACGGGATCGCGACGGTGCGCAGCTCGTCGGAGCCGGCTTCGACGATGTGCCACACGCCGCCATGGCGTCCCAGCAGCGCGTCCGGGCTGATGGACGCGCGTATGACCTGTCCGTCCACGAAGTGAAATGCGGCACGGTCCCACTCCTCGACGACGTCGGGCGGCGGCGCCGGAAGCGGTTCACCGACCAGGAGCTGGCGTATCGCGCTCACCGGAAACAACGCACGCTCTGCGTTGGGATCCACGCCGCGCAACTCTGCTTCGAGGACCGCCAGATCGAAGGTGATCTCGGGCATTTCGGCGTGCACGACCTCACCGTCGACGAAACTGATCACGACTTCTGGCATGTGGCGAAGCGTACGCCATGAGGCCGCGTGCACCCTGCCAGGCGGGCGTCGACAGGGTCCGATGACTTGTCACAAACCAATCATGACCGCCTCAGATGTGCCTTTCTACGATTGGACCGGGGACCTGACACGCAGTCTGATCGGCACTACACGACAGGATTGAGTGAGTGCACACTCGCCGATTTTTCTACTCGTTGACGGTCGCCGCGGCGGCGGTTTCGTTCTCCCTGGCCGCACACGTGACAACTGCTGTGGCCGCTGAACGCGACCACGATCGCCCGTCACGCGCGCAACAACTCGAGCCGGCGGCTGCGCGCGAGCGATCGCATGACCACCCTCTCGCCCGGTTTCGTGCAGCCTCGCACGGCGCGGACAGCCCGCACGACGAGGATGTGGAAGACGGTCACCGTCGCGGTGGCAGCGTGCTCAAGGCGCCGATGGCATCGAGTGCTAGCGCCGTCCGCGCGATTGCGCCTTCCGTCGCTCCAGCGCCGCCGCCGGCGCGTGCCCAGCAGACCGCTGTGCTCATCACCCCTGTCCTCTCGTTTCCCACCCTGCCCGTGGCGCCGCCCGCATCCGGTTCAGTCGTTATCGGCGGCACGCAGCCACCGCTGAACCTGGCGACGGTCATCACGCTGGTCGTCGCCGCTGCGGTTGCGCTGCTGGCGACACATCTGGCCCGCAGGCCCGCGTGACAGTGCCGCAGCCTCGCCGGCTCAGCGGCGTCTGGCGGCACGCGTCCTTCTCCGCGAAATTTTCCGCCGTCATCCTGGTCGCCGGGGTCGTCATCGCAGTGGTTCCACTGCTGCTCGCACAGGCCAACACTCGGGGTCAGGCAGCCGAACGCGCCGCCGACAAAGTTGGCATCGCGGCAAATCTCGTCCAGGGCCAGCAGGAATCGCTCGACGCATTCGCCGGAGCGATAGCACGCCAGGTCGCCGCGACCGGCGGCCTGGCGAACCAGGCGGCGCTGACGACAATGCTCGGGCAGGACAGCGCCGTGAACCAGAACGACGACATGCTCGCCGTCCTCACCGGCCGCAACGTCGCGGCAACCCGGGGTGGGTTGAGCGTGACCCCATCGGATCCTTTGCTCGTCGTTGTCGGGACGGCGGTGGGCGGGCATCTGCACATCGCCGCCGCCGCGGACGGTCAGCCATGGCTGGTCGCGCAGGCGCAGATTCCCGTGAGCTCGTCAGTCGCGGTCGTGGCGCGCCCCCTGAACGCCCGGTTCGTCAGCTCTGTCGAGCACAACCTCGCCACCGCGACAGATACGGCAGACGTTTCGGTCGTCAGACACGGGCGCCTCGCCGTGGCTGCCACCGTGGCGGGAATGCGGCTCCGCGCAGGTGCTGCGGTGAGCGCTCAAATCAGCGATGTCCTGGCATCGCCGGCAGTCACGGTCCGGCCGTTCCTGTCCGGCGACGTAGCGATCGCGACGGCCTCACTGGGTGGTGGATACACGCTGCTTGTGACAACGCCGGTGGACGCGGTAGCCGCGGGATGGCAGCCGATCCTTCTTCTGGTCGCCCTGATCCTGGTGGCCATGCTGTTCATCGTGGTGGTGGTGCAAACCAGTCTGCAGCGGCCCTTGCGCCGCCTTGATCGCGCCGTCGCCGCACTCGGCCGCGGTGATTTCGACGCCCCGATCCCAGGTGGTGCCGTCGACGAGCTCGGACGGCTCGCGGCGACGTTCGAGGCCATGCGCACGCGCTTGCGCGCGACCATCCGAGCCACCGAGGCGCGCGCTGCCGTTGCCACGGAGTTGAGCGCCGCACAACCGCTCGAGACAGCGTTGCGAAACGTCTGCGCCGAGCTCCGCCATAGCATCGAGGCCGACGCCGTGATCATCGTCGTCACCAGCTCAGAGATGAGCGATCCCTTTTCGATCGCGAACGGCGTGGAAGCTGACGATCTCGATGTCCTGCTCTCCGATGACGGTCCGATCGGCGAGGGATACCGATATGAGGCGGCCGGCGCTCTTGTGCTCGGCACCACGCCGGGGAGCGGTGAGGCGCAGCTCGGTCTGCGTGAGATGTGCGTCGCACCGCTCAAGGTCGGCGGCCACATTCACGGCGTTCTGGCTGCCGGCAACAGAGCCCGGAGCTTTCTTCCCAGCGACGTTGACCTGATCGCAGCCACGTCGGAGCAGGTTGCGCTCGCGCTCGAGCGCTACCGTTTCCTCGCCGTGGTGCAGCGTCAGGCGAGCATCGACGATCTCACGGACCTGTACAACCACCGCTTTCTGGTGGACTACCTGGGGCAGCAGGTCGCGCTTGCGGAGCGGCTCAATACCCCCCTGTCGATGTTGATGCTGGACATCGACCATTTCAAAGTCCTCAACGACACCCACGGCCACCAGGCCGGAGATACTGCCTTGGCGGCGTTTGCGCAGACGCTGCTCAGCACCGTCCGGCGAGCCGATCTGGCGGCTCGTTATGGAGGCGAGGAGTTCTGCGTGGTCATGTCGAACACGGGCGGCCGGGATGCGCGCACGGTGGCGGAAAAGATCCGTGTCGCGGTCGCCGGGCTCCGCATTGAGCTGCCTGACGGCACCCTGCTCGGACTCACCGTGAGCATCGGTGGGGCTGCGTTTCCGGAGGACACGGACAGCGCCAGCGAACTCCTCAGCCTGGCTGACGAGGCTCTCTACAGCGCCAAAGGCGGCGGCCGTAACCGCACGTGTATGTCGGCCGAAACGAAACAGCGCGTAGCCGGAAGACGGGCTCCCACGATCGTGGTGCACACTCCCGTCTCGAAGAATTCGGAGGCCGGCGCCAGTGCCCACGACAAGCATCGATCTGCGCAGTGACACCGTAACCGTCCCTGGCTCGGGCATGCGCGCGGCCATGGCACGCGCCGAGGTGGGTGACGACGTGTGGGGCGAGGATCCCACCGTGAATCAACTCGAGGCGGAGATGGCCCAGCGGCTTGGCAAAGAGGCTGCGGTGTTCGTTCCGAGCGGGACGATGGGCAACCTCGCCGCGGTAGCCGCGCAGACGCGAGCGGGCGACGAGGTCATCGTCGATGCCCAGGCCCATATCTTCGTCTACGAGGTGGCGGGCTCTGCGGTGGTCGCAGGGGTCCAGTTGCGGACGCTGGACGGGTTCGAGGGTGTGCCCGACATGCCCGTGCTCGAAGACGCCATCCGCGGCGACAACGTTCACTTTCCGGTCTCCCGCCTGTTCTGCGTCGAGAACACGCACAACCGTCGCGGCGGCGCGGCCGTGGACGTGGAGCGCATACGGCCGTGCGCGGATCTCGCCCACAACCGGGGACTCCGGGTGCACTGCGACGGCGCGCGGCTGTTCAATGCGGCGGTCGCATTGCGCTGCACTCCCGCCGCGCTGGTTGCTTCCTGCGACACGGTCTCGGTGTGTTTCAGCAAGGGCCTGGGTGCTCCCGTTGGATCCGCGGTGCTGGGCGACTCGGCCGTCATCGACGAGGTTCGTCGCTGGCGAAAGCGGCTCGGCGGCGGTATGCGTCAGGCCGGCATCCTTGCTGCCGCAGCGCTGTACGCGCTCGAGCACAACGTCGATCGTCTGGCCGAGGACCACGCCAACGCGCGACTCATCGCCGGCGTTGTTCAGGACTCTGGCGCGCTCGTGAACCCACCCACGGTGCCCACCAACATCGTGCTGGTCGAGACGCAGATGGACGCCACCGAAGTGGCGGCGCGGGCGTCGGAAGAGGGAGTCCAGGTGACCGTGATGGGGCCACGGACCATCCGGTGCGTCACGCACATCGGCGTGGATGAGGCTGACAGCCGCCGCGCTGCGGAGATCCTGGGGCGCGTGCTCACGGGCCCGGAGCGGCTGACTGTTAAATAGAAAGGCCCCCGGCAAACACGCCGGGGGCCTTTGCTAGCTGTGACGAAGTGTCAGCTCGCGGGGCTGGGCATCGGCGACGATGCCGCGGCCACGGCGGGGGCTGCCGCCTTGCGGCGTCCGCCGCGACGCACTGCGGGCTTGCGCGCCGCAGGCTTGCGCGCCGCAGGCTTGCGTGCCGCCGGCTTGCGTGCGGCGACCTTGCGGGTCCCGACGCGCTTGGCTGTCGTCCGCTTAGCGCCTGCGCGCTTGGCGGTGGTCCGCTTGGCGGTGGTGCGCTTGGCGGTGCGCTTGGCGGTGCGCTTGGCAGTCGTGCGCTTCGCGCCCGCGCGGCGGGTTGTCCGCTTTGCCGTCGCCCGCTTCGCGGTGGTGCGACGAGCGGTCGTGCGCTTCGCGGTGGTGCGCCGTGCGGTGCTCTTGCGAGTGGTGCGCTTGGCTGCCGCGCGCTTCGCGGTGCCGGTCCGGCGCCGCGTGGTGCGCTTTACACCCGTGCGCTTCGCGGTGGTGCGCTTGGCGGTGGCGCGCTTGCGGGTACCGCCCGCTGCGCGACGCACGCCGCCTCTGACGTTGGCTTCGAGCCTTGCAACGATCCTCTCGAGGCCTGCAAGCCGCCGCTCGAGCTCTCTGATGGGTAGTGCGCGCAGCACCGATTTCACGAGATCGCCACCGGCGGCGGGAGCACGACGACTCGCCGTCGACTTCACGCGCCTCACGGTGCGTTTGACGGCTCTCACTGTGCCGCCTCTACGACGCCTGGTTCTGGCCATATCTGATGGGCCTCCGTGTTGACGGTCCGCCGATTTCGACTCGGACCGCCTGTCCGACGTTTGTGACAGGAGGTGTGCAAACGCCCTGTCGGTCGCGCATAGCATGCTGCTTACACACACGATTGTCAATGCGCATGACGCGTTTCATTCAGAATTCCAGTCGGACGCGCTGCGTCGTCACGCCGTCCGCAGCGTTCCTGACAGGGGAGGCAGGTACCAAAACGTCTGGTGATGACGCTCCTGTCGCGAACCTGCGCAGCACGTTCTCAGCGTCGCGACGGTGAGCGTCGCCGTCCTGCCACCCGCATCACGCAGCCTGTGGATAACTTCTTCCGCCCGTCTGCATTCCGCCGGCGCAGCGTTTCGTATAGTCCTGTGACATGGCGTCGACACCCGTCGTTTTCCACCGCTCTGCCCTCTCAATCGCCCAGAGACAATTCGACGCCACCGCCGAAGCGCTCGGCCTCGACGACTCCCTGCGCTGCATCCTCCGGGAGCTCAAGAGAGAGCTGGTGGTGCATTTCCCGGTGGAGATGGATGACGGGAGCTTTCGGGTGTTCACCGGTTTTCGCGTGCAGCACAACATCGCACGGGGCCCCGCCAAGGGCGGCCTTCGATTTCACCCGTCGTTGTCGCTCGATGATGTCCGGGCTCTCGCCATGTACATGACGTGGAAGTCAGCGGTCGTGGAGCTGCCCTTTGGGGGCGCCAAGGGTGGGGTCATCTGCGACCCGCACCAGCTGTCGATGACCGAGCTGGAACGGATGACACGCCGTTTCACGACAGAAATCTCGCTCATCGTCGGCCCGGATCGCGATATCCCGGCTCCCGACCTGGGCACGGGGCCGCAGGTGATGGCATGGATCATGGACACGCTGTCGATGCACGCCGGATATTCAGTGCCGGCGTCGGTCACCGGCAAGCCAACATCCATCGGCGGATCCGAAGGCCGGTACACCGCGACGGGTCGAGGACTGTCGACTGTGACCATCGAGGCAATGCGCGACGGCGGCCTCGATCCGTCCGGAGCCACCGTCGCGGTGCAGGGCTTCGGCAAGGTCGGCGCGGTGTCGGCGGAGCTGCTGCGTGCGGCCGGGATGAACGTCGTAGCGGTGTCCGACAGCTCCGGGGGGTGCTATCGCGCCACCGGGCTCGACCTCGACGCGCTGCGCACCCTTAAAGAAGAGGGAGGTCACGTGACCGACTACGGTGCCGCCGACCCGATCAGCAACGACGAGCTGCTGACCCTCGACGTCGATGTCCTCGTCCCCGCGGCCATCGAAGCGCAGGTCACGCGGAGCAACGCAGACCGGGTGCGTGCAAAGGTGATCGCGGAGGGAGCCAACGCTCCCCTCGACCCTGAAGCGGATGCCATCCTGAACGACCGCGGCGTGCTGATCCTGCCCGACATCCTCGCCAACGCCGGCGGCCTGATCGTCTCGTACTTCGAATGGGTGCAGGACCTGCAGGCCTACTTCTGGGCAGCCGGCGAGGTCAACGCGCGTCTCAAAGAGGTGATGGTGCGCAGCTACCACCAGGTCCACGCTCGCGCGGAGCAGGACCACGTGTCGCTGCGCGATGCAGCACTTCGCATCGCCGTGCAGACCGTCGCCGAAGCCACCGAGGTGCGCGGCGTCTATCCGTAGCTCGCGATGACGAGAGGATCGCTCGGCCCCTGAGGTGGAAGACCGCGACGGCGCTCGGGACCCCGCGGGCGACGCCGTTGGCGTCGCAAGCCGCTATGTACTCGCGGGCGGGCAGGCCCGCTGCGCATGGTCCGTCACGCCGTCGCGGTCTCCCACCTAGTGGCCTGACGATTCGTCCAATCGCGAGGCAGCGGTACGATGCGTCGCTCGATGGCTTCGACGAAGCGAGTTCTGATCACCGGCGTCTCACGATTCTGGGGCGCTCATCTGGCACGACGGCTCGAGGCGGATCCGTCGGTCGAGACGATCGTGGCGGTGGATACGCACACGCCGCTGGTGGAGCTGACTCGGACCGACTACGTGCGCGCGGACATCCGGCACAGCCTGATCGGGAAGCTCCTTCGCGCGATGAACATCGACACCGTCGTGCACGCCGGGCTGATCGTCGATCCACGGCGCGCCCCGGCGCGGGTCGTGCACGAGACCAATGTCATCGGGACCATGAACCTGATCGCCGCCTGCGGCGCCGCCGACAGCCCCGTCCAGAAGCTGGTGGTCAAATCAAGCACCGCCATCTACGGCAGCGAGCCCGACGACCCCTCCTTCTGGTCAGAGGAGATGGTCCGGCGGGCGCCGCCACACGACACGTTCACGCGCGACCTCGACGAGGTCGAGGCGTACGTACGCGATTTCAGCATTCGCCGTCCCGACGCAGTCGTTACGGTGCTGCGGTTTGCCAATGTGCTGGGACCGGGCCACAACACGCCGTTCGCCCGTCTGTTCGACCTCGGCGTGGTGCCGACGGTGTTCGGT
>DATMRA010000129.1:0-2502 GCA_035566535.1 Candidatus Acidiferrales bacterium | reverse complement strand
GTATCCGGAGCGGAGGTGCTGTTCCTGGACGCGCGCGACGACGTGCTCGTACAGCGACTCGGCAACAGCACGAGGCCGCATCCGTTCGAGTCACTCGGCCGCGGCCTCGCGGCGATTGCCGCCGAGCGCACGGCACTGGCTACGCTGCGCGTGGCCGCCGACGTGGTCATCGACACATCGGATCTCACCCCGAGGGAGCTTCAGCAGCGGGTGCGCGACCTGGTGCAGGCCGAGTCGCCGGGCACCCGAGGCGTCCACGTCACTGTGTCGTCGTTCGGGTACAAGCACGGGCTGCAGCTCGAGGCTGACTGGGTCGTGGACGCGCGCATGATTCGCAATCCGTTTTGGGAAACTCGCCTGCGCGCACTCACCGGGCTCGACCCTGCGGTGCGCGACTTCGTCCTCGGCGAACCCGAGGCACACGAGCTGGTACGCCGGCTGAGCGAGCTCCTGCAATGGGCAGCGGCTCGCTATGCGGAACATGGCCGCCGCTACCTGCACGTCGCGGTCGGGTGTACCGGGGGCCGCCACCGGTCTGTGGTGATCAGCGAGGAGCTCGCGGCCTCGCTCCGTGAAGCAGGCTTCGAGGTGGCGGTTCGCCACCGGGACGTGCTCCGCGCAGACGCCCGAGAGTGAGCGCGGAGGCCCGGATCACGGTGATAGGGTGGGAACGATGACGGTCAAGGTCAGCGTCAATGGTTTCGGGCGGATCGGGCGCGCCGTTCTGCGCGCGGCGCGGGAGCGGTCCGACGGTGTCGACATCGTGGCGGTGAACGACATCACCACACCCGCCACGCTGGCGCACCTCCTGCTGCACGACAGCATCCTCGGCCGCTATCCCGGCACGGTGTCGTCAGACGAAGACAGCATCATCGTCGATGGAAAGAGGATCAAGGTATTCGCTGAGCGCGATCCCCAACGGCTGCCCTGGGGTGAGCTCGGCGTCGACATCGTTGTGGAGTCGACCGGTCTCTTCACCGACGCGGAGAAGGCGCGTGCCCATCTCGACGGCGGCGCGCGCAAGGTGGTGATCAGCGCGCCCGCGAAGAACGAGGACATCACCATCTGCATGGGCGTCAACGACGCGGCATACAACCCGGCGGAGCATCACATCATCTCCAATGCATCCTGCACCACCAATTGCTTGGCGCCGGTTGCCAAGGTCCTGCAGGACGCGTACGGCATCGAGACCGGGTTCATGACCACCATCCACGCGTTCACGAGCGACCAGGTGCTGCTCGACGCACCCCACAAGGATCTGCGCCGGGCACGCGCCGCGACCATGTCGGTCATCCCAACCACGACCGGGGCTGCGCAAGCCGTCGCCCTGGTTCTGCCGGAGCTCAAGGGCAGGTTTCACGGCATATCGCTGCGTGTTCCAGTGCCGGATGTGAGTCTCGTCGACCTCACCGCGACGCTGAGCAAGTCGACGACCGTGGACGATGTCAACGCGCAGATGCGCGAGGCTGCTGATGGCGCGCTGCGCGGCATCCTTGCGGTCACTGACGAGCAGTTGGTGTCGATGGACTTCCTGCACGATCCCCACTCGGCGATCCTGGATGCACCGTCCACCATGATGCTCGGCGAGCGCACCGTGAAGGTGCTGGCCTGGTACGACAACGAATGGGGATACAGCTGCCGGGTTGTCGACCTGGTCGGGCACATCGCACAGCGGCTCTAGACAGAGCCGACCGTCTTGAACAAGGCAACCATTGACGACATCGACGTGAGCGGCAAACGCGTGCTGCTGCGCGAGGATTTCAACGTCCCGATGCGCGACGGTGAGATCGTCGACGACCGTCGCATCCGAGCGGCGCTGCCGACGATCCAAACGCTTCGTTCCAGAGGAGCCCGCGTCATCGTTGCGACCCACCTGGGACGTCCCAAGGGCAAGGTCGACGAGGCGCTTCGGGTGGCGCCGCTCGCACGCCGCCTGGGCGAGCTGCTTGGCACGGACGTCGCCATCGCGTCCGATGTAGCCGGCGCCGACGCGCAGCGTGTTGCCGGCGCTCTGCGCGACGGCGATGTCGCGATGCTCGAGAACCTCCGCTTCGAACCCGGAGAGGAGGCCAACGACGCAGGTTTCGCGTCGAAGCTCGCCGGACTCGCCGACGTGTACGTCAACGATGCCTTCGGCACCGCGCATCGGGCGCACGCCTCCACTGAAGGAGTGGCGCACCAGCTTCCCGCGGTTGCCGGCTACCTCATGGCGCGCGAGCTCGACGCCCTCGGCGACGTACTGGATAACCCGCGGCGGCCGGTGGTCGCAATAGTGGGTGGCGCCAAGATCTCGACAAAGATCAAGGTCCTCGACAACCTTGCTGATCGCGTCGACGTGCTCTGGGTCGGCGGCGCCATGGCGAGTACGTTTTACCGCGCGCTTGGTCTGTCGACAGGCCACTCGCTCGTCGAGGAGGACCAGATCGAAACAGCCCGGACGCTCCTCGACTCAGCACCGTCCCGCCGCGCAGCCTTGAAGCTTCCCATCGACGTCGTGGTCGC
>DATMRA010000128.1:0-29662 GCA_035566535.1 Candidatus Acidiferrales bacterium | reverse complement strand
TGGTTGCCGGATGCGTCGACGTCCCAGAGACGCGCCGCCAGTTCCGCGCTGCTGCCCGTGATGGCGGCGGTGACGTTGACCACAGGACCGCCGAGGAGCGTGGAAGCTGAGGGAACGGTGAAGGTGTAGCTGGCCTGGTTGGGGTCGCTCTGCGACGCAGCCATGGTGCGGCAGCCGCTGTTTGCGATCGGGTCGGCGTTGGCGCCTTCCGGCGTGACGCTCTTGCTGCTGACGGTGGTCTGCGCCGCCGGGCTGATGAAGTTCAGCTGCGACGTGGCCAGCTGGCCGAAACTGCTCCCGCTGAACGTGCGGAGCGTCTGTCCGCTGACGCACCGCGTCGTGTCGGCGGTGACGGCCGGCTGCGAGGGTGTGTGGCCGGTGAGCACCGCGGTGAGCCACGCGTTGCCTTCGTTGTGCGCCTGCTGCCACACGTCGAGCGGGTTGTTTGCGTACGAATGTCCGACGTCGCCGTAGAAAGCCCAGACCGGGTAATGCGAGTCAACCGCCTTCAACCGGTTGATCATGGTCTGCGCCTGCATCACCGGGAACAGCGGATCAGTGAAACCCTGGGTCACGAAGATGGGCTTCTTGTTGCTCCCCGGCACCGGAATGGCAAATGGGGAGCGAAGCGGCCCGGCTATCTGCGACACAACCGCGGGAAGATTTGGATCGGCGCTGTACGGCTCGCCGGCATTCACCTCTCCGAACCACGTGTTCAGGTCGGCGGTGGGATCGGCGTTCGATGCGGGCGGCGAGGGCGCGTACTGGGCGTCGGCCTGCCCGAGTGCGTAGAAGCCCGAGACGTATGTCTGCTTGTCCACGCCGAGCGGCGACTGGCGGTTGCCGTCTGCCGGTGCACCGTGGAGGTGATCGGAGGCCCGGCCATCAGACACGAGCGCATCGAGCAGGTCGGTCCACGTGTACATCGGCAGTGCGGCTGCCAGGTGCAGCGCCGTTCCTTTCGGTGAGATCCACGGAGTCGTGTCGACGTCGCTAGGGGTTGAATCGAGGGTGACCACCTGGTCCTGCGAGAGCGCCAGGTCCCAACTGGGCCCGCCGCCGCCGGAGTCGCCGGTGGTGACGATCTGGCTCGCCTTCACCAGTTTGGCGTCGACCAGCAGACCGGCCAGGAACTGGGCGTCGCGAATCTCGAAGCGACGGTCGTACAGATGGACCCAGCTCTGCTCTCCGGGCGTGTCATTGCACGTCGAGTCGGTCGCATATGAGTAGTTGGACTGCGCCTGCTTGCCGCAGGAGTCGTACCAGCCCCGCGGCGTGTAGTTGAGGGACACCACACCATGGGACGCAAACCATGCGTTGTTCCAGTCATAGCCGGCGGCGCCGATGAAGTCGCTGCAGCCCGCGACGGCCGAACCTTCGAGCGACGCCGATTCGAACTGGCAGACGTCGTTGCTCCAGCCGCTCAGAAACATGACCAGCGGCGGGGTCGTCGCCGAACGCGATCCTGCCGGGACGTAGGGGACCGTGGGGAGCGTGACGTCAACGTGCAGCGGCGTTCCGTCAAACGTCCGCACCTTGCCGGTGCACACAATGAAGGCGTGCCCGCCCGGCGGCGTGGTCGGACTCCCGGCCGTCGGGGTCAGGGCCGTGCCGTTCAGCGTTGGGCAGGCAGGAGCCTGGGCCAGCGCCGGGGAATGCGAGAACACGCCAAGCGCAGCGGCCACCAGTGCGGCGCCGGCCAGCACACGGGCGGCGCGCGCGGACGAGGTCATGTTTGAGAAACGCTGGGGGCGGCCATCCTCTTGCGCGGCCGGCTGCGAGGTTTCTGATCCTACCGATCGCTGTGACAACTTCTTCCTGAGACGACACGAATTGCGCCGGAGTTCGTTAAATATCACGCGAGGCGCAGATTCAGCGCCGGAGCACGCCCCCCGCTCGTATCAGTCGCACCAGGTATTGAGGTGAGTACGACCGCCGCCACTGTCCGGACTCGTTCCGCAACACTGATCCCGCCCGCCGGCGGGGCTGACCAGCTGGTCACAGCCGCCGAGGCTCTGATCATCCGGGGCAAGGATCACGGCTACCTCACGCCCGACGACATCCTCGCTGGCTTTCCCGAGATCGATGCCGAGCCCGACCACCTGGAACGCATCTTCCAGGTCTTCCGGGAGATGGGGATCGAGGTCACCGACGGCGACAAGGACTTCGAGACCGTCGACGAGATCGACGAGGAACTCATCGCCAAGGCCGAGGCGATCGACTCGGTCTCCCTGGACGACCCGGTCCGGATGTACCTCAAGGAGATCGGCCGTGTGGCGCTGCTCAAGGCTGAGCAGGAAGTCCACTACGCCAAGCTCATCGAGCAGGGCGACGACGAGGCCAAGAACCAGCTCACCGAAGCCAACCTGCGCCTCGTGGTGAGCATCGCGAAGAAATACATCGGCCGCGGCATGTCCTTCCTCGACCTGATCCAGGAAGGAAACATGGGGCTGATCCGTGCCGTCGAGAAGTTCGACTACCACAAGGGCTACAAGTTCTCGACCTACGCCACGTGGTGGATTCGCCAGGCGATCACGCGTGCCATTGCCGACCAGGCGCGGACGATCCGCATCCCGGTGCACATGGTCGAGACGATCAACAAGCTCGTCCGCGTGTCGCGCCGCTTGCTTCAGGAGCTGGGTCGCGAGCCCACCGACGAAGAGATCGCTGAAGAGATGGGGATCACGCCGGAGAAGGTTCGCGAGATCACCAAGGTTTCCCAGGACCCGGTGTCGCTGGAGACGCCCATCGGCGAGGAAGAGGACTCGCACCTCGGCGACTTCGTCGAGGACAAGGAGGCGACGGCGCCGTCAGAGGCCGCGTCGCTCACCATGCTGCGCACCGAGGTCGAGGACATCCTCGACACACTCACTCCACGCGAACGCCGTGTGCTGCAATTGCGTTTTGGGCTCATCGACGGCCATCAGCGCACACTCGAAGAAGTGGGCAAGCGGTTCGGAGTCACTCGCGAGCGCATTCGCCAGATCGAGGCGAAAGCCCTGCGCAAGTTGCGCCACCCATCACGCAGCAAGAAGCTCAAGGACTACCTCGACTGATCGCGTGATGCTCTCCGGTTGGAGAGTACGCTCGCGTGGGCCAACTTCATCTACCCAGCGACACTCCCCCTTGCTGCAACAGCGATCTCACGACATCGTCGATTCGCGCGAAGCTCTCTTGCATGCCCTCGAATCGTGTCGGTCGGCCGGCCGCCTCGCTGAACACCAGTTTGACCGTCAAGGTCGTCACTCCTTGACTTTCATGAAGATCCTGAGACTCGATCGCGTCCCCATGTGGGCGCCCTTCGAAGAGCCACGTCTCGACGGTCCGCGTCGGCGGGTCGACCTCCAAGTACGTGCCACGGAACGACATCTCGCGTCTGTCGGACGTCAGGAACACGAAGTGGTAGCTCCCTCCGACGCGGAGGTCGATTGAGCACTCCTTCATCTCCTCCCCGGGTCCAGCGAACCATTTGCTCACGTGCTCCGGATTCGTCAAGACGTCGAAGACGAGCGCGATCGGGGCTTCGAACTCGCGACTGATGACAACGTCGCGATCATTCGGGAGTTCGATGACTGTCGGTCCATGTCCGCTGGGTGTCACAGCCGTCCTCCTTGTTGCTTGAGCTCTCTGACGTAGTCATCCATCCGATCCAGTCGGTCCTTCCACGCGCGCTCGTACTTGCTCAACCACTCGTGAAACGGCCGAAGGCGGGTGGGTTCCAGGCGGTAGAGCCGCCGACGGCCGTCAATCCGGCACCTGACCAGTCCCACCTCACCCAGCACCCGCAGGTGTTTTGACACCTGAGGCTGGGACAGCGCGAGGTCGTGGACGATCGCCCCTACTGCTTTCTCGCCGGCGATCAGCGCGTCCAAGATCTCGCGGCGGTGTGGCTCGGCAACTGCATTAAAGACATCCGATGTTGTCGAGGCGCGAGCCATCGCCCTATCATATTCCTATATCGCCATATGTCGGGGGCCGACTGGCTGCCCGGCGTCGCTGCGAACAGAGTCCACTCGAGTGACGGCGTCGGGGTCGGACCAGTGCAATGAGTAGTTGGCCAACAGCAAACGGTCATATCGCTGATCTCCGGATAGACTTTGAGCGGCGATCCGGGTTAGCTCAGCGGTAGAGCAGGCGGCTGTTAACCGCAAGGTCACTGGTTCGAATCCAGTACCCGGAGCGGCGTCGTAGCACACATCTCACACATGCCGAAGCCCACACGGGCGAGCGCAAAGGAGCAGCGATGGCCAAGGCCACCACCACGTCGACAGAGGCAATCGAACCTGCAGTCAGTGCGCCGCAAGACACTGAGGAGCAACCCGCACCCGCACCCGCACCCGCAGCCGAGTCCGAGGACGACTTCGCCGTGCCGGCGGCGCACGGTTCATCGACCGCAACCCAGCCCTCGCCACCGAACTGGTCCTTTCATCCGCCGCGCGACGATCCCGCCGCTCGCTACGTTGAGGGCAGGCAGCGGGCGGCGCTCACGTCGACCCCACCCGCGCCGGTCCCGACCCCATCGGTCTCTCTGGGCCCAATCGGCAAGCGCCGCTCACCCGGGGCTGTCGTCCTGCTTTCTGTGGTGACCCTAGGCGCGTACGCGCTGATCTGGCACAAACGGATCAACACCGAGATGGGCGACTTCGACACCCGGATGCACGTCCGGCCGGGACGCTCGGCGATTGCTGTCGCCATCCCGTGGCTGCTCGGGCTCTTGATCAGCCTGGCCGGCGCCGCGCGGATCGTGTTGGACCAGCTCCACGTGGGTGTGCCGTTCGACCCGCACTTCACCGTCACCCAGGGCTATTTCCTGCTCGCCGGGCTGCTGATCGTGCCGTACTTGGAGCTGGCGCTGGCGTTCAGCGCAGCCGCAGTGGTGATGACGCTCGAGCGTCTCAGGACCGCCGAGGACCGCTCCGGCCTCACGACGGACGTGCAGGTTCGCCCCACGGAGGCGGCGTGGCTGCTGATCATCCCCGTGGTCGGCGGGCTGGCGCTCCAGGCGCTGGTTCAGCGCCGGCTCAACGCCGTCTGGGAACAGACCATGCCGAGCCCCGTGGCCCGTATCAGCCAATACTGAGAGGGCTACTACACTGACCTCGTGTCTGAGGTTCGCCTGCCCCGCCGGCGTCGCAGCGCGACGCGTACCCCTGTCCTGGTCGACCCCGCTGACATCCCGGAGGATGCCGAGGGTCGGGTAGAGGTGCTCGCCGTGCGCGCCCCTGCTGATGTCGTCGACCCCGCCGACCGCCCCCCGCTGCCTGAAACCGCCGCCCAGGAGCCCAGCCGCCTGGTCGCCATCCTGCTGACCGCTGACGGATGGGCCGCCATCGGCGTCGTTGCCGCCATCCTCCTGGTCCTGTTCATCATCGGGATGAAGCTGACCCGATGAGGCGAGCGGGGAGGATCGCCGGAGGGTCCGCCTCCGCCCTGGCTCTCGCATGGGCAGCCGGTTGTGCGTTCGTCTACCGGCGCGCCTTCGGGCACCGCTACATCGATCCGCGGATGACCACGCCGGACGACTACAACGCACCCCACGAGACCCTCAACGTACGGACCGCCGATGGGGTTCGGCTCGCGGCCTGGTACCTGCCCGGCACCTTGCCCGCGGCGATCGTCGTCAGCGGCGGCTACCGCGGCCGGGCCGGTGACGTCCTGGGCGTCTCGACAGCTCTGCAACGGGCGGGCTTCCACGTGGTCGCGTATGGCTGGCGTGGGACACCCGGCAGCGACTCCGCGGCCCACACCCTGGGCGTCTACGAGCGCGAAGACCTGCGCGCCGTGATCGACGCCCTCGCGGCGCGGCTCGGTGATGTCCCCATCGGTCTGTTGGGATATTCAATGGGCGGGGCGGTGTCGATCAGCGTGGCTGCCGAAGACCCCCGCATACATGCCGTCTGCACCGACAGTGCGTTCGCGGATCCGCGCCGCCTGATCGGAGAGCGGGTGCAGATGGCTCTGCGAGTGCCGGCGGCGATGTTGCTCACGCCCGTGATCGCCCTTTTCGCGCGCCGGACCGGCACGCGATTGACGGACTTCATGCCCGTGCTCGTCGTGGGTGCGATCGCACCGCGGCCCCTGCTCATCATCCACGGCGACGACGACTCCACCGTCCCGTTGCATCACGCCCTGATGCTCTACGAGGCCGCCAAGCAGCCGAAAGAGCTCTGGCGCCTGCCCGGGGTGGGCCACGTGGGTGCGTACTTCGCCGACCGCCGCGCCTACGTCGAGCGCATCACGACGTTCTTCTTGGAGGCGCTGGTCCGGGGCCGGGCACGCCGTGCGGCGGGATAGCGCAGGCCGCGACCTACACAGATTTGTAGTACCATCGACGCGTGGACGCGCCTGCTTCGCCTGAGTGGAGCGAGCTCGGCGAAGCAGAGCTGATCGCACGGGTGCTGGGCGGGGCCGACCCGGCGCCGGAGCTTCGCGCCATGGGCACCCGGCTGGCTTGCATTCCAATCTGGGAACGTCGCGCACTGGGGGCGGCGGGGCTCACTCGCGATCACGGAGTCAACGCGCACCGAGCAGTGCGCCTGGCCGCGCTCTGGGAGCTCGCGGAGCGCTGGTATCCGGACGACCGTCCGGCCATCGCCTCACCGCGCGACGCGGTGCTGCTCTTCGCGGATCTTCGCGTGGCCAGGCGCGAAGAGATCGTCGTCCTGATGCTGGACGCGCGACACCGGCCCATTGCGCGAGAGACGGTCGCGGTCGGCACCGTCAATGCGTCGCGACTCGCCCCGCGAGACGTGTTCGGCCCCGCCCTGCGGCGCGATGCAGTTGCAGTCATCGTCGGCCACAACCATCCGAGCGGCGATCCTTCACCGAGCCGGGCGGATCGTGTGGTCACGGCGGCGCTGCGCGGCGCCGGTGATCTGCTCGGCGTGCCGGTCCTCGACCACATCATCGTCACGCGCAGAGCGCATCACTCGTTTCGCGATGTCGAGGGCTGGGAGGTCGATCAGGTCGCCTGATCGAGCGGGCCTAGGCGAACGCGTTCTCGCCGGTGATCGCCTTGCCGACTATCAGCGTGTGGACCTCTTCGGTTCCCTCGTAGGTGAGCACCGACTCGAGATTGTTCATGTGGCGCACCACCGGGTACTCCAGCGTGATGCCGTTGGCCCCCAGGATCGTGCGCGCGGTGCGCGCGATATCGATGGCGATCCGCACGTTGGCGCGCTTCGCGATCGACACCTGCTCGGGCACCAGTTGTCCGCCATCCTTGAGCGCCCCCAAGCGGTGTGCCACGAGCTTGCCCTGCAGGATCGATGTGGTCATGTCGACCAGCTTCTGCTGCGTGAGCTGAAAACCCGCAATCGGCCGGCCGAATGCGTGGCGCTGCTTGCTGTACTCCAGTGCCGCCTCGAAGCACGCCCGGGCGGCGCCCATCGTTCCCCACGCAATCCCGAAGCGAGCCTCGTTGAGACACGAGAGGGGTCCGCGCAGGCCGGTGACGCCAGGCAGAACCGCATCACCCGGCACCCGAACAGATTCGAACGACAGCTCCGACGTCACCGACGCCCGCAGGGAAAGCTTGCGGGTGACGTCGCGCGCGCTGAACCCACGTGTGCCCCGCTCCACGATGAACCCGCGCACGGTGTCGTCCACTCGCGCCCACACGATCGCCAGGTCGGCAATCGATCCGTTGGTGATCCACATCTTGGTGCCGTCGATCACCCAGTCGCTTCCGTCGCGCCGGGCCCGCGTGCGCATCGTGGCCGGATCAGAGCCGGCGTCGGGTTCGGTGAGGCCGAAGCAACCGATGGCACGACCCGCAGCCATCTCCGGCAGCCAGCGCTGTTTCTGCTCCTCGCTGCCAAACGCCCAGATCGGGTACATCGACAGCGAGCCCTGCACAGAGATGTAGGAGCGCACGGCGCTGTCACCCGCCTCCAGTTCTTCGCACGCAACCCCATACGCGGTCGCGGAGGTTCCGGCGCAGCCATAGCCATGCAGATGCATACCGAGCAGCCCGAGCTTGGCGAGGTCGCCCAAGAGTTCGCGCGGAAAGGTTCCAGCCTCGAAGTGATCACCGATGACCGGCAGCACTCGCTCGCGGACGAACGCCCGAACGGTGTCGCGCACAAGACGCTCGTCGTCGGAGAGCAATTCGTCGAGCACGTACGGATCGGACGCCGAGAACTGGGCCACGTCAGGTCGACGCTGCGCGATCGTCACCCCAGCATTGTGCGGGTTGCGCCGCCCGCGCTATGCGGCGGCGCGGAGGCCGGCGGCGGTCAGCTGGTCCCGGATGCGGTCGGCGCTGGCGAAGCCCACGTTGACCGCGGCCACCGTGCCGTCGGCCGCGAGCACCACCGTGGTTGGGAGCGACATCACGCGGTAGCGCCGCGCCAGGTCGGGTTTGTCGGCCACGTCGACCTCGCGAATGACGGCGCTGCCGCCGAGATCATCGGCCAGTCGCGCCAGAGCGGGGGTCTGGGCCGTATGGCAGATGGTGCACGCGGCGCCAGTGAAGTACAGGACGGCCGGCTGCATGGCGCCACCCGCAGCGGGCATCCCTTGATCGATCACGCGGCCGATCAGCCGGGCTTGCCTGCCACGCTGCATTTGAAGCGCGAGCGCGGCTGTGCCGAGCAGACCGGCCGCGATGATCGGCGCGAGCAGCGTCAGGCTCATGTCCGCGTGGCGGAGCGTGGCAACGGAAGCAGACCCGTGCGTACCAGTTGCGCATACATGATGCAGCCGACACAGATGTCGAAGGCGAAGTTCAGGAACGCAAGGCCTGCAACCAGCCAGCCCAATATCCATGCGACGCCGAGTGCACCGAGCAGCGCAGCGATGGACGCCCCAACGAGGAAGACACCGCCGACGAGCTGCGCGAACCGATGCGGTGCCGGGTCCTCGGTGACCACCCGTGGACGCACCAGGCCCCGCGGCTTCAGGACGCCGAGATAGAGAACACGCGCGAGGTTGGCGCGGGGCGACACGACGCCCGCCAGCATCATCAGCGCGAGGGCGGGCAGGACGATGACGGCGGCGTGCCACGCCAGTCCGGCGAAGTACCCGGCGACGATCCCCGTCATGAGGATCACCTGGTTGACCTTCAAGACACTGCGGTCGAAGGGGATCGCCTTCATGACAATCGAAATCATATCGAGAAGGTCGGAATTTGCCGCCGCCTCACCCGATCGAGGCGTTCCGTGCCACAGTTGGCGGCGTGAGCCTGGAAGGTACGAGTACGGCGGCGAACATTCGCGAGGCGTTCGCCCGGGAAGCGCAATCGGCGCTCCGCTGCCTGTATTTCGCCCGCCGCGCAGACGTGGAGGGGCGCGCCGACGTTGCAACCCTGTTCCGCTCCCTTGCGGAGGGCGAGGCGGGGCACGGTTTCGGGCACCTCGAGTTCCTCGAGGAGGCGGAGGATCCGCTCGGAGGCGCGGGCGACACCCGCGGTAACCTGCAGAGCGCCATCGCTGAGGCGGAGGGCAATGCCGAGGCGTACCTCGGCTACGCGACAGCCGCCCGCCAGGACAAGCTGGCCGACATCGCCGACTGGCTCGAGTCAGTGGCCGCCGCCGAGCAGGCGCATGTGACGCAGCTCAAACGAGCGCTCAAATCGCTGGAGACGGCGAGGTGAATCTCCTCAGACCAGCCGACATCCGATCCGCCGCGTATGACGAGGACCGTGCGGAAGCGCGCGGCCGGCTCGTCGAGCTCAAGGAACTGCGTCGCGTCGAGCTGAGTGCCGCACTGACGCTCGTGTTCGAGAACCGCGAGACCCTGGTGGCCGCCGTCGAGGAGTCGATACGCGCCTCGCGGCCTCTCAATGTCGAAGACGCGGTGGTCCGCGCCGTCGAGGCTTTCAACCAACTCGCTCCTGAGCCAGGCGCTGTCTTGGCGACGTTGTATCTCGAAGCGGCCGATGCCTCCGAGCTCGCGCGCATGGCCGGCCACCACCGCGGGGTCGAGCGCAACCTGTACCTGGAGGTTGGAGGCGAGCGAGTGGAAGCCCTCGCTGCCGCGGCTGACGAGGATCTCGAGCCACCGGCGGCGTTCGTGGTCTCGTTTCCCGTCAGCGACGTTCAGCGCCGCGCGTGGCAGGAGGGTGCGGACGTGGTTGTCGGCGTGGATCACGTGAGTGTCTCGTCGCGTGTGCAGCTGAGCGCCGACCAGCGCTGGGCGCTCGCCGGCGACTTCTGAAGCGTGCGCCGCCTGGGGGCAAGCGCTGTCCTGATTGCGGCCGCGCTGGTCGGATGCGGCGGTTCCTCCGGAAGCTCCGAGGCGCCCTGGCGTGCCGCCCACCCTGATCCGTCGGGGATGACGTTCGAGGCGAATGCGCCAGGTTTCTGCGTGTTCTCCGCTCAATATCCCGATGAGGCGCCGGCCGCCATCGACTACCTGGGTACGACATGGGTGCAGCGGACTCGGTCCGCCGCCCCGGCGCAGCCGCCAGGGACCGTCGTCGGGCGTACGGGCGATTGGATCGTGAGCACGACCACCGCCGGGTTGGAGCTGGACACGGGCAGCTCCCTCTTCGATTACCGGCATTCGGGATCGTGCTGAATCGCGCTCGGTTTCGCATCGTCGCCCCGCTGGGAGAATGAGATCGATGGCTCGAGGACGCGCAATGCTGCCCTTTACGGCGCTGGTGGGACAGGAGGCGATGAAGACGGCGCTCGTCCTCAACGCAATCAACCCTGCGATCGGCGGCGTTCTCATCCGGGGCGAGCGCGGCACCGCCAAGTCCACCGCGGTGCGAGCCTTGCCAAGCCTCCTGCCCCACCTGGACGTCATCGACGGTTGCCGCTACGGCTGCAACCCTGATGATCCGCAGCGCTGGTGCGACGACTGCATCGACCGCTTCTCGCACGGGGAATCCCCCCGGAGCGTGCGGCGGCGCGTGCGCGTTGTGGAGCTACCCATCAACGCGTCCGAGGACCGCGTGATCGGAACCATCGACACCGAGGCGGCTATCAAACGAGGCGAAAAGGTCTTCGAACCCGGCGTGGTGGCCGACGCAAACCGCGGCATCCTGTATGTGGACGAAGTGAATCTGCTCGATGACCACCTTGTCGACGTTCTCCTCGATGCGGCGGCGATGGGGCGGAACATCGTGGAGCGCGAAGGCATTTCGTTCAGCCATCCGGCGCAGTTCATCCTGGTCGGCACCATGAACCCGGATGAAGGCGAGCTACGACCGCAGCTGCTCGATCGCTTCGGGCTCTGTGTGGACATCGGTGGCCTGGCGGAGGTCGCAGCGCGTGTGCGCGTCATGGAGCGCGACGCGCTGCGCCACCAGGACGCGATCGCATTGCAAGCGGGATACGAGGCCACTGAACGGCAGTTGCACGATGCAATCGTCAAGGCGCAGGAGCTGTTGCCTCTGGTGGAGATTCCATCCGAGATGCGGTGGTTCATCGCGCTGGTGTGCATCGATGCTGGGGCGCTCGGCCACCGGGCCGACATCGTGGTGAGCAACACCGCGCGCACGCTGTGTGCATGGCGCGCCGCCACGCTCGTTAACGCGGGTGGCGACGCGGAGCGCCTGGATTCGCCGGCCGCGCTTGCCGTGACCAATGCAGACGTCGTTGCAGCGGCCGAACTGGCGCTGGCGCACCGGCGCCGGACCCGCAGTGACAGCGGCTCGCCCACATCGTCACCGCAGGCCGCGGAGCAGAAAAAGGATCGCTACGAGGAAATGGCGCGCGAAGCCGAGAGCGCCGCCGCGGAGTCACTCACGCCCGAGACGGCGGAGAGCGGAGCCTCCGATGCCACACCGAGCGAGCAGGGCGAGGATTCGGGTCAGGTGCGCGGCGACGAGCGCGCGGCTCAGCCGGCCACCCGACAGTCGGCGGAGCAGCTGTACGAGGGCGCCCTGTTTCCCGTCAAGAAGATTGCGCTGCCGCGCGACCGCCGGTCCCGGGCCACCAGTGGCAAGCGTAGCTCATCGCGCAGCGCCGACAAGCGAGGGCGATATGTACGCGCCACACAAACTGAGCACACCACAGACATCGCGTTCGACGCCACCATGCGCGCCGCCGCGCCGCACCAGCTCAAGCGCCGAGCCGAGGCGGTGGCCGATGCATCCAGGCCTGCGCTCCACCTCGAGCGCCAGGACCTGCGCCAGAAGGTGCGGCGGCGCCGGACCGGCACGCTGATCGTGTTCGTGGTCGACGCCAGCGCCTCCATGGACGCTGAGCAACGCATGCAGGCGACCAAAGGAGCGGTGCTGTCCCTGTTGCGCGATGCCTATGTGCGGCGGGACAAGGTCTCACTGGTCGTCTTCTCCGGCCGCACAGCTCGCGTCGTCCTGCAGCCGACGTCGAGCGTCGACCTGGCCGAGCACCGTCTTCAGCGGCTTGCGGTGGGTGGTACAACGCCGCTGACCCACGGTTTGGTTGCCGGCCTCAAGCTCATCCGCAACGAACGGTTGCGCGATCCCTCCGTGTATCCACTGCTGGTCCTCATCAGCGACGGCCGCGGCAACATCTCCTTGTTTGGTGAGGAGCCGCTCACCGAGGCGCAGCACATTGCCGAGCAGGTGGGCGGCGAGAACATTCACATGCTTGTGATCGATTCCGCTCGCGACCACACGACGCGTCCGTCACTGCCCCGAGTCGGCATTCAGAATCGAACCCCCCTCTTCGGTGGGTACGGCTTCAACGCATGCCTCGACCTGGCGGAGAGATCGGGCGGCGAGTATCTCGGGTTGTACGATCTGTCGCAGGGCGCCATCGTCGAAGGGGTCGAGAAGACCCTGCGCGGACGTTGATGGGGCCGCATTCGCGCGCAGCCTGAGAGAATGGGCCTGATGCCAGCGGCACGCAGCGTTTTTCCGTTCACGGCAATCGTCGGCCAGGAGCCTATGAAACAGGCGCTTGTGCTCAACGCCATCAACCCGTCCATTGGCGGTGTGCTCATCCGTGGTGAGAAAGGGACTGCCAAATCGACGGCGGTTCGCGCCCTCGCGCGGCTGCTTCCCGAGCTCGACGTCGTGGTCGACTGCCACTACGGATGCCCGCCCGATGATCCCGAGCTGCAGTGTCCTGACTGCACCGCGCGTGTCGAATCCGGCGAGGAGCTTCCGCGCGGGCGGCGTCGGATGCGCGTTGTCGAGTTGCCCATCAATGCGTCTGAGGACCGCGTGGTCGGTGCAATCGACATCGAAGCTGCGATCAAACGTGGAGAAAAGGAGTTCGAACCCGGCGTCCTCGCCGAAGCGAACCGCAACATCCTCTACGTCGACGAGGTGAATCTCCTGGATGACCACATCGTCGACGTGCTGCTGGATGCAGCGGCAATGGGCCAGAACACCGTGGAGCGCGAAGGCGTCTCCGTTTCACACCCGGCGCGCTTCATCCTGGTGGGCACGATGAATCCGGAGGAAGGAGACCTGCGCCCACAGCTGCTCGACCGGTTCGGCCTGTGCGTGGACGTTGAGGGCATCCACGACGTGCGTCAGCGCGTCGAGATCGTGGAACGGCGCGAGGAGTACGAGGAGGATCCCGAAGCTTTCCTCCTGCGCTGGGAGGCCAGCGAACGTGACGAGGCGGAGAGCATCTCCCGAGCTATCACGACGCTCTCAGATGTCGTCGTGGACCGTGACATCCTGGTGGCCATCGCCGGACTCAGCATCGAGCTCGATGTCGACGGTCACCGCGCGGATATCGTGATGCGCAAGAGCGCGCAGGCGCTCGCGGCTCTCGAAGATCGCTCAGCAGTCGGAATCGACGACGTCGAACATGTCGCACCCATGGTCCTGGCTCATCGGGTCAAGCACAACTCCCACACTGGCCACCGAAGCCTCAGCGACGTTGGGGAAATTCTCCGCTCCCCTCAGGACGGTTCCTCCTAACAGCCGGCTAAGAGGCGAGGTCGTCGTCCAGTATTTGGACGCGTGGTCGTCTATCAAAAACAGTCTGGCGCAATAGCCTGAGCAGAAGCGGGCCGCTCTGGATGGTCTCCACCGGCACCGCTGCCGGCTTGCGGTCCACGACTCTGCGACTGATGTGGATGCCGTGCTTGGGGAGTACGCGGCGCAGGTAGCCCCAGGTGTCCTGGAGACCCGTGCTCACCGACTCATACCCGTGCTGCAACACCATGAGCCGGGCAGAGAAGGACATGAGCTCATGGAAGAACATCTTCTCGTCGTCAGCGCGGGGCTCGATCAGCAGAATGTCGACATCCGGGTGGCGGTCGCGTACCAAACGAATGTGGTCGAGCATGCCATCGTGCAGCATGCCGCGCATCACCTGGTTGTACACCCCGCGCATGCCGGTGTCGGACAGGTGCTCGCCGAGTTGGCCGCGCATGCCCTCCGGCGCTTTGATGTGCCGCGTGTTGACAGGCACGACCGGATTGATGATCACGATCAGAGTTGCGCCGCGTGCCACCGCGACGTCGATTGCAGAGATGCCCTTGATGCCGCCGTCGACATAGTCGACCCCGTTGATCCGCACCGGCTTGAACAGCATCGGTATGGCGCTGCTTGCCGCCAGGGCCAGGCTGATCGGGATGTCCTCGTTCTTGAAACGCGAAAAGATGACGCGCTCCCCGGAGTCGATGGCGCAGGTGACGATGTGCAGTTCCTTCTCCAGAAGGCGGAAGTCATCCACCAGCCCCTCGCTGTTGAACACCTTCTCCAGGTAGTGGATGAGCTCGCTCGAGGTGAAGAACCCTGACGGGACCAGCGGGCTGAGCATGCCGATGAGCTCGATGGGGTTGAGCCGCGAGGGATGCCGCGTCACCTCCCACGCGATCTCACGCAGCAACTGCGGAATCTTGAGCGTCCGCGCCGCCGCCTCCTTGAGATTCGGCCGGTAGATGGTCCATCTGGTGGGCGGTCGCAACCGGCGGTTGGACCCTTCGATGCCCAACGCCATCTCGGTCGGCGTAACTCCATTGGCTAGGAGAGCGCTGACGAATGAGCCCGCGCTGGTGCCGACATAGATATCGAAGTCGTTGACCGAGACACCCACGAGCAGATCGTCGAGTGCCCGGAGAGCCCCGATCTCATACGTCAGACCCGTGATGCCACCGCCGGCAAGCACAAGGGCCCGCTTCCCCCCGATATGTCGCGTCGCCTTCCCGTTGACGGAGTGCGTGCGGCCGTTCGAATTGGCCATTTGTTTGGATGATATTGCGAATGTCCACGCATTGGGTGATGCAATCGAAGCAGACCGCGACGTTGCCGATGGGGTCTGGGCACCGGGCGTGAAGGGCGTCACGAGGCCGCGGTGGTCCCCGCGGCCGGAGTGGAGCGGCAGCGGATGCCGACCAGGCATTCGCGCAGCGGCAACCGACACGCCCGGTGCCCTGACCTCATCGGCAAGCGGTCATGCGCCCGTCCCCGATTAGGATTCATCAGCCATGCCGCTGGACACCATTCGCAATTTTTCGATCATTGCTCACATCGACCACGGCAAGTCGACGCTCGCCGACAGGCTGCTCGAGGCGACGGGTACCGTTGCGCCCAGAGACATGCAGGAGCAGGTGCTCGACGGCATGGATCTGGAGCGGGAGCGCGGTATCACGATCAAGGCACAGGCGGTGCGGCTCAACTACGCAGCGCAGGACGGTCGGAGCTATGAGCTCAACCTCATCGATACGCCGGGCCACGTTGACTTTGCGTATGAGGTGTCGCGCTCGCTCGCTGCATGCGAAGGGGCCCTGCTCGTGGTCGACGCGTCGCAGGGCGTGGAGGCGCAGACGCTGGCCAATGTCTACCAGGCGCTGGAAAACAACCTCGCAGTCATCCCGGTGATCAACAAGATCGACCTTCCCGCCGCGGACCCGGAACTCGTCAGACGCGAGATCGCGGAGCTCATCGGCCTCGACCCGGACGGGGCGATCCTCACCAGCGCGCGACAGGGGATCGGCATCACCGAAGTGCTCGAGGCGATTGTCGCGCGCGTCCCCCCGCCCTCAGGTGATCCCAATGCGCCCTTGAAGGCGCTCATCTTCGACGCCAAGTACGACGCGTACCGCGGCGTCATCGTCTACGTGCGACTCTTCGATGGAACTCTGCGAGCTGGTGGACGCGTGCGCATGATGTCGTCGGGCAAGGAGTTCGTGGTGGACGAGGTGGGCTACTTCGTGCCCGGCATGACGTCGAGTGGCGTGCTGAGCTGCGGCGAGGTCGGGTATCTCATCGCGTCCATCAAGAATGTGGGCGACAGCAAAGTGGGCGACACGGTCACCGACTCGGTCAAGCCGGCTGTCGCGCCGCTGCCCGGGTACCGCGCCGCGACCCCGATGGTGTTTGCCGGCATATTCCCGCTGGACACCGGTGACGTCCAAAACCTCAAGGAAGCATTGGAGAGGCTGAACCTCAACGATGCGTCACTGGTGTACGAGCCCGAGTCGTCCGCTGCGCTGGGTTATGGCTTCCGCTGCGGCTTTCTCGGGTTGCTGCACATGGAGATCGTGCAAGAGCGGCTGGAACGCGAATTCGGCCTGAGCCTGATCACCACAGCACCGACCGTCGAGTACCGGGTGCGCCTGCGCAATGGCGAGATGCTCGCCGTCGACAACCCCGACATGCTTCCTGATCCTTCGGCCATCGACGTGATCGAGGAGCCGCGCACACGCGCAGTGATCCTCACGCCCAATCAGTACGTCGGTCCGCTCATGGAGCTGGCCCAGCAACGTCGAGGCGAATTTCTGAGCATGGAATACCAGCCAGGCGACCGCGTCGCCCTCAACTACGACCTGCCCCTCGGCGAGATCGTCCACGACTTCTACGACGTGTTGAAGTCCAAAAGCCGCGGTTATGCCTCGCTTGACTACGAGATCAGTGGCTTTCGCCCTGCCGATCTGGTGAAGCTCGACATTCTCGTCGGCGGCCAGCGCGTCGACGCGCTGAGCATGATCGTGCACCGCGAGGGCGCGGGCGCGGCTGGGCGCCGCCTCGCCGAGCGACTCCGTAAGCTCATCCCCCGACAGCTCTTCGAGGTGCCGATCCAGGCGGCCATAGGTGGCAAGATCGTCGCCCGTGAGACGGTCTCCGCGATGCGCAAGGACGTGCTCGCGAAGTGCTATGGCGGAGACATCACGCGCAAGCGCAAGCTTCTGGAGAAGCAACGCGAAGGCAAGAAGCGCATGAAGCGCGTCGGCAACATCGACATTCCCCAGGAGGCCTTCATGGCCGTCCTGAAGATGGACGAGGAGTAGGAGACCCGATGCCCCGGCCTAATCCACCCAAGAAACGCCCGCGCCGGCGACCCACCGGCGGGCAGGACGCCGCACGCGCCGACGCGGCGCTGACCAGGCAGACCGCGCAGAGCACGCAGCCACGGGCGCCCTCTGGATCGTCGCGGGCGTCCAACGCCGGCGCTGTGGCAGCAGCCGCTCCCGCACCGGATGAGATGTGGTCGCGTCGCTCGATCGCAATCCTCATCGCACTGACCGCGGTGGTCCAACTCCCCATCACGGCAATTCAGTGGGCGCTCGCACCCGCGGTGAGCAACGGGATCAGCAAGGGGCCTGTCTACGCGGCGCTGGCGGTGCTCAATCCGATCTCTCTGCTCGTCGCGAGTCTGTTCGCCGCTCCCGCGGCCAAGTACCTGTCAGGTGAACGGCGAACGCTGCGCTTCATGGAAACAATTTTTGTCCCCATCGTCACGTACTTCGTGTGGTTGGTCCTTGCCGTTGGTGCCGGAGCCCTGCTCACCACGGGCACGACGACTGGTGGGGCTCCGTCGTCGTGCGGCACCGCCTCGGCAGTGGCCACGCCGTTGCCGGCTTCGGCAAGTGCCGCGCCCGGCACTCCGTGTCCATCGCCGTCTCCAGGCGCCTCGCCCTCGGCCACCGCTTCAGCGTCGGCGTCGCCATCAGCAAGCTCAGCGGCGAACGCGACCTCGATCACAACGTCAAGTCCAGTGGTGTACTCGACGTTCTCGCTCATCGACATCATCGCGTTCATCGCAACGGTGTACTTCTATCCGCCGCTATACCGCCGGCTTCGCGTGCGCCGCCCGCCGCCGCCGCGGAGGGACACGAAGAAATGACTTCGCACGCGCTGCTTCCGCGCGTCACCGGCACCGTCCCGGGTACTCCGACGGCACACGTAGCCGGCATTCGAGCGCTGTACGTGCACATCCCTTTCTGCGAGCGGAAGTGCGAGTACTGCGACTTCACGTCGGTGGCGGGGCTGCACGGCGAGCGTGAATATATAGACGCATTGCGAGGGGAGATTCGGATGCTCGCCGCGCAGTGCCCCGGCGTCGTGCTGGATACGGTCTTCGTGGGCGGCGGGACACCGTCGTTGGTGGACCCCGAGCGGCTCGCGGCTGTGATGCAGGATATCCGCGACTCATTCAAGCTGGCACCCGGGTCCGAGATAACGCTCGAGGCCAACCCATCCAGCACGTCGCGTGCGCGCGCTACGCGCTGGCGCATGGCCGGCTTCAACCGCGTAAGCCTGGGGGTGCAGAGCCTGGAGCCCGACGTGCTGCAGTTTCTCGGGCGGGTGCACGACGCCCGACGCGCCCTGGAGGCGGTCGACGACGTCCGCGCGGCCGGCTTCGAGTCGGTGAACTGCGACCTCATCTACGCCGTCCCTGGTCTTGACGACCGCCGCTGGCAGGCAACGCTGCAGCGCGTCATTGCAGCGGGTCCGACGCACATGTCCTGCTACGAGCTCACGGTTGAGCCGGCCACGCCGCTGCATCGAAGCGTGCGCCTCGGACATGTCACGCCGGTCGCCGGCGAGGACGCGCTACGACAGCACCGCATCGCGCTCGACCAGCTCACGTCGGCGGGCTTGGCGCAGTACGAAGTGAGCAATTTCGCGCGGTCTGCTGCCGAATGCCGGCACAACATCGTCTACTGGCGCAACGGGTACTACCTCGCCGCCGGCGTCGGGGCCCACGGGCATGTGCCCGCGAGCGCTGCCGGCGCGCTGGGGCTGAGCGCCGGCGCGGAGGACGTCGCGGTGCGCTACTGGCATGGCAGGGGCATCAGCGCGTACGTCTCGGCAATCGGCGCCGGGCGGATCCCAATTCAGGGTCACGAGGCCGTCGACGGCGCTTCCCACGAGCAGGAACGGCTGATGCTGGGCTTGCGTCTCAACGACGGCGTGGTCGTAAACCACCCCGCCGCCCGTCGAGAGGCCGAGGTGCTGGCGCGCGCCGGGCTGGTGTTGGTCTCCGGCGACCGAATCCGGGTCAGCCGTCGTGGGGAGGACGTCCTCAACGCCGTCGCGCTCCGGCTCACCGATGCGCTGGCGGCGTGAATGCACAGGTCGCGGCGCTCGGCACAGTGATACGCTCTTAGCACTCATCCATCAGGAGTGCTAAACGGAGGCGCCCAGGCCCGGCCGCGTGGGCAGCTCATTCTCAATTGGACCATCCCGTTCCTCTCGACGTCCGCAAGCAGCAGATCCTGAAGGCCGTGGTGGCCGACTACACGCGCACCGGCGTCCCGGTCGGCTCCCAGGCCCTCGCGCTGCACCTGGCGACGTGGTCGTCCGCGACCATCCGCAACGAGCTGGCCATGCTCAGCGAAGTCGGGTACCTCATCCAGCCACATACATCGGCCGGCCGTGTTCCGTCGGACCTCGGATACCGCTACTACGTCGACTTCCTCATGGAAGAAGAGGAGGTGCCGCAGGCCGTGCGACGCCAGATGGAGCCGTTTTTCGCCGCGCTGCCCTCGGGCCTCGAGGAGATCCTCGAGGTCGCCGCCACCGCCCTCGCTGTAGTCACGGACGGTGTGAGCTTGGTGACCGGTCCCCGGGCCTTGGGCTCAAAGGTCAAACACCTCGACCTTGTCTCTCTCGATGCGGACCACGCGCTTCTCGTGTTGATCCTCGAGGGCAACCTGGTGCGCCAGCACGCGATTGCCCTCGGCGCTCCCGCTGAGCAGACCGCTCTGAGCTCGCTTGCGTTCGAGTTGAACGTTGAGCTGGCAGGGCTGAATGCACTCGCCATCGCCGAGATCGCGGCGGAGGGCGAAAGCGGTGCTCTTCGTGCCGTCGTCCTGGCGGACATCGTCAGCTTCATGAGCTCGGTGGACGCGCAGCAGGACGCCCTCGTCGTGCACGACGGCGTCCGCAACCTGTTGCGCCAGCCCGAGTTCGTTGACGTCGAGCTGCTGCACCAGGTGATCGAGGTCGTCGAAGAGGAGCGCATGCTCGCGGCGCTCATCGCGCAATTGCAGCTCGACCGCGGGATCCAGATCATGATCGGGCGCGAAAACGGGCTCGTCGAGCTGAGCCGATGCAGCCTGGTGTTGACCACATACCGTGCCGGCGGGGACCGTCGCGGCACAATTGGCGTCCTGGGGCCCACCCGTATGCTCTACGGACAGGTTGCTCCGCGGGTGCGCTATGTGGCGCAGCGCGTCGGTCGCGCCTTGGAACGAGTACTCAGCTGACCAATGGGAATACTGCCGCTATGACCTCTCACTACCAGCGACACCCGGCAGCCCGAAGGCCGCACCCGGCGGGAGATCGCGAGCCCGAGCAACCTGCTGCTGAGACCGAGACGCCCCCGCCGAGCGCTGAGGAGGACGACCTTCGCCGCGCCCTGGCTGAGGCGGAGGACCGCTACCTGCGTCTGGCCGCAGACTTTGAAAATTTCAAGCGGCGCAAGGGCCAGGAACTGGTCGACAGCTCGCGCTACGCCAGCGAGGATGCGGTGAAAGGGATGCTCCCGGTGCTCGACAATCTGCGACGAGCTGTGGAGCACGCGCCCGAGGGCGGGGCCGAAGAGTTCTTTGTCAACGGTCTGGAGCTCGTGGTGCGCGAATTCGAAACCGCACTCGAGCGGCTCGGCGTGACCAGGATTCCGGCGGTCGGCGAACCGTTCGACCCCGCCGTCCACAACGCCATCGGCGGTGAGGAGTCGGCAGACGTCGACCGCGACATTGTCAGCCAGGAGCTGGTGCCCGGCTACCGATTGCACGATCGTCTGATCAGGCCGGCGATGGTTCGGGTGGCCCATCCCAGAGGCACGCCTCCCGCCGGCTGATGGCCACCACGAAGCGCGATTACTACGAGGTGCTCGGCGTCGGCCGCAACGCGGGCGCAGAAGAGCTCAAGCGCGCCTACAGAAAGCTGGCGATGCAATACCACCCGGATCGCAACAACGGCGACAAGGTGGCCGAGGAGCGTTTCAAGGAGATCGGCGAGGCGTACTCCGTCCTGAGCGACCCCGACAAGCGGCAGCGTTACGACGCCTTCGGCCACGCCGCTGACGGTGTGCCACCCGACTTTGGTTCCTTCTCCTTCGATTCGGCGTTCGATCTCTTCGACATGTTCTTCGGTGGCGCTGGTGGACGCCGCCGTGGACGCACCGGACCCCAGCGCGGCAGCGACCTGCGCATGAACGTCGAGATCTCGTTTGCGGAGGCCGTGTTTGGTGCCAAGCGCACGATCGATGTGCCGCGCGCTGCGCAATGCGACGACTGCGGCGGGTCGGGCGCGAAGCCGGGGACGCAGGCGACGCAGTGCCCAACGTGTCAGGGCGCCGGCCAGGTGCGGCGCAACATGAACTCGATCTTCGGCCAGGTCACCAGCGTGGCCGCGTGTCCGACCTGTCGGGGCGAGGGCCGCGTGGTGCACGAGCCCTGCGTCCGTTGCCACGGACAGGGTCGAGTCGAGGCCCGGCACCAGGTGGAGGTGACCATCCCCGCCGGTGTCGATGAAGAGGTAACGCTGCGCCTCAGCGGTGAAGGCGAAGTCGGGCCCCGCGGCGGCGCAGCGGGCGACCTGTACATAGGATTTCGCGTGCAGCCGCATCCCCAGCTGGTGCGGCGTGGGCAGGACATCCTGTATGAGCTGCCGGTCTCGATTCCGCAAGCGGTCCTGGGCGACACGATCACGGTGCCCACCGTGGACGGCGACCGGCCGCTCGAGGTGCCCGCCGGATCGCAACCGGGCCGTCAGATCAAGATGCACGGACTCGGCGTCCCGCACGTGCGCAGCGGCCGGCGCGGTGATCAAATCAATGTGATTCGCGTGGTTGTGCCACAGCACGTGAGCCATCAACAGCGGGAGGCCTACGAGCAGCTGGGCGAACGCGAGGGAAAACCGGCGGAAGTGAAACGCGGCTTCTTCGACTCCTTACGAGACGCCTTTCGCAACTGAGTTGGCTCTTCGGCTGCCCTGAGCACTCGCAGGAGTGGAGAGCGCGTGCGTCCTCCGCGACTAGAGAGCTCCAGCCCTTAGCCCGGTGGCCAGCTCATTTGGCGGCCGCCGAGCAGGTGGATGTGCAGATGGGAAACCGTCTGTCCGCCTGCGTGGCCGACGTTTGTCACCAGGCGGTAGCCGCTGCCGGCGATGCCTTCGTCGATGGCGATCTTCTGCGCGACGTGCAGCATGTGACCCCAGAGCGGGTCGTGCGCCGGTGTCAGGTCGGCCGCTGACGCGATGTGCTCGCGCGGAAGGATCAGCACGTGCGTCGGAGCTTGCGGGTTGACGTCGCGGATTGCGACGACCTGCTCGTCCTCGGCGAGGAAGGTGGCCGGTATGCGGTGCGCGATGATCTCGCAGAACAGACACTCGCTCATGGGCGCAGCAGCCTAACGCGCAGACGGTCGCCGTCGAGCGCGTGGGCACGTACGCGCGAGAGCGCACCCGGCCGCGTGCGTGGAGAGGCAGCGGCGACGACTTCGCGATACGTCGATGTGAGGCCGTGTGCCACGTCGCCGTCCACGCTGTCCCACACGACCTCGTGCTCGGCACCGAGGGCATTTCGCCGGGCGATCGCGCCGGTGGTCGCGGCCGCACGACGCACTTCCGCGCTGCGCCGGCGTGCGGTGGCATCGTCAATACGCTGCGCCAGCACTGTCGCCGGCGTGCCAGGGCGCGGTGACCAGCGGAAGACGTGGCAGGCAAGGAAGCCGACCTCGTCGATCAGCGACAGCGTGTCGCCGTGGTCATCCTCGCTCTCACCCGGGAAGGCGACCATCACGTCGCTGGTGAACTGCGTATCGGGGTCGTGAGCGCGCAACGTGCGAACCACGCGGAGGTACTGCGCGCGCCGGTAGCCCCGGTGCATCGCACGCAGCACGGCGTCGCTTCCGCTTTGGAGCGGCATGTGCCAGTGGGAGCAGAGCCGCGGATGCGCGTTGAGCTCGATCAGCGCCGGGGTCACGTCGTTGGCATTGATGCTGCTGAGCCGGATGCGCCCCTCCGAGCCGGCGAGGTCGAGCAGGCCCTCGAGCAGTGCGGCCAGCGTCGTGCCGATGTCCCGTCCGTACGATCCGAGGTCCACACCGCAGAGAATGAGCTCACGCTGGCCGGCCGCCAGTGCGTCCCGTGCCTGGCTCATCACCAACTCCGGCGCGACGCTTTGCGACACGCCACGCGCCTGCCACACGATGCAGTACGTGCAGCGGTGGTTGCAGCCGTCCTGCACCTTGATGAACGCGCGCGACCTGAGCTGCAATAACGGTCTTGCAGGTACCGAAGGCGGTGCAAGGCTGATCACATGAGCGGCGATTGCGTGCTTGTCCGGGTTGGCGAACACAGCATCAATCGGACCGTGCCCAGGGGTATACAGCCCCGGATTGGCGTCAACGCTGCAGCCGGTGAGCACGATATGGGCGTCGGGATCACGCCGCCGTAGGCGCGCCAGCCGCTGTCGTGTGGTTGCGTCAGCCTGCGTCGTGACCGTGCACGAATTGAGCACGCGCACGTCCGCAGATTCGTCGTCGGGAACAACGTCGCAGCCGGCGGCGGCGAGGGTGCCGGCAAGTTCGGCCATCTCCGCGAAATTCACCTTGCATCCGAGCGCCGTCACCGCGACGCGGAGCGGCGCGCGGGTCGGGGCGGTCACTCGGGTCGCTCCGTCGCCGCCGCGGCATGCAACTCCCCGGCCGTAGCAAGCAGCAATGAGGCGGCGAAAAACCCAGCGAGCCGGCTGCGAATGACGCGCGGTCCTAGGTGTACGGCCTCTGCGCCGGCTGCTTCGAGTTCCGCGAGGTCGGCGGGGCTCAGGCCGCCTTCCGGACCAATCACCACGGCCAGCGGCGCGTCCGAGGTTACGGATGTCGCGGCGAGCGGCGTCGCGGCCGCATCGATCACGCAGGCGAGTATCCGGCACCCGGCTGGGAGCATGGCGATCGCGGATGAGAGCGGTTGCACGGGCTGTATGTCGGGCGCGCTCGCTCGACCCGCAAGTTGAGCCGCCTCGCGCGCAATGGTGTGCCACCGTTCCACTCGGCCCGTGGCGCGGGACTGGTCGGGCCGTGCCACACCGCGGTCGGCGATCACGGGCCAGATGGCAGCAACGCCAATCTCCGCCATCGCTTCCACAGCCAGGTCCATGCCCTGGGCTGGAATCGACTGGACGACATGGATCCGGAGCAGCGGTTCACCGCCTGCGCGGCGCGTCCATGCGATACGGCCGCGGACCCGGTGACGTGAAACCTCCTCGACGATGATCCCGTGCTCGCGGAGACCGTCTTCGACCACCACGACCTCGTCGCCGGCACGCACCCGCAGCGCGCCGGCCAGGTGGGTGGCGGCGTCGGGCCCGAGGACGACGTTTGCCCCGTCGATCTCGTCCGAAGAGATGAAGAACCGCGGCATCCGCCTAGGATGGCCCTTCGTGCCGGAGACACACCAGTCTGTGATCGCTGCCGACGGCGTCCGCCTGGCCATGACCATCTCCGGCCCCGTCGACGCCGAACCGCTGCTGCTCATCCCGGGTCTCGGAGCGGCGGCCTCTGTGTTCGATCCCATTCGACCGTCACTCGATAGCCGCTATCGCACCATCGTGTACGACCCACGGGGCGTGGGGGCGTCGGCGTCCGGCGAGTCCGCGCTGACGATGGACCTGATGGTCTCCGACGTCGCTGCGGTCCTCGACGGGGCTGAGTTGAGCAGTGCCCACGTCATGGGCGCGTCGATGGGCGGGGTCGTTGCGCAGTACTTCGTGCTCGAGCACCCGGATCGGGTGGCGCGACTCATGCTCGCCGCCACGTCGCCCGGCGGCCGGAAGCCTGTGGGCGCTGACCCGCGAGCCACCGCCGCGCTGCTCGGAAAGGGGGCGCGCTCGCCCGAGGAGGCGTACCGGATGGCGTGCACGGTGTTGTACTCGCCGCAGTTCCAGCGCACGCACAGCGAGTTCATCGAGCAACAGATCCGCTGGCGAGGAACACATCCGGTTCGGCCCCGCGTGTTCTCTGCGCAGCTTGCTGCACTCTCGGCCGCGCCGGACATCACCGCCCGCCTTGCCCAGGTGCGCGCATCGACCCTGGTGATGCACGGTACGGAGGACGCGGTCACACCTATCGAGAACGCGCGGCTGCTCGCGGCGAGCATCCCCGGCGCACGCACTCGCTGGTTCGAAGATTGCGGCCATCTCTTCTTCCACGAACGGCCCGAGGAAACCGCTCGAGTTATGCACGAATTCCTGCGCGACTGAGCCCACCCCGCGGAGTTGAGTATCAGTCGGCCGGCGGCGCCGCTGCCTCGTGCACTTCCGCAGGTGACGATGCGCTGTCGCCGTTGTCGCGCACCGGCGTGATCTGCGCCGGAGCAGTCGCCGTGGCCGTTGTCTCGCGGATCAGCATCACCTTGATAACACCTGGATACTGCATCTCGGATTCGATCTCACGAGCGATTTCGGCGGTGAGCGGCGGCATGTCCTCGTCCGTCACCTCTGACGCCTTGACGAAGATGCGCACCTCCCTGCCGGCCTGCAACGGGAATGCACGATCCACGCCCTCGTGCCGGGTGGCGATTGTCTGCAGTTGCTCCAGCCGGGCAAGATAGGCGGCGAGCGTGTCGCGCCGTGCTCCGGGACGTGACGCGGAAATCGCGTCGGCGCAGATGGTCAGCATGGCCACGTCGGTGGACGGTTCTTCATCAAAGTGATGCGCCTTGACCGCGTGCACGATCTCGGGGCTGACTCCGAGCACACGCAGCAACTCGCCGCCGATGATGGCGTGCACACCCTCGACGTCGTGGTCGACCGCCTTGCCCACGTCGTGCAGCATGCCCGCCTCACGCGCAGTCACCTGGCTGATGCCCAGTTCCGCGGCGAGGACGCCGCAGAGATAGCCGGTCTCCTGGCAGTGCAGCAGCGCGTTCTGCCCATAGGAGAAGCGGTAGTGCAGCGTTCCCATCAGCTCGGCAAGCTCGGGACGGCCTTCCATCTGCATCTGCCACAGCGCACGCTCGCCCAGCTCATGAATGCGGCGTGAGGTATTGCGCCGTGTGCGCTGGAGCAGCGGCGGAACATCGGCGGCCTGCACATGCCGGTCGACGACTTCGAGCGCGGCCTGTCGGGCTATCTCTCGACCGACGGGGTCCACGCCACGCAGCGTCGCCTGTGCCTTCTCGTTGTCGACACCGAGGTCCATGCCAGTGTCGTCGGCGATGACACGCAGCGCATTCATCAGGCGTTCGCGCGCGTGCTCGTCGAGGCGTTCCAGCGACAGGGGCATGACCCGCGGAGCGGTGTCGATGTTGGAGCCGTCCTGACGTTCGATGGCCTCGACGATGCGCGTGGCTGCGGATCGATCGACGTCGCCGACGATGTCGGCGATCGCGACGTCGACGCGCGCTGGGTGCTCCGACGTCAACTCCGCGTCGAGGCGTTCCAGCACGGTCGCGCGGGCGGTGTCGAGGTCGAGGGCGGCGATTGTCGTGACCGTTTCGCCGATGCGCGACTCGTCGGCAGCGACCGCGTCGCGCCGGGCCTCAATCTCTTCCTTCCGCTTCTTGTATGCGAAACGCCGGTCGTCGAAGATGCGCCGACGCTCCCGAACTGTTTGATCCCGCTCCACCAGAACCGCGTCGCGGCTCTCGACCGCGGCGCGCCGCCGGGTCAGCTCGTCAAGGGCTGCCTCGCGAGCGCGCAGGGCCGCGGATCGTGCTTCGGCGAGGATCGCCGCAGCCTGCGCAGGCGCATCGGTCACGCCGGCGGCGCTTCCGCGGGCCGGGCCCGACGGCCTGGTGCGCCGCCCGACGCCGGAAAACACCAGCGCGGCAACGCCTCCAGCGACGAGCAGAACGGATGCGACGATGAGGACGTGCATGGATCCGACTCAGTCTACGGTGGCTTCGAGACGCGTCACGCGCCGACGGGCAGATCGAACGGCTCGCTCACCTCGGCGAGGAGGCGTCGGGCGAAGAGATCTGCAGCTGGAGGCAGCGTGCGCCTGCGGTCCCAGACCAGCACCATGGTGCGGGCGATTGGCGGATCGCGAAGCGGGATGACGCCCACCCTGGTGCTCGGCGCGGGGAGCGGCATGGGCAGGAGCGTGATGCCGAGCCCGGCCTCGACCAAGCCCTGGACGATGGAGAAGTCGTCGCCTTCGTAGGCGACGCGCGTCGTCAAGCCCTGGGCGGCGAAGGCGTCGTCGATCACCTTGCGGAACCCGCTTCGCGCGCGCGGCAGGATCAGGGGCTCGTCAGCCAGGTCCTCCAGCGTGCACGAGCTGCGGCCGACGAGCCGGTGCTGGCTCGGCACCACCACGGCGACGCGCTCGCGAAAGAGCGGGTGGATCGCAAGGTCGGGCATGTTGGTGGGGGGTGGGCCGAGGATGCCGACGTCGTAGTCGCCGGCCACGACCCCGCTGACCACCTCGGCTGTGGTGCCCTCCTCCAGACTGAAGCGCACGCCCGGGTATGCCTGCAGAAACCGAGCCAGCCGCTCCGGAAGCCACCGAGCACCCACGGTGTGCAGAAAGCCCACGTGCACCTGCCCCGTCTCAGGTGACACGGCACCCTCGGCCTCGGCGATCGCGTCGCGCAGGTCGTTCAGCAACCGCTCTGCCCGGGGAACGAAGCGTCGCCCAGCCTGACTGAGGCGTACGCTCCGCCCGATCCGTTCGAAAAGGGGAACGCCGACTTCCTCCTCCAGGCGGGTGATCTTGCGAGACACGGTCGACTGATCCGCTTGAAGCACTTCGGCGGCCCGACCCAGGTGCTCCACTCGGGCGACCTCGAGAAATGTCCTCAAAAGGTCGGCATTGATGCGTTCCATGCATCAATTTGAGCCGAAACGTGCTGTTGATGTCAATGGACGAAGCCCTTACGCTACTCGGCAGTGACCCCCCAGTCGGTGGCTGACCCCCAGACAGCGGATCCCGGCTTGTTGATCGAAAGCGCCACGGCAGAAGTGCATGCCGCGCGCCGCCGGCACCGCCGCGAAATCGTCGAAAGCACGCGTCTGCGCCGTCTGGTTGAGCGGGTGGACAGCGCCATCGAACTCTGCGAAGAGACGCACCTGCAGGGCATTAAGGAAGTCCCACCGGACGTCGCCCAGCGCGCACGCAAGGTGTTCGCATTCGCTCGCACCGCTGTGCGCAAGACAGACAACGCCGAGGCTGTCGTGGCGGTTGAGGAAGCACTGGCCCGACGCCAGGTGAAGATCACCGAGGTGATGGACATTCTCTGGACCATCCAGGAGATCGTGTTCGACCTCATGCTGCCGTGGCGCACCGAGCTACCTGAAGACGTCGAAGTCGACGGAGATGAGCTGGCATTAGGGCCCGGGTTCTGGCGCGAATTCCGTCTCCACCCCTGACGGCGTTCATTTCCGCCTGATACTTCGTCAGCTCCGCTGCTCGGTCGGTCACGTACTACAAGTACGCTCCCTCCCTGCGCTGCTCGCTTCCTTGTCTCAGGCGGCCTGAGCGCCGTCAGACGGCGGCGCGAATTTCCCGCTGATACGGTGTCAGCTTCGCTGCTCGCTCAGTCACGCACTTAACTGCGCTCCTTCGCTGCGCGGCTCGCTTCCTTGTCTCAACGGGCCTGAACGGCGCTCATTTCCAGCTATTTCCCGCGTTGACTCCGCTGCTCCCTATACCTCAATAGCCCCGCCGACGGCTCGCAGATGGTCACGGAAAGTCAGCGAAGGTGTCTGTTGGCGCTGGGCAAGATAGGTGTCGAACTGCACCTGACTCCTCATTGAAACGCCCGCACGAATAAGGTCAGCCTGGCGTCGCTCGGTATCGCGAATCGTCTCCGCGAGCGTGAAAATTTCACCAGCTCGGGCGACTGGTATGAAGAGCACGCCATCGTCATCGCCGAGGACCAAATCATCCCGGCCGACGATCCACTCTCCCACGGTCGCGCGCTCCAGCGCATCCCGAGGACGATCATCGAGCCGCTGAGGGCCGGTGGCGATCGCTCCAATGCTGAACACCGGCAGTCCAATCGCACGCACCTCGGCTGTGTCGCGGTGCAGCCCCCAGATCACCATTCCTGCCAGCCCAGCAGCCTGAGCCTCCAGCGCCATGAGATCGCCGACGCAACTCTCATCGAGCCGGCCGCCGTTGTCGACCACCAACACGTCGCCGGCTTCTGCCGCTCCGAGCGCTTCGAGGAATATGTCGACGCTGCCAACGTGTCGAGCTGGCAACGCACGGCCTGCTACACGGCTGCCAGCCACGACTGCATGCAATGTCGCGGGCGCACAGCGCACGGGAACGCGAGCCCGAATGCACGCGTCCGCCAAATGGGCAGTGGTGAGCGCCGCAAACCGCTGCCCAAGCTCTTGGTTGTCCATGCCTTGGTGCCTCCTCTCATCCGCCTATTCTTGGTTCTCAGTCGGTGATGTCTTTGCCTTCATCACACACGGTGCGATATTCGCAGCGCGGACACTGCCATCGCGAGGGGCGAGCGGGGAAATCGCCTCGCTTCCACGACTGCACCAACTCGGTGGTGATGGCGCCGAGCTGATAGTGGGCGCGGTTCAGAAACTTGCTGTCGAAGTCCACGCGCGCCACGTCCCCGGTCTGC
>DATMRA010000127.1:0-4313 GCA_035566535.1 Candidatus Acidiferrales bacterium | reverse complement strand
ACATCGGGCTGCACCTGCTGCGCACCCACCTCGTGAACAGTGGGATGCGTGTCACCGACGTGGTAGCCGAGCTGGTACGCCGCCTCAATATTGCGGCAACCATTGTGCCCATGAGCGACGACCGAGTGCGTACGAGGATTGTGACGGACGCGGGCGAATTCAGCCTGCAACAGTGGTTCGTCGCGAACAGGTGCACACCCGCGGTACGTCGGATCCGTTTCGACGGCGTGGACGGTGCAACGCCGGCGCGCGAGGCGCTACGCGCGGTGAAGGACGCCGATGCGGTGATAATCGGTCCATCCAACCCGTTGATCAGCATCGATCCGATTCTCGCGCTGCTCGCTCCGTACCTCGAACGTGACCGGGTCTTCACCGTCTCCCCGATTGTCGGCGGCCGCTCGCTGAAAGGGCCGACCGTGGACATGCTCATCGATGTCGGCGAGGAGCCAACCTCCATCGGTGTTGGTATGCATTACGAGCGCGTTGCCGCAACGCTGATCATCGACACAGCTGACGCCGCACTCCAGAGCCGCATCGAAGCCCTCGGGGTTCGCGTTGTTGTGGGCAACATCGTGATGGCGGACGCGGCTGGTGAGCGGAGAGTTGCCGCCGAAGTTGTCAGCATCGCTCAGCAAGCGATGTCCGGCGGGAGCGCACACGCCGACAGCTCAGCATCAACGCCGCACTGAGGACTGCTCATGGCATCGCGCGGTCTGCGCCTGGGATACAAGCTCTCGGCTGAACAGTTCGGACCGGCTGAGCTCGTCGAGCTTGCGGTCGCGGCCGAAGAGCGCGGCTTCGACACAGCTGCCATCAGCGACCGCTTTCAGCCATTCCGCCACAGCGGAGGCCATGCGCCCTTCTCGTTCGCAGTCCTGGCAGCCGCCTGCGTGCGCACGCGACGGATTGCTCTGGGAACCAGCGTGGTGGCGCCGACGTTTCGGTATCACCCGGCAGTGGTGGCGCAGGCGATGGGCACTTTGGATTGTCTCGCGCCGGGCCGGATCTGGTTGGGGGTGGGGACGGGCGAAGCGGTGAACGAAGCACCACTCGTGCTCCGATGGCCCGACCGCAAAGAGCGCTACGCGCGACTGAAAGAGGCGGTCGAACTGATCCGTCGCCTGTGGTCGGAAGAGCGAGTCACGTTTGATGGCGTCTTCTATCAGACGCGCAACGCGACCGTTTACGACCGGCCGGCAACGCCGATACCGTTGTACGTCGCGGCATCGGGACCGTCGGCAGCACGGCTCGCGGGCAGGATTGGAGACGGACTCATCTGCACGAGCGGCAAGGGCATGGCCCTGTATGCGGAGACGCTGGTCCCCAACGCGCGCGCGGCGGCGCAACAGGCGGGCCGCGATCCGGATCTGCTCGACCTAACAATCGAGATGAAGGTGTCGTTTCATCCAGACGACCGGCGCGCGCTGGCCGACACGCGAAACTGGGCTGAGCTGGCACTTTCAGCCGAGGAGAAGATGGACGTCGACGATCCCGTGGAAATGGAGCGCCTGGCCGCTGCGCTATCGACTGAGACGGCGGCGAGTCGTTGGATCGTTTCGGCGGACGCGGACGAACACGTGGAGAGAATCCGTCCGTATATCGATCTCGGGTTCAGACACTTGATATTCCACGCCCCGGGCTCTGATCAGGCCGGGTTTCTCAAGCGGTATTCAGAGGACGTGCTGCCCCGTCTCCGCCGCCTTGCCGGCTGAACCTCAGCCCTGGCTCGTCGGGCCGCTTCGCTCCACAGTCAATCGCAGCAGAACGCGGCGGTCACGCTCCATCGCCCGGCGGTAATCGTCCCAATCAGGGTGCTCGCCGGACACCCGCCGGTAGTAGTCGACCAGCGGCTCCATCGCGTCAGGAAGGCTGATGATCTCCACTGGGCCGTCCACGCTGTGCCACTCGCCGAAAAACCCAGCGTTGATGATGAGGAGGCTTGCGTGCGGAAAGCGCCGCAGATTCAGCGTCTTCATGGCTGATTCCCGCGTGCTGATTACGACGCGCGATTCGGCATCGACGGCTACCAACACCGGCGAGAGTTGAGCGGTGCCATCCCGGCGCCGGGTGGCCACCACAGCGCGAGGATTGTGGCGGATGAACTCTATTACTTCTTCGTGAGCCGTCATAACTCCATCGAGACCTCCGTCTGTCTCCTTTCACTCGTCGCGTGAGGCGGGTTGGCGCCTCGGAGGCATCCAGGAGTCTGGCCACCTCCTCGGTTAGGTTCCCTTATCCGGCTGTTCGTGCGCTGTGGCCGGCCGCTAGACTCCCGCTCGAGGCGGCTCGTCGGAGTGTCATCTCCGTCCGTCCAAAGGAGGCAGGCTATGGGAGAAGGTCGAGCGCTGATGGAGCGGCACTACCGCGGGCTCGACGCCCACGACATGGACCAGGCCGTCACGGTGTTCAGCGATGACGTGCTGACGCACTTCGCGGGCATGCGTGACATCCACGGCAGGGATCAGTTCAAGGTGCTCGGCGGTGCCTTCATCGAAGCGTTTCCTGACTCGAGCATCCACCCAGCAAGCATCTGGGAGGCGGGTGATGCCGTTATATCGGAGGGCACGTACTCAGGCACGCATACAGCGACGCTGCGCAGCCCGAACGGCGATATTCCGGCCACTGGCCGGCACATGGATCTCCACTACGCGGACATCATGCGCGTGCGCGACGGCCAGGTCTTCTACCACGCCGTCTACTTCGACAGCGCCGAGATGATGGCGCAGCTGGGGCTGATGCCGGACGCTACCGCAGCGACCGCGTAATCCGCTGGGCGATCGGCGTCGCTGGGCCACCGAGATCTCAGGAGAGAGGCGCCGATCCGTGTCGGAGCGGTCGACCGGTTCCATCGTGCCCGACACTTCGGCGACCCAGCGGCCATGAGCTCATGGAGACGGACACGTCGCCCGCCCGTGGCTTGGCGCCGCCGGCGAGGAAGACGAGGCTGACGATAGCCACGACAGCTATCGCGAGCGCCCCGCGAAGGCCGATCGCACCCGCCGCGAATCCGATCGCCGGCGGTCCGGCGAGGAACCCCAGCCAACCGATCGTCGAGACAGCGGCGACCCCGAGACTCGCTGAGACACCGGGTGCCGACGCGGCGGCGCGGAACAGGATGGGCACGACCACGCCGAGGCCGGCACCCATCGCCGCGAAGCCGGCCAGCCCCACCGGTTCGGAGCCGACGACGAGTGCCGCGCTGAGACCCGACGCGGCAACCACGCCTCCGGCTCGGGCGAGCATCACCGATCCGAAGCGTGCGTGGAGACGGTCTCCGAGCGTACGACTCGTCGCCATCGCCAGCGAGAACGCCGCGTATCCGAGACCTGCTACAGCCGCCGGCGCGTGCACTGCTTGCGAGAGATACGGCGCGCTCCAATCGGCCGCCGCGCCCTCGGCGAGAAGTGTGCAGAACGCCGCCGCGCCAAGGACGAGGAGTGCACGAGGCGGTCGCACCAGAATCCGTGTCCGAGCTGTGTCGGCGGCGTCCGGCGGGAGCAGGCGCCGTGCCAGCACGAGCCCGGCCATCGACAGAAGAAGCGCCAGCGCGCCCAGGTGCGCACGCGGTGTCAGGCTGAGTCGCGCCGCGAGCGCGCCCAAGCCAGCGCCCACCAACCCGCCGACGCTGAACGCGGCGTGAAACGACGACAGGATGGTGCGGCCATACAAGCGCTCGAGAGCGATGCCCTGAACGTTCGCGGCGACGTTGACGGAACCGAAGCCCGCGCCGAAGCAGAACAGCGCGACGCTCAGTGCCGGTAACCCGCCGGCGTTCGAAGCGCCGAACAACGAGGCGCTCGCAACCACGAGCGCCGCGACGGTCACCCGACGGCTGCCGATCCGTTCACACAATCGGCCGGCGATGGGCATGGCGACGAGCGCGCCGAGCGACGACCCAAACAGCGCCAGGCCAAGCCCGGCGTTGGTGAGGTGCGTTTGCCCCTGCACGGCGGGAATCCTCGACGCCCAGGAGCCGAGCAACAGCCCGTCGCCAAAGAAGAAGACGGCGACGGCGGCGCGCGTCCCGCGCATTACGCCACCACGACCTCGACACCGTGCGAGCGATACAAGTCGAGCTGCGCCTGCGACGACGATCGCTCGGTGATGAGATGGGTCAGCTCCTCGAGCGGGCCGACGACGAACGGCGCCGCCGAGCCGAGCTTGTCTGTGGAGGACACCGCCACCACCTCTGCGGCGTTCGCGATCATCGCCCGCTTGATGTACGACTCTTCGAGGTCGTTCACCGTGATCCCGATGTCGGGATGCAGGCTGCAGACTCCGAGCACAAGGATGTCGGCGCGGATGGTGCGCAA
>DATMRA010000126.1:0-13988 GCA_035566535.1 Candidatus Acidiferrales bacterium | reverse complement strand
TAGCGGCCATGGATGAGGGCCTGACTCAACTCACGCTGCGAGGGCACTACGACCCGCCGTTCGGGTCGGTCGGGCAGCGGCTGGACCGCATTCTCCTTCATCGTGTCGCCGAAGCCAGCGTGCGTTCATTCCTGCGCAAGCTCGCTGCCGGACTTGCTTCCGCGTGACCGCACTCCCTCGCGAGTACCCGGCTGCTTGGGCGGTCGATGCAGTGCTTTCCGACGGGGGCACCGTGCACGTACGGCCGATCCGACCCGAAGACGCGCCCGCCCATCGTGCCTTCTTCTCGCACCAGTCCGCGGAGAGCGTTTACCGTCGCTTTTTCGGCGCCAAACGAGAGCTCACCGACGCGGAAGTCAAGCACTTCACGACGGTCGACTACCACGACCGCATGGCCTTCGTGGCCTTCCTTCAAGACGAAATGATCGGCGTTGGACGCTACGACCGGCTTGCCACCAGCGATCGAGCAGAGGTCGCATTCGCTGTTGCCGACGAGCATCAGGGCCGCGGTGTGGGCAGCCTGCTGCTCGAGTACCTCGCTTCATATGCGCCGGAGCACGGAATAACGCGCTTCTCCGCCGACACGCTCACCGAGAACCGGCGAATGCTCGACGTCTTCAGGGCCGCCGGATTCCGTCAAGAGAAACACACGATGAGTGGCGGTGTGGTCGGTCTCGCCTTTGACATCGAGCCGACCGGCGCGTCGCTCGCCGCGGTTGAACGACGAGCCTGGACAGCCGGAGTGCAGAGCATCTCACGCCTCTTGCGACCGACCTCCGTCGCCGTTATCGGCGCCGGTCGCGACCCACTCAACATCGGTCATTCGGTGGTTCGCAATCTGGTGAAAGGCGGCTTTGCCGGGACGGTGTATCCGATCAACCGGAACGGAGTCGACATCGAAGGTGTCCCGTGCTTCCGAAGTCTCGAAGACGTCGAAGGCTCAGTCGACCTGGCGGTGCTCGCGATACCGGCCGAGTCCTGCCTTGACGCCGTCGACGCCTGTGCGCGCAAGCGGGTGCACTCGCTCGTCGTCATCTCCTCGGGCTTCGCCGAAACAGGCGCCGCGGGTGCCGCACTTCAAAAGGAGCTGCTGCTCCGCGCCCATCGCGGTGGCATGCGCGTCGTCGGCCCCAACTGCTTCGGCGTGATCAACACATCGGAGGACATGCGCCTCGACGCAACGTTCGCGTCGCGGGTGCCCATGGCCGGCGGCATCGCCTTCGCCTCCCAATCGGGTGCCCTCGGCATCGCGATCCTGGAGCGATCGGTGAGCGCCGGGCTTGGACTCTCGAGCTTTGTGAGCATGGGCAACAAGTGCGACGTCAGCAGCAACGACCTGCTCCGCTACTGGAGCCAGGATCGCCAGACGCGCGCGATACTCTTGTATCTCGAGTCCTTCGGCAACCCCCGGGCCTTCGCGCGAGTGGCCCCCGTCGTGTCACGCATCACGCCCATCGTGGCGGTGAAGTCGGGACGGAGCGCGGCCGGCACGCGCGCCGCTGCGTCGCATACCGCGGCGATGGCGAGCCCCGACACCGTTGTTGATGCACTCTTTCGGCAGGCAGGAGTTATTCGTGTTGACACACTGGAGGAACTCCTCGATTGCGGTGCGCTTCTGGCCGATCAGCCGGCGCTGTCGGGGCGCCGCATCGCCATTGTCGGCAACGCCGGTGGCGCAGCCGTGCTCGCCGCCGACGCCTGCGTCGCGGTCGGGCTCAAGGTCCCTGAATTCGATCAGGATACGCAGCGCATCTTGCGAGAGTTGGCTGGTCCCAATGCCGGGGTCACCAATCCTGTTGATTTGGGTGCGGGAGCAACTCCGGCCATGTTCGGTGCAGCCCTCCGCGCCGCCCTCATGCTTCCTTCGATTGATGGCGCAGTTGTGATCCTGGCGCCAGTGGCGTCAGCGCCTTCCGACGACGTTGCGAATGCGGTGGCCGCGGTGGACGCCGGCGAGCGCCCGGTGATCTTCATCCATCTGGGCAGCGACGTCGCGCCCGCAGCGCTCCGTCATCGCTCTCGGGCAATTCCCTGTTATGCGTTTCCCGAGCGAGCAGTTCGCGCCCTCGGGCGTATCGCCGACCACTCGGACTGGAAGCAGCGGCCCGCGGGGCGTATCCCCGACCTGGACGGCATCGATGTGACGTCTGCGCGCGTCATCGTCGACGCATACATGGCTGACCGCCCTGAGGGGGGTTGGCTGCCACCCGACCAGGCCGCGAACCTGCTTCGCGCGTTCGGTATCCCGGTGGTGAATGAGATGCGCGTGACCACACCCTTCGAAGCCGCCACCGCTGCGCGCAGGCTCGGATTCCCCGTGGTCCTCAAGGCGCTGGGTGACAGCATCTTGCACAAGTCCGACATCGGTGCTGTCCAACTTGGACTCAACGATGCCGCGCAGGTACATGACGCATTCATCCAGATGTCGGCGCGGCTGGGTGACACGATGCAAGGCGGTGTTGTGCAGCCAATCGTGCGCGGTGTTGAGACCATCGCCGGCGTCGTAACTGACCCGTCGTTTGGGCCGGTGATCATGTTCGGCAGCGGTGGCACCGCGGTTGAGTTGTTCGAAGACCGCGTCTTTCGGATCCTCCCACTCACGGACACCGATGCTCACGAGATGGTGCGCGCCATCCGCGGCGCGCCATTGCTTCTCGGTCACCGTGGCGCACCGAAATGTGATGTAGCGGCCCTGGAGGACGCGCTCCTGCGCGTGGCCCGCCTGGCAGAAGATGTTCCGCAGCTCACGGAAATGGACCTGAATCCCTTGATCGCAAGCCCCGAGGGCGTCGCCGCGGTCGACGTGAGAGTCCGTCTCGGGCCGTGGCGACGCCACCCCGAGAACGAAATCCGGCGCTTGCGGTGATTGTCGGAGAAGGCCGAATGGCCCTTATCGGAGGGCTCTTCGACCCGAAATCGCTCACCGGGCCGCCGACCACCTTGTGTCTTGCGGCTCTGGGCGCGGGATGTGATCCACGCGAACATGTGAATCACAAACATCAGATGAGCGGCCGGCAGATAGCGGCCCATAACAAAGGAGACAGATCATGACCAGAGGATTGCGTTGGCGGGTTTTCGTCCTGCAGGTAGGACTGATCGGCATCTTCGGCTTTATCGCCGGTTTCGCCTTCTGGGGTAGTGGGTTTGCGAGCGGGCAGGTACAGACGCAGCTCGCCGCACAGAAGATCACATTTCCGGCAGCTGGCTCAGCGTCTCTGAAGGCGTTGCCGGCAGCAGATGCGGCAGCCATGACCGTGTATGCAGGCCAGCAGATGACCACGGGTGCTCAGGCCGAGACGTACGCCGACCACTTCATCAATGTGCACCTGAACGAGATCGCCGGTGGCCAGACATACTCCCAGGTGAGCGCAGCAGCGCAGGCCAATCCGACAAATGCGAAGCTCGCCGCCCAGGTCCAGACGCTCTTCCGCGGTGAGACGCTCCGTGGCCTCCTACTCAATTCTTACGGGTGGTGGCAGGTTGGGCAGTACGCCTTCTACGCAGCCATCGGACTAGCTGTGGCCTCCGCGGCAGTGCTCCTCGCCTTCATGTTCGAGATCGTCGGCTGGCGAGTCTCGGTGAAGAAGGAACGTGGCGCCCGTCTGACCGTGCACCCCGCAGGTAGCGCGCGGGCAGCCTGAACTCAGAGCCGCTAGACGGCAATAGACACCCGCGGCCCGCCGATCTGAAATCGGCGGGCCGATTTGTGTCCGCCGGTCACACCGCCAGGGGCGTGGAGGTAGGAGACGGCCCGTTGCCGCCACCGCCGTAACCGCCCGGAGGCTGCGAGGCGCCAAGCGTCGACCATGAGACGGCTCCTGACGGTATTGCAATCGCTGGAGACGTCCCCCATCCACTGAACGTCGTTGTGCTTGTAACGGTCACTGCGTTTGCACTAGCAGTCGAGACGTACACGATGGGCAGATTGGAGCCGGCAGCGACATCGAGGTGTCCAGTCCCTGCCGGAGCTCCGTTTTGAGGCGGCACCGTTCCGATAATCCTGGTAGCGGCGGTTCCGCCGGAAGTCGTCACCGCCGTCGCCGCGGTTGGCACGAGTGCCAGCTGCCGGGCCTGATCAGCGACGGTGATCCCGGGCTGGAGCACGTTGTACGGCCCGTCGCCGCTCGACACAGAAATCCATTGCGCCTGAAGGCCGGGCGCCGCCGCGGCCGGCACGCCTAGCTGATCCTGCAGAGCAGGCGTGTTTCCCTGAAAGTACACCGTGCCGCTCGCCAACAACAGCGTGAATTGCTCTGCGCCGTAGTTCGAATCGAAGGTGATCACCTGCGATCCGCCGCTCGAACCAGCGTCGCCGACGATCCGTTGACTCGCGCCACCGCCGGTCGTGACGCCAACGTAATGGCAACCGGCTGCAGCTCGAGTCGCGGCGAGCGCCTTCTGGTAGACGGCGACAGCGTTCGAGGCCGCTCCCGGCGTCGGAGAAGTTCCACCGGTCGGGGAGGTTCCACCGTGGGGTTTGACCTGACTTCCTCGATTCAGGAGCGCAACGGGAATTCCCACGGCGGCGACGACGAGCACGACACCAAGGATGGCTGCGACCGCCGTGCGACGTCGCATACGTCCGGGTGGCCCGCCGCCCTGTGGGGGTGGCCACATGAGAGGCGGTGCGGGAGGCTCCGGCGGCTGGCCAGAGGCCGATGCGGGCGATTGCCCTCCATCGCGAGGGCCTTCGGATCCGTCACCGTACATAGCGCTCAATTGTGCTCCCGCGATTCTTTCAATTCGCTTTCGTCGTAACCTTCAAGATCCAGCTCGTAGGAGGACCGCCATGGTTGATGCCGCTGTTGATTACGGCGCGAAGCGCGCGGCGCTGGAGCGCGCCTATCTCAAACCCAAGTCCAACCGCCCTGAGTCCACGGCGATCGGCGTGCACCATCTTGCCCTGATCTGCTCAGACATCGAGCGCACGATCAAGTTCTACACCGAGGTGCTCGGGTTCCCACTCGTCGAGCTATTTGAGAACCGGGACCTGCCAAGCTCCACTCATTTCTTCTTCGATATCGGCAATGGCAACCTCCTGGCCTTCTTCGATTTCCCCGAAGACCCGATGCCGGCCACACGCGAGTCCGTCGGTGGGATGCACCACGTTGCAATCGCGGTGCGCACCGAGCACTTCGACGATATCCGAGGCAAGTTGGACGCGCTGAACATCCAGTACTTCGGCCCCGATCGCGTTGAGAACTCCCTCTATTTCCACGATCCCGACGGCGCGCTCCTCGAGATCACGCGCGACCCGCTCGGAGAGATGGAAGGCAGGGCTCTCGGGGTCTAGCTGGCCGGCGCACGCCCTTCATAGGCGTCGTGCAGCAATCGCAGCACACCGTCGCGTGTGACGGGAGCAGGGTTGTCGCCCGACGAACTGGCAATGTTGATCGCGGCAGGTTCGAGATCTTCTTGGCGCAGGCCGAGTTCGGCGAGCCCAGCGGGAAGGTCCAGGAGTCGCCGCAACTCCCACAGCGAGGTCGCCGCGTGGGTCCCGCCCAATGCGGCGGCAACGCGAGCGTTCGCTTCTCCGGCGGCGATCTCGTTGTATGCGACCGCGTATGGCAGGACCACCGCGTGCGTTTCAGCGTGAGGCAGCCCATAGGTTCCACCGAGAACGTGGCAAACACGATGATGCAGAGCCATGCCCGTTGCAGCGAGTGCCATCGCAGCCAGATGAGCTCCGTAGCTCGCCTCGGTTCGCGCGGTCATGTCTCTGGGCGCGCCAACAATCGCCGGCAAGGCGCGGCCCAACAGATCCACCGCCTGCACGGCCATTGTCGTCACCAGCGGGCTGGCGTTGCGCGCGTACATCGCATCCACGGCGTGGGCGATGGCGTTCATACCACTCGACGATCCTGCTGAAACCGGCAACGTGAGGGTCAACTCGGGGTCGTAGACGACGAGGCGCGGGGCCACCCCGGGATCTCTGCCCGTTGCCTTTCGCCCATCCTGAGTGAGCCCCCAGATGGGCGTCATCTCGGAGCCCGCGTACGTTGTCGGCACGGCGGCGATGCGCGCGCTTGTATGGCGGGCGATGTGTTTCGCGTATCCGATCGCGGAGCCGCCGCCGATTGCCACCACGGTGTCGGCATGCGACTCGATCGCCAGTGTCAGTGCACGTTCTGCCTGCTCCGCCGGCACGTGCTGAACCACGCCGTCGAAATCACCCACGACCCGATCGGCCAACGTTGCTCGCAACGTCGCTGCCAGTGCGGCGCCGCTACCTCCGTGCACCAGCATGATCCGGCTCGGTTCGAGGAGCTCGATCCGCTCGGGCAGCCGTCCTGCCTCGCCGGTACCGAAGAAAACGGTGACAGCTTCGTGCTCGTGCACGAAGTGATCGACTCTCACACCACCCGCTCGTGGCCCACCGGGCAGGGGCGATATTGTGCGCCACAGTCGCGATGGTGCATCCTGCGGACATTTGGAGCGCCTGCGTGGCTGAGATCGTCTCCCTGACTGAAGGTGTCGCCGCCGTCGTTCATGACGGAGACACCATAGCGATGGAGGGCTTCACGCATCTGATCCCGTTTGCCGCGGGCCATGAAGTCATCCGGCAGGGACGGCGCGAGCTCGTCCTGGTTCGCATGACCCCGGACCTCATATACGACCAGCTCATCGGCATGGGGTGCGCAGTCAAGCTCGTGTTCTCCTGGGGAGGTAACCCCGGAGTCGGCTCGCTCCACCGTTTTCGCGATGCCATCGAAAACGGTTGGCCTGGTCGACTCGAGCTGGAGGAGCACAGTCACGCGGGCATGGCCAACCGGTATCTCGCCGGAGCCAGCGGCCTCCCGTTTGCCGTCCTTCGGGGCTACGCCGGCACGGATCTGCCCGCGCACACCGACACCATCAAGCCGATCGAGTGTCCGTTCACCGGTGAGGTGCTGACAGCCGTTCCCGCCTTGGTGCCCGACGCCACCATCATCCATGCGCAGCGTGCGGATCGAAAGGGAAACGTGCAGATGTGGGGGATCGTCGGCGTGCAGAAGGAGGCGCTGCTCGCGGCCAAGCAGTCGCTCGTGACGGTGGAGGAGATCGTCGACAGCCTCGATCCGAAACCGCATGACGTCATCATCCCCACATATGCGACCAATTACGTTGCTCTCGCCCCGGGTGGTGCACACCCCTCGTACGCTCAGGGATACACGGTTCGCGACAACGTTTTCTACCAGGAGTGGGACGTGATCAGCAGAGACCGCGACACGTTTCGCGCGTGGATGGCTACCAATGTCCTCAAGACGGTGCCCGCAGCGTGACGCCTACGTACAGCGCTGACGAGATGATGACTGTGGCGGCGGCGCGGCAGCTCCACAATGGCCAGCTGTGTTTCGTGGGCATCGGTTTGCCGAGCACGGCCGCCAATCTGGCGAGGGCAACCCACGCCCCCGATGTTGTTCTCATCTACGAGTCCGGCACGCTGGGCGCCAAGCCTGATCGGCTGCCACTCTCGATCGGTGACGGTGTGCTGGCGGACAATGCTGACACTGTGGTGAGCGTGCCGGAAGTCTTCAACTACTGGCTGCAGCCGGGCCGGATCGACGTCGGATTCCTGAGCGCCGCGCAGATCGACCGGTACGCCAATATCAACACCACCGTGATCGGGAGTGACTATCGCCACCCCAGTGTCCGCCTCCCCGGCGCGGGCGGCGCGCCCGAGATAGCCGCCTCCTCCGAGGAGGTTGTCGTCGTGGTGCGGCAGACGCCACGAACCTTTGTTGACCGAGTCGACTTTGTGACTTCGGTGGGGTTCGGCCATCGACGGGGAGATCGCGACCGGCTGGGGCTCAGCGGCGCAGGACCACGCGTGGTGATCACCGATCTCGGTGTGCTCGAACCGCACGCTCAGACCTGCGAACTGACGCTCGTCAGCCTGCATCCTGGTATCACGGTGGAGCGGGCGCGCGCGGGAACCGGTTGGCCCCTCGCGGTGTCCGAACGTCTCGACACCACTGAGCCACCAAGCGAATTGGAACTCGATGTACTGCGTCGCCTCGAGGCGACCAAAGGAGCAACGTGAGCAGCGACGTTTTCATCCTCGATGCCGCACGCACGCCCATCGGGCGTTACGGTGGAAGGCTCGCAGGCCAGCGTCCTGACGACCTGGCGGCCACGGTTCTCGCCGAATTGATGCAGCGCAGCCCCGGCCTGGATCCAGTCGCCGTCGACGACGTGGTCTTTGGCGACGGCAACGGTGCCGGCGAGGACAACCGCAATGTGGCGCGTATGGCTGTGCTGCTCGCGGGGCTGCCGCCGTCGGTACCCGGGACGACGGTGAACCGCCTCTGCGGCTCTGGCTTGGAAGCCGTCATCAGCGCCAGCCGCGCGATCGCGACCGGCGACATGTCGATATGCATTGCCGGTGGTGTCGAATCGATGAGCCGCGCACCATGGGTGATGCTCAAACCGGATCGCGGCTATCCCCGGACCAACCAGACGCTGCACTCGACAACGCTCGGCTGGCGGATGGTCAATCCGCGCATGCCTCCGGAGTGGACGGTCGCTCTGGGCGAAGGCGCCGAAATCCTCGCCGGGATGTATGGCATTAGTCGAGAAGACCAGGATGCCTTCGCGCTGGGCAGCCATCACAAGGCCGCCGCGGCCTGGCAGGAATGCCGGTATGCAGCCGAAGTGGTCGCTGTCGCTGGGGTGGACGAGTCGCGCGACGAGAGCATTCGTCCGGACACATCCATGCAGGCACTGGCGGGATTGCAACCGGCCTTCCGCGACGGCGGCACGGTCACAGCAGGGAATTCGTCACCGCTGAACGACGGGGCCGCGGCACTGCTGCTCGCCGATGCTGCCGGGGTCACGCGCACCGGACGCGAACCGCTGGCGCGCATCGTGGCGCGCGCGGTCAGCGCGGTGGAACCGCATTTGTACGGAATCGGACCCGTCGAGGCCGCGCGCGTCGCGCTGCGCCGCGCCGGCATCGAATGGAAAGACCTCGAGGTCGTGGAGCTCAACGAGGCATTCGCTGCCCAATCCCTCGCGTGCCTGCATGAGTGGCCGGAGCTTGATCCCGCGAAGGTAAACCCCAACGGTGGAGCGATCGCCATCGGACATCCCATCGGGTGCTCCGGGGCGCGCATCGTGGTGTCGCTCGCCCACGAGTTGAAGCGGCGCGGAGGCGGCTATGGCTTGGCAGCTATCTGCATCGGGGTCGGTCAGGGGCTCGCTCTCGTACTCGAAGCGTGAGTTGTTGGAAACGGCACCAGCGATCACTGTGCTTCCAGTTCGGTTTCGGTGCGCTGTGCGCGGCAGTTGCGCTGGCGCCGACGGCTGCGCTTGCCGCGCCGGAGCTCATCAACAACGGCGGTTTTGACGAGCCGATAGTAGCGACGGGCGGCTTCGAGCTCTTCGCAGTCGGGCAGGGAATTGGCGGCTGGCGCGTTGTGCGTGCGCCTGGAAACGTCGGCGTCGTCAGCGGCGACTTCACGTCGAACGGCTTTCGTTTTCCGGCCGCGTCGGGACGACAATGGCTTGACCTGACTGGCAGCAGCAACACTCGCACCGGGGTTGCCCAGTCCGTGTCGACCACTCCCGGCACCCAGTACCAGCTGAGCTTTGCCGTCGGGAATGTGTATGACCCAGGCGGCATCTTTGGTGTCAGCAGCACGGTCGAGGCCTTCGCGGACGGACGCAAGCTACTCGACGCTACGAACACGCAAGGAAAGGGTTCATCGCAGATCGTGTGGCAGCGCTTCAGCACCACCGTCACTGCGACATCGTTAGCCACCACCCTCACGTTTATCAACGGCGATCGCGCCGACGACACAAACAACGGTCTCGATGCCGTGTCGCTTGTCCCCATGGAGGACCAGAGGTCGGCGATCGCGGCCTCGCTGGCCAGCCCTGCAGACGCTCTCGGCTCGCTTGGTCACGACATCGCTGTGCTGGTCGTCGCGGCGGGTGCCACGCTGTTCATCACCTTCCCGGCTCAACTGTTCAACCACACTTTTCAGGAGAACTACGACGAGATCGTCGGATTTGCCCAGAGGCGTTTGCCATTCCTCAGACGCGCCCGCGCACACCCGAGGTTGCAGAGCGGTGGTCGGCGCGGTGCTCTTCGCGTCGCTCTTGTCATTGGGCTCGGATCGCTGCTGGCAGGGTTCCTCGATCCGAGTTTCGGGTTGAGCTGGAAATCCGTCGAAACGTATGTCGGCTTGGCCTTGGCCCTGCTGGTCACTGTGTCCGTTCCCGGCGTCGCCGCCGGGAGCTATCGGAGATTTCGCGGCAGCAGTCGCGCCTTCGCGCTGTTGGCGCTGCCGGCCGGGCTTGGAATCGCCCTGGTCTCCGTAGTGGTCTCCCGATTGACCAGCTTCCAACCCGGCTACCTGTATGGTGTCGTCGCCGGCGTGGTCTTCGCCCAGCACCTTCCGGCTCGCGAGGAGGGCCGTGCGACCGCGGTCTCGGTCATCTCGATGCTCGCCGTGGCCGTTGCGGCGTGGGCGTTGTGGGACGTGGTCAACCCCTCCGCGATTGGTCAGACCGCCATCGCTCCACTCGTCATCCTCGACGATTTCCTCGCGTCCGTCGTTGTCGGCGGGCTTGTCGGCACCGTTATCGGACTCTTGCCTCTGCAGTTCCTGCCGGGTGGGCGCATCGCCGCATGGCATAGAGGCGCGTGGGCTGCGGTTTTCATTGCGGCACTATTCGGCCTCGCCGGCATCCTGCTGTGGCCGAACCGGGGCGGACATCCTGGTACAGCGCCACTCGTGACGGTCGTTGCTCTGTTCGTCGTCTTTGGCGGGAGTTCAGTGGCTTCGTGGTGGTACTTCGAGCGTCGTCACAGACGGGCAGCGCGCGCGGCGGGGATTCACCGTTCGCCTCCATGAGTGCTCTGCGACCATATCCGTGCCAGACATCGGAATAGGAGGCACCTGTGCTCGCGTGGATGGACCTGGAGATGACCGGCCTCGATCCGGCACGGCATGTGATCGTCGAGATCGCAACGCTGCTGACCGACGACGACCTCACCCCGGTCGCCGAAGGGCCGGACATCGTGATACACGCCACCAGCGACGAACTGATGAAGATGGATGACGTGGTCCGCTCCATGCACACGCGCTCTGGCCTGCTCGCCGCAATCGAGACGTCGACGATCTCCCTGGCCCACGCGGGCGCGCAGACGCTCGAATTTCTCCGCGCGCACATTCGCGAACCACGAACCGTGCCCCTGTGCGGCAACACAATCGGAACGGACCGACGCTTTCTCGCGGCCCAGCTCCCAGAGGTCGAGGAGTTCCTGCACTACCGATCGATCGATGTGTCCAGCGTCAAGGAACTGTGCAGGCGCTGGTATCCGGACGCCCTTGTCGCCGCGCCGGCGAAGGCGGAAACGCATCGAGCGCTGGACGACATCCGTGAGTCGATCGCGGAGCTCGCGTACTATCGATCGACGATCTTCGCCGGCAGCACCGTGTAGTGCTGCGGGCTACACAGCGACCGTTGTGGGACTGGAAGCACGACCGCGGTGTTGACCGCGCAGGTAGCGAGTCAGGTCCGCCGCCGGGAGCGCCTTGGCGAAGTGGAACCCCTGACCCATGAGGCATCGTAGGCGCACCAGCTCGGCGACTTGCGAGGGCTGCTCGATCCCCTCGGCAACGATGTCGAGATTCAGCGTCTTGGCCATCTCGATGATGGCGCGGGCCAGGTTGGCATCGGCTGTCCCGGATGCGATGTCGTCGATGAACGACTTGTCCACCTTGAGCACGTCGATGGGGAAGTTGCGCAGGTAGCTGAGCGACGAGTAGCCGGTGCCGAAGTCGTCGAGTGCGATTCGGCATCCCAGCGCACGCAGCTCGCGCAAACGGGCGCTCACGGTGGCTGTGTCGTGCATCAGTGCGGTCTCGGTGATCTCCAATGTGAGGTATTCCGCGTCGAAACCGGTGGCCTCGAGAGCATCGACCACCTCCGAGACGACATCTGGTTGGTAGAGCTGACGCGCCGACAGGTTGATGCTGAGCGTCAACGTCTTGGCGTTGGAGTGGGTCTTCTGCCATTCCCGCACCTGGCGCATTGCGGTGTGCATGACCATGCGTCCGATGGGCATGATCAAGCCCATATCCTCCGCCACGGGAATGAATTCGGCGGGGGGTACCAGGGTGCCGTCCTCGCGACGCCAGCGGACCAGCGCTTCCACACCGACCGCCTCGCCGGAGACGAGCCACACTATCGGCTGATAGTGCACCTCGAACTGCTCGAGCTGGACCGCGCGGCGAAGCTTCCCCTCCAAGTGCGCGCGGTCAGACACCACGACATGCATGTCCGGTTCGTACACCAAGTACTTGCCAAAGCCGTCGAGCTTTGCTCGGTACATGGCCAGATCCGCATTGCGCAACAGCGCATCTGCGTCGGTCTCGCCGGCTTCGTCGACCACAACACCGATGCTCGCGGTCACCACAAGGTCGTGTCCGCTGACTTCGAAAGGGTCACCCAGCGCATTGCTGATGATGTCGGCCAGCGCCGCCGCACCGGCCACGGTGGTGTTCTCCACGAGCACGGCGAACTCGTCGCCTCCGAGCCGCGCAGCCAGGTCCGCTGCGCGGAGCGACCCGCGCAGCCGCTTGGCGACGGCGTCGAGCAGGAGGTCGCCCACGGTGTGGCCCAGGCTGTCGTTGACAAGCTTGAAGCGGTCGAGGTCGAGATAGAGCACCGCGAGCGTCGCTCCGCTGCGGCTCGCATTCGCCACCGCGCGGGTGAGGTGTTCGAAGAACAGCACGCGGTTGGGCAGGCCAGTGAGAGCGTCGTGGTACGCGAGATGGCGAATCTGGTCGACGGCCTTGGCGTCGTTGAGCGCGATGCTGGCATGGTGGGCGAGAGCCGCGAGCATCTCGCACTCGGTCTGCGAGTACTGGCGCTCCGCGCTGTACGAGGCGATCGTGATGCTGCCGACCGCGCGACCGTTTTCGTGAATCGGTGCGGCCATCGCGCTCTGGAGGCGGGCGCCCACGAACTCGAGCATCGCCGCGTCGGCGTGCTGGTAGTCGTCGATCATGATCAAACGATCCTCGGCGATCGCGCGGCCGCCGGCGCCCTCGGACACGAGGCTGCGCTTGGTTGCGGCAAGCACGGCATGGGACACGCCCACCGACGCCACCAGGTTCATATACCGAGGGTCGTCGTGGTCCACCAGCCGCAGGCCCACCACCTCGTCGCCAAGGAGGTCATGCGCACCCTCAACCACAGCATCGAGCACCTCCGGGAGCGGGGCGCGCCGGGAGATCGAGACCTGGATCCTGGAGAGCCGCTCGAGAAATGTCTGGCGCTCCTGCAGCATCGCCATGAGGCGCATGTTTTCCTGCATGCGCAGCTCGCCCTCGGCGCGCAAGGAGCGCTCTTGCTCGAGCATTCGCAGTGTGCGCAGTGTCATGGACAGGCTCCGTGCCATTGCGCGCAGCAGCCCGATCTCGGCGGCGTGGAACCCGTCGCGCCCGGAGCGGGCGAGGACGAGATGGCCGTCGATTTCTTCGATGGGGACGCTGATGGACGGCAGGTCGCCCACTCCCGGGAGCCGGACCAGGTGCGCGCGGTCTTGGGCAGCCGCAAGCAGCGTACTGACCGGCACGCGGCCGCGGGGGAATCCGACCATTTCGACAACAGCATCGGCGGTCACCACGGCGGCCACCTCCGCCTCGAGCGCTTCAGACGCCCACTCCACTGCACAGAGCATCGCGGCCGGCGCGTCCGGGCTGGCAGCGACTGCCACGAGGAATTCGGCGAGCTGCTGCGTGGACCAGCTGCTCGGGGGAAGGGTCACGGCGGCCTTGTTCATCCCATCAGCTGAAGGCGAGCACCACCAGGGTCTGGTTGTGGAAGCCGCTGACGCCACGGGTCCGGGCTATTTCGCCGTACGTGTAAAAGCCGGCGACCGGCGCGCCCTGTGAGTGCGAGCCGATGCGCTGCACCTCCTGGCGAATCCCTTCGTCGCCGAGCACGCCCCGGCGCGCGATGCAGTCGAACGCCAGGAACCCGAGCGGCGC
>DATMRA010000125.1:0-15848 GCA_035566535.1 Candidatus Acidiferrales bacterium | reverse complement strand
TCCCGAGGAGTACGGCGAGGCACGCGAGGGCAGCCCTGAGGAGGTGGATCCCGCGCTCGACCGGACGGAGATCGCTCTGGTGCGCGGCGCCGTCGCGAGTGGCGTGCCGGTGTTCGGCATTTGTCGCGGCCAGCAGGTGATCAACGTGGCGCTGGGGGGGTCGCTCCTGCAGCACATCGAAGGGCATGACATGCACGGTCAGCCTCGCAGCCTTCTCGCGCACGGGATCGAGATCGACCCGGACTCGGAGCTGGCGCACGTGGTGTCGGAGTCCGCGCTGATGGTGAACAGCCTGCACCACCAGGCGGTCAAGGACTTGGCGCCGGGCTTGCGGGCGACCGCCCGCAGCGCTGACGGAGTCGTGGAAGCGCTGGAGTCTCGCGACGGCATGGTGCTGGCGGTGCAGTGCCATCCCGAAGAGCTGATCAACGAGCAATCGTGGGCGCGATCCCTGTTTCAGCGCTTCGTGACGCGCATCGGCGCGCGTGCGCGCAACGCCGACGGCGCCGGCCGCGCGTCAACCGCCGGAGCCTGAGCGTGCTCAGCCTCGAGGAGCTCACGCGCTCCGTCGAGAGCGGCGACGTTGACACGGTCGTCGTCGCGTTCACAGACATGCAGGGCCGCCTGATGGGCAAGCGCATGCACGCCGAATTCTTCCTGGAGGAGGCGCAGGCCGGCCACCCGGTCGAGGGCTGCAACTACCTGCTCGCGCTTGAGATGGAAGGCGATCCCGTTCCGGGCTACGACATGGCCAGCTGGGAGCGCGGCTACGGCGACTTCTCCGTGGTGCCCGACTTCGCGACGATGCGGCGCATTCCGTGGCTGGAGGGGACGGCGCTCGTGCTCAGTGATGTGGCGTGGAACGACGGCACACCCGTCCGACCATCGCCGCGTCAGGTGCTCAAGGCACAGGTGGAGCGAGCGCGCGCGCTCGGGTATGAGCCGATGTTCGGCTCCGAGCTCGAGTTCTATCTGCTCAAGGAGACATACGCCGAGGCACACGCCAAGGGCTACCGGGACCTGACGCCGTCGGTGCCGTACATCCTCGACTACCACATCCTCGCCACCAGCTACGACGAGCCATTCATCCGCGGCGTGCGCAACGCCATGCACGCGGCCGGGATCAAGGTGGAGAGCTCGAAGGGCGAAGCGTGGCCCGGGCAGCAGGAGATCAACTTTCGATTCACCGACGCGGTGGCGATGGCCGACAACCACACGATCTACAAGAACGGCATCAAGGAGCTGGCCCAGCAGCACGGCTGCTCCGTGACGTTCATGGCCAAACCGGACCACACGTGGATCGGGAGCTCCTGCCACATCCACTCGAGCCTGTGGAGCCAGGGCAGAAACGCGTTCGACGGCGAGCCCGACATCTTCAAGCAGTACCTGGCCGGCAACATCTGCGGCGGCGCTGAGATCGCCGTCTTCCTCGCCCCCACCGTCAACTCATACAAGCGCTACGCCGCGTCGAGCTGGGCGCCGACGACACTCGCCTGGGGATACGACAACCGCACCTGCGGCTTTCGCGTGGTCGGGCACGGCCAGGGACTTCGCGTCGAGAATCGCATTCCGGGCGCCGACGCCAACGCATACCTCGCGTTTGCGGCCATCCTCGCCGCGGGCATCGACGGCATCGAGCGCAAGCTGGCACTGTCCCCGGCGTTCGAGGGCAATGCGTACGAGTCCGACGTGCAGCGCTTTCCGCGCACGTTGCGCGATGCGATCACAGCGCTCGAGCAGGGAACCATGGCACGCAAAGCCTTCGGCGATGACGTGGTCGACCACTACCTCAACTACGCAAACACGGAGCAGCGGCTCTTCGACAAGGTGGTCACCGAGTACGAACGCGCGCGCCTCTTCGAGCGCGGATGACGCTGCGCGTCCTCAATCCGGCGACCGCCGAGCCGGTCGCCGAGCTCGATCAGGCCGGGGTCGAAGACACCGACCGCGCAGTCGCGGCGGCATACGCTGCGTTCCCTGCGTGGCGCGCGCTGAACCCGCGAGACCGGGCTCGGCTACTCCGCCGTCTCGCGGTCCTTGTGGAGGAGCACGGCGAGGAGCTCGCGCTTCTGGAAACGCGCAACGTGGGCAAGCCGATCTCGGACTCGCGCGGCGAGGTGGCGATGGTCGCCGACGTGTTCCATTTCTACGCTGGCGCGATCGACAAGCACCACGGACAGACCATCCCCGTGTCGGGCGGCGTCGACATGACGTTTCACGAGCCGCTGGGTGTGGTGGGACTGATCGTGCCGTGGAACTTCCCGCTGAACATCGCAAGCTGGAAGCTCGGACCGGCGCTGGCGTGCGGCAACACCGTGGTGCTGAAGCCCGCCGAGCTTACCCCGCTCACTGCGTTGCGCCTGGGCGAGCTGGCGCGCGAAGCCGGCATCGCCGAGGGTGTTGTCAATGTGCTGGTCGGACCGGGGCGGGTGGTGGGCCAGCGACTAGTGGAGCACCCCGACGTTGCCAAGATCAGCTTCACAGGGTCCACCGAGGTAGGAGCCCAGGTGATGCGCGGCGCCGCATCGACGGTCAAACGCGTGTCGCTCGAGTTGGGCGGCAAGTCCGCCAACGTGGTGTTCGCTGACGCCGACCTCGATCGCGCTGCCGCCACGGCGCCGTCAGCCGTGTTCGGCAATGCTGGGCAGGATTGCTGCGCGCGCTCGCGAATTCTGGTGCAGCGCGACGTGTACGACGCCTTCGTCGCCAGGCTCGTCGACGCCACTGAACGCATCCGTGTGGGTGACCCCGAGGACAGCGCCACTGAGATGGGTCCACTCATCTCCGCAGAACATCGCGACAAGGTCGCCTCTTTCGTCGCGGGCGAACCGCTGTATCAGGGGAGCGCGCCGAATGGCTCGGGGTTCTGGTTTCCGTGCACGCTTGTCGAAGCCGCCAATGCGGATCGCGTTGCGCAAGAGGAGGTGTTCGGGCCCGTCGCCGCCGTGATTCCGTTCACTGACGAGGCCGACGCTGTGCGCATCGCCAACGACACTCCGTACGGACTGTCTGGTTCCGTGTGGACGCGCGACGGCGCGCGCGCAATGCGTGTCGCGCGCGCCATCGACACCGGCGTGATCTCGATCAACTCCAACACGTCGGTGCGCGTGTCCACGCCCTTCGGCGGCTTCAAGCAGTCGGGCTTCGGCCGCGAGCTCGGCATGCACGCGATGGACGGCTATTCGGAGTTGAAGAACATGTTCATGGCAACGGACGGCTGATGGGCAGGCTCGACGGCAAGGTCGCGGTGATCACCGGCGCAGGTGGCGGCATCGGGCGCGAGGCGGCACTGCTCTTCTCCGCGGAGGGCGCATCGGTGGTCGTTGCCGACGTCACGCGGGAGGCTGGCGAGAAGACCGCCGCGGACTGCCGGGACGGCGTGTTCCAGCCGGTGGACGTCAGCGACGCGGCAAGCGTGAGCGCGCTCTACGCAGCGGCTGTGCAGCGCTACGGCGGTGTGGATATCCTCTACAACAACGCAGGAATCATGCCGCCCGACGACGACTCGATTCTGGTGACCGAGCCTGACGCGTGGGACCGCGTGCAGGCGGTCAACGCCAAGGGAGTGTTTCTCTGCTGCAAGTTCGGCATCCCGCACCTGCTGCAGCGCGGCGGCGGCTCTGTGATCAACGTGGCGTCGTTCGTCGCGTTGGTCGGGGCGGCCACGTCACAGATCGCGTACACCGCATCCAAAGGCGCTGTGCTCTCGATGAGCCGCGAGCTTGCCGTGCAATTCGCCCGCCAAGGCGTGCGGGTGAACGCGTTGTGCCCAGGACCGGTGGAGACGCCGCTGCTGATGCGCCTCTTCGCCGACGACCCCGGCGCCTACGAACGGCGCCGCGTGCACCTGCCGATGGGACGCCTGGCCACTGCCCACGAGATCGCCAGCGCCGCGCTTTTTCTTGCCAGCGACGAGTCGTCCTACGTGAACGGCTCGACATTCATGGTGGACGGCGGCCTCACCGCCGCCTACGTCACGCCCGAGTAGGCGGCTCCCTCTTACCGACCGGTCAGCGCGAGGAGCTTGGCCTGCGTCGAGTCATCGGCGGCATCTCGCTTGGGTCCGAACGCCCCGCCTTCGCGCCACTCTTCCGCGTTCTGCTGCAACTCTGCGTATGCGATCTCGACAAGCTCGCTATCCAGCGTTTCGTCGGCGCCGATAGCGCGCGCGAGATCCCAGGAGTGAATGGTGCTGTCGATGATCATTTGCATCGCGTAGACGGACGCGGGAAGGTCGCCGAACGAGAGATGCACGGTCATGTCGAGCGCGCCATCGGCCTCCACGGCGGCGAGAGCGGCGCGTTGCGCGTTGATCAGCGTCTGCACGGGTTCATTGCCGAGCAGGTCGCCGTCGAGGCGCTCGCCCACGTCGGCGACAGTCTTGCCCGCGAGCATCTCTGGCAGCCACAGGTACTCACCCGCAACGTGGTTGACGAGCGCGCGGACGTTCCATTCGACGCATGGCGTGGCCGCGTGCCATTGCTCCGAGGCTATCTGCTGCGCGCGCTCGACGAACCCATCGCTTGCCCGGCGGAGAGCGGACGCTTCATTCATGCGCAGCATGATAGTGAAGCGTTCTGACGATGTCGTCGGGCGCGGGCATCGTCGCGATCTCCGCTTGCACCTCCTGCGCGCGGGTGCGGTAGCCGGGGTCGCCGAGCAGGGTGCGCACCTCGGTTTCGACCCGGGCCGCGGTGAGGTCGGCGGTGACCACGGTCCGGCCCACACCCCGCCGGGAGCACGCCTCGGCATTGAGATACTGGTCCGCGCCCTGGGGCACGGTGAGCAGCGGCAGCCCATGGCTCAGCGCACCGAGCATCGTCCCGGCTCCCCCATGGCTGATCACGAGCACACACATCGGCAACAGCAGGGCGTGCGGAAGATAGCGCTCGACGATCACGTTTGACGGCTGCCGGCCCAGCGCCTCCGGGTCGCGGTCTGGTCCGACGGTGACGATGATGTTGAGCGCCTCATCGCGCAGGCCTTTGATGACGGTGGCCAGGACCGCCTGGTCCGCGTTGGTTGCGCTGGTACCCAGCGTTGCGTGGACGGTTGGTTGGTCGCGCAACGAGCGCACTGACGAGGGCAGATCCTCCCCACCGACCGCGGGGACGGGCACCGGGCGGAGCGCTTCCACTCTGTCAATCGTTGATGCGTCGGGGTTGCGCAGGCTTGGCGGACAGATGTCGACACAGAGGTCGCCTTGCAGCCCGCCAAGCGGTGCCGGTTCCAATCCCTGGCCACGCCATAACGGCGCGGCGGCCTCCCCGGCCAGCCGAAACGCGTCCGACGTGGGGAGCGGCGACAGCGTGTGATGGACGGACGGAATCGATGACAAGGCCGCTGCGATCGGGCCGGCCAGCTCGTACGTCTCGTAGATCAGCAGATCAGGACGCCATGCGGCCGTCGCGGGCACGAGATCGCGCAGCATCGAGGCCGCGCCGATCTCGACAAAGAGGTGCGGCCAGAACCACTGCAGGATCTGTTCGGGCAGGAGTTTGTTCCACGGCTCCCCGGGATGACGGCGGGCCAGCTCCGGCCACCACTCACTCGTATCCTGTCCGGCGGGAATTGCATGGAACCCGGCGGCATGCACGCGGGGAACGAACTCCGGCGCGATGGCGACAGCTACCTCGTGGCCGGCGCTCTTCAGCGCACGCGCCAGCGGCAGCATCGGTTGCAGGTGGCCAAAGGCGGGCGTGGAGGTGAACAGGACGCGCATCGCGCACGAAGCCTACTCGTAGGCTTGGCCCAGGCCTCAAGCGGCGGCGGCAGCACCCTCGCCGAAGAACTCCTGCATCACTCCGAGTTGACGCCGGACGGCTTCGCGGTTCCAGCCGTGACCCTGGTCGCGGTCGACCAGGAGCCGGATGTTGGGGCGTTCGCCGATGAGCCTGTGCAGCCTCGCGGTATCGACCATGTGGTCGTGCTCAGCAACGATGACCAGCGTCGGTTTTGCTCTCGCGAGCAGGGTGCGAAGCCCTTCATTTTGGATACCGTCGCGCAACCACTCGCGCGCGGCAGCGGTGTTCACGCGCAGCTGGTTGTCAAAGTTCGCTTGCGCCGTCCTTTGATCGATGTCGCCCTCTGCGATGATGAAGCGCTTGTACAGATTGCTCACTGTGCGCTGGCGGCTGAGAGCCACCACTCCGCGCCAGACAGTTGGAATCGTCATCACACGGACCTGAGCGCGGTAGAAGGGACGGAGCAGCGCCGGCGCGATGAGCGGCGTATGCACCATCAACCGGTCGATCCGGTCCCCGCAGCGCCGCGCCAGCGCGCACGCCACAGATGCTCCCAGGCAGAGGCCGGCAACATCGAACTCTTCGATTCCGAGGCGTTGCAGGAGTTCGTCCAGCGACGCCGCAAGCGAATTGACCGTATGGCGCCCGGCCAGCGGCGCCGATCCGCCGTTCCCCGGGAGGTCCGGGACTATCAATCGCCGCTGCTCAGCGAGCTCGGTGAAGCGGCCACCGAACTCCTCAGCCGAGCTCAGAAATCCATGGCACAGGAGCAATGGCCGGCCGTGACCGCTGGTTAGGCATCGCATCGGCTGTCCGCCGACGCGGACAGTCAGCTCATCCATAACCGCCTCCGAATGGTGTGCGTTGCGGGTTTGCGTCCCGACCTCGATGCTGCGAGACGCGGCCTGATGGGAGAGAATTGGAGATACAGGAACAATTGCTCCTTTTGAGCGTGCTTGTCTGTCCGGTTGCGTACCACCGGTGGGCTGGCGAGAGTCGCCAACGCTCAAATATGTAGGGCTTAGATGACGGACACGTGACGGCCGTTGCTGTTTAAAGCGATCGAGGAACGTTCCGTCCCGAGGAGTTAGACTTGAGGATGCACCCGGTCGGCACGCTGGCGAACCAAAGCCCTGGCCGTTTCGGCCGGGAGGGCTCTCAAATTACTGGTTTGGGACGATCGACATGGGTGTAAACGGACACAACGGCAATCACTCGGGAAACCGCCTCCTGCGGGCGCTGCCCGTAGCGGAGCGGGATCGGCTGCGGCCCAAGCTCACGCCGATGTCGCTGAGCATGAAAACCGTGCTCTTCGAGCCCGGACAGGAGATCAGCGCCGTTCATTTCCCAGTTGACGGCGTCATATCCTTGGTGACCAGCTTGGAGGACGGTGCCATCGTCGAGGTGGCGACGGTCGGCAACGAGGGCATCGTCGGCGTGCCGCTCGTCCACGGGGGGTCGCTCGCGGTTCGGGCCATCTCACAGGTCCCCGGAGACACCCTGCGCATGGACGCATCGGTATTCATGGCGGAGTTCGAACGCCCCGGACCCTTCCGCGATCTGGTGGAGAACTACCTTCAAGCGCTGTTCGGGCAGATTTCCCAAGCGGCGGCGTGCAACCGGCTTCATTCAAACGAGGAGCGCCTGAGCCGTTGGCTGCTGATGAGCCACGATCGCGTCGGCACCGAGACGTTCCCGATCACGCACGAATTTCTCGGACAGATGCTCGGGTCGCGCCGCGCCACCGTGACGCTCTCGGCAGGGATTCTTCAGGCCGCCGGTCTCATCCGGTACCACCGAGGACGGGTGACGATTGTGGACCGCGATGGACTGGAGTCGGTCTCATGCGAGTGCTACGGCGTGATCAAGGCGGCGCTCGATCGAGTGATCGAGAGCGCGGAGCTGAATTAGCTACTCGACGCCTAAGCCGCTTGGGCTTGCAGGTACTGCGCGAAGGCGACAGCTCCCACTGGGCGAGAGAACACGTATCCCTGGCCCCGATCGCAGCCCAGGGCGCGGAGCTTCGAAAGCTGGTCTTGCGTTTCGATGCCCTCTGCGACCACCACCAGGTCCATCGCGTGGGCCAGCTGGATCATCGCAGCGATGATCGATGAGCTGCGACGGTCACTGCCCATCCGCTCGATGAAGGACCTGTCGATCTTGAGGTAGTCGAGCGGATACGCCTGCAAGTACGAGAGCGCGGAATACCCCATGCCGAAGTCGTCGAGCCCGATATGCACACCAAGGCTCCGGAGATCGGCAAGCGACGTCATTGCAGAGTTGGATGTCTGCAACAGGACGTGCTCGGTCACCTCAATGGCCAGGTGCCGTCCTTCAAGCTCCGTTTCTCGGAGTCGATCAGCGAGCACTGAGGCGAATTCGCCGTTCACCAGCTCGCGAGCCGTCGCGTTCACCGCGATACATCCAATCGCGCTGAGAGCAGGATTCGAGCGCCAGGCTGAGAACTGCGTCAGCGCGCTGGTCCGCATCCAATCGTCCATGGCCGGCAGCAGGCCGCACTCCTCGGCGACCGACAGAAACTCAGCCGGCAGGAGGAGGCCCCGGTCGCTGTCATCGACGCGGAGCAGCGCTTCCGCCTCCACGGCCATGCCGGTCGCGAGGTCGATGATCGGCTGATATTCGATGACCAGCTTCTTGTCGCTGATCGCGCGTCGCAGCAATCGCTCCGTCTCGAGCCGCTCGATGGCACGCACCTGGAGCGCCTCGCCATACACCTCGTGGCGGTCTCTGCCGCTGCCTTTCGCTCTGTACAGCGCGAGGTCTGCTTCGCGGATCAGGTCCGCCGGAAGGTGGTCGGACATGGACGTCACAGCGATGCCGATGCTGACGGTCGTCGCGATTTCCTCGTCGCCGATCCGCAGTGGTTCACGCAGTCCCGTGACGATGCGCTCGGCGAACGCGGTCAGGTCAGACGTCGTTCGCATACCCTGCACGACGATCACGAACTCGTCGCCGCCGAACCGCGCGACCGTGTCGTCCGGGCGGGCAAGGCCCTGCAAGCGATGCGCGACGGCAATCAATACCCCGTCGCCGATCTGATGTCCGAGAGTGTCGTTGATCACCTTGAAGTGGTCCAGGTCCAGCATGAGCACACCGACAAGACCCGGCGTCCGTCGCAGGCGTCTGAGCGCTTGGTTCAGCCGGTCATTGAGCAACAGGCGGTTGTCCAGTCCCGTGAGCGCGTCAGTGACAGCCTGACGCTCGACAGCCAGCTGCGCCTCTTTCCGCTCGCTGATGTCGCGCATCACCGCCTGTGTTTCGCGCAGGGCCCCGGTCGCCGGATCGAACACCGACATGGTTCTGCTCTCGATCCAGGCGTATGAGCCGTCCTTGCGCCGGAAACGCAGGCTGACACTGTGCGCCCCGGGAGCTCGCGCGGCTTGCTTTCGAGAGGCCGCCGCCACCGCGCGATCCTCTTGGTGGATCAACGACGCAACAGGCTTTCCAATCAGGTCCTCCGGCGCGTAACCGAGGAGCGGCAAGAATCCTGGCGAGACGTACGTGTAGAGCTCGTTGGCATCGGTGACGGCCAGCGCTTCCGTGGCATCGACGATGAGCCGGTACCGCGCGTCGGCATCGAGATCCTCCTCTCTCGTCTTCGTATCGGTGAGGTCGTGGCCGAGCCCGTATATGAGCTCTTCGGACCGCTCGACGTTGTAGTGCCAGCGCAGGAGCCGGTAGGTGCCGTCTTCACGGCGAAAGCGGTTCTCGATCTCGGTCGCGCTGAGTTTCCCGGTCTTCAGCGCGTCGATTCGGCGGACAGTGCTCTCGCGATCGTCCGGATGCACCAGATCGACGTACAACACCGAGCCGGCCTTGTCGATGTTGGTACCGAGGTCGCGCATCCAGCCAGCGTTGACTTCAGCGATCCGGCCGTCAAATCTGATGACGCACGCGATCTCGTCGGACGCGCCGAAGATCTTTCCCGCGGATCGATCGGAGAGCATGGTAGCGGACCGCGCAGGCCCGCGCCGGGCGCCCATATCCGGGTCTCCACTTTTTCGCTGTGTTCCTATCTTTCCTGCGTGACCACAGCGTCAAGGCAACGCAAGATGAGTTGAGGCTGAGCGAACTGGCTTCTACCGTCTGTACGGTGCCGTACGTTTTCATCGAAATGATGCGTTCAGGTTGTCATCCGCGACACGGGACGGCAATCCGTGCGACAGCGTGTGCGAATACCGGTGATCCCGGTCACCGGCAGTCGCAGTTTTGGACATAGTCGCGTGATTCAAATCACGTGGCACTGGGGCGAAAGTGATGGCCACAAACCCGCGACGGCCATGTAACCTAGGTCACTCAACGCCGGAGGAGGATGACCTTGGAACGACAAAAACGGCCGCTGGCGCGCTGTCCGAGTTGCGGCGGGCGGATGATTCCCCTGACCTTCGAGATGCCCGCGATCGTGCATAGCCGCGTGCGACCCTCTGACGTACCCGAGCGCGCCGGCCTCAAGTGCGTGGCATGCGGGCGCCGCTCAACCAGCGAGGCGGCTCGGTAGAGGCCGTTTCCCGGCACCGCAAGAAAAGCGGCCAATTTGTTGGGCCGGGCGATTTCTTGCAGGCTATGCGTGAGTGACGTTGCAATTCCACGGCCCTTCGATGTGCAGCCGTGTGACCGGCGGGCCGGGCCCGCCGACGGCGTCCAACTCAGCGTTGATGACCCCGGATTTGCCGTCCTTGTTTGTCACGATGATGACACCCGCCACGGATTGCCAGAGTGCTCCGGATACAGACTCGCGGATGCCAGCCTTGCCGTTGCCATCGTTAGCATCAGGGTACGGATGCAGCCACGGGGGCAAGAGATACGGACCGGTCCCGCTGTAGCCGCCGTCGACCTCGACGTACAGCAGGTAGCTCCGGCTATTGCCGCGCAGTCTAATGACCGCGTCGAGAACACCCTTTGCGACCGAACATGCAGCACCGGCCGGGTCCCTCGTCGCGCAGTCATCCCGGGCTCCGACAAGTTCGATCGCTTGGGCCCCACAAAACGGCGGGAATTTGGCAGTCGACCGCGGTGCGGATTGATGCGGCGTCGATGATGTCGCGATGCGACTGATTCCGCCTGTGGCAATGAGGGCCGCGACGCCAAGCGCAACAGCAAATGCCACGAGTGCAAGGATCGGCCTAGACCGGCTCATTGACGTCACCCGCAACTCCAAGCGCCCGAGATGTTCAACCCTGGGAGCGGGTGCGGCTCCCCCCCGGCAAACTCGAGGTCGCCAGTCACCAATCCCGACCGGCCGTCATTGCGGGAGACGGTGAGGACGCCAAAGCTCGACCACCAGAAGTCTCCCGTCGTGTAGTCGCGGATGGCAACCTTGGCGACGCCGTCGTCGGAGTGAAAAGACGGGTTCGGCCACGGGGGCAAGCTGTAATCCCCCGGACCGACGTACGCGCCATCGACTTCCACGTACAACAGATACTCGTCCGCGCGACCCTGCAAGAGTATGGAGGCGTCGAGAAACCTGCCAGACACACGGCACCCGTCGGGCGCGCTCCGGCCCGCCGGAGCCCGTCGGAGGGTGCCGGCACAGTCGTTTATGAAGCCCAGGAGCCGAATCTGTTGCGCTGGACAGACGGTCGCGACGACGGTCGTCGGCGAGGACGATGCGATCGGATGCACGGTCGAGCGGGTGCCGCCTATTCCGCCTGTGATGAGCAGGGCTGCGACGCCGAGGGCAACCACAAACGCGGCAAGCGCCAGGAGCGGCTTCGACCGGCTCATTGACTGCGGAGCCTAGCTAGCCGGCTCCAGACGTGTCGATGCGAGCCGTGATGCGGGCTGCATCACGGCCAAGTCGTCGCAGCTGCTCCGGCGAAAGCACGTCGATGACGAGCGATCGGATGTGCCTCACGTGTCCCGGCGCGGCTGCCGCAAGTGTCTCGAAGCCCTCGTCGGTCAGAGTGGCCTTGGTGTAGCGCCCATCGGTGCGATCCGCTGCCCGGCGGACAAAACCCCGCCGCTCGAGCCGTTCGACCACGTGCGAGAGCCGCGACAACGACGCGTTCGTGACCTCCGCAAGAGCACTCATGCGCATTGTTCGGCCCGGACTCTCGGACAGCTTGGCGAGCACCTGGTACTCGACTATCCTCAGCTTCGAATCGCGACGCAGCTGTTGATCGATCGACCACGGAAGCCACATCAGCAGCCGCACGAGGGAGAGCCACGACTCCAGCTCCGACGCGGTGAGCCACTGCACGGAGGGTTGGTTCGCGTCTGGGCGCCGTTGACGAGCCACGCCATCAGCATACCCCCGTCACTCCCCTTTTCAAGTGACGGTGCAGCGATACTTGACCGTTCACTTGACATTTCAAGCTTGAATGTTCAAGCTAACCTCGTCACGGGATCACGCCAGGAGGACATCGACGATGAATGTGGCACTCACAGGAGCGACGGGTTTCATCGGATCTCACGTCCTGAGCGAATTGCAGGCGCACGGCCATGAGGTGACGGCGCTGGTTCGCGACGATGCCCAGGCGGACAAGCTTCCCTCTGGGGTTGTGCCGGCCGTGGTCGATCTGTACGACCGGTCCGCGGTCGTGAGCCTCCTGCGCCAGGCGGACGCGGCGATCCACACCGCGAGCCCCAACGACGAGACCAGCGCCGCCTTCGACAGCGCCATGGTCGACGCCGCGATCGAAGCCTTCGACGGCACCGGCAAGGCTTACATCAGCATCAGCGGCATCTGGGTCTACGGCGCCAACACTGCCATCAGCGAGCAGGCGGCGTTCAATCCCCCGGCGATGGTCGCCTGGAAGCAGGCCAACGAGCGCCGCGTGTTCGACGCCACGGGATTGCGCGGCGTTGTCGTCGTGTCGAGCGTGGCCTATGGTGACGGCGGCGGCGCGATTCCCGGGCTGCTGCTGGGCTCTCCGCGTGACGACGCCGGCAATCTGATCATGCTCGGTACGGGACAGCAGCACTGGTCCAACGTGCACGTTATGGATCTCGCGGACGCCTTTCGGCGGGTGCTGGAAGCTGACACGGCCCGTGGCTACTACGTCATCGGCAACGGGCTGAACCCAACCGTGGCTGAGCTGACCGAGGCTGCCGCCATAGCGGCCGGCGCTCCGGGGGCTGTGCCGGGTTCCGAAGATGAGGCCCGCAAGCGTCTCGGCGACTACTTTGCCGAGGTGTTGTTGCTCGATCAGGGCACTGACGCGGCCAAGGCTCGTGCCGAGCTCGATTGGCAGCCGTCCCATCCGTCACTCACCCATGAGTTCCGCGAGGGCAGCTACCGCGCGAGGGTGACGGCCGGCTGAATCGGCGAACCCGCGGGGCCCGTGATTGATGACGTCACAATTGCCCTGAGGCGCGAGACTGCTGGTGGCAGTGCCGCTACGAGCGAAATTGAAGAGGTAACGTGCACTGACAGCGCTGGCGTGGTTGGGCTTCGCCGCTGGACTCGTGCTGGTGCTGACAACGTACGCCAGCGTCGTCGAAACGACGATCCTTCCGCGCGGCACGCAATTGAGCTTCAGCGCGTTTGTGCTTCGCTCGGTCAGCGTTCCCATTCGCGTGGCGGCGGCGCTGGTTCGGGACTTCGAGGCCCGCGATCGCCTTCTCGCGTATGCGGCTGCGCTGTTCCTGGTGTTGACGCTGCTCGCCTGGCTTCTGCTGTTTCTCGTCGGATTCGCGCTGCTTCTTTGGCCGTTCAGTGCCAGCCTCGGCGACGCGCTTCGCATCGCCGGCTCGTCAATACTGACCCTCGGAATCGCCACCCCTCGCGACAGCGGACCACTCGTGATCGTGTATCTCGCGGCGCTCACCGGATTGGTGGTGATCGCTCTCCAGATCGCATACCTGCCCGTGCTCTATGCCGCATACAACCGTCGGGAGACGCTCGTCACGATGCTGGAGGGCTTGGCCGGGACACCAGGATGGGGACCGGAGATTCTCATGCGTTCTGCGGCGGTCGACAACGTCGCCGGGCTGGGGGGCATCTACGACCGCTGGATGGAGTGGGCGGCGGACGTCTCCGAGAGCCACAGCGCGTACAGGGTGCTCCTGTACTTCCGGTCGCCAGTGTCGCGCCGATCCTGGGTGATCTCGCTTCTCTCCGTCCTTGACTGCGGCGCAATGCACCTGGCGCTGTGCCCGGTCACTGTGCCGGCGCAGGCTCGCAACATGATGCGCGTCGGCTATCTCGCGTTCCGCCAGCTTTCAGCGAGCATCGGGTATCCGGTGCCCAACGACCCAAACCCCGACGACCCAATTCAGCTGACGCGCGACGAATTCATCGCGGGCGCTGAGCACGCTCGCGCCGGTGGACTCGAGTTCGAACGCGAGCCGGAGGCCGCGTGGCCGCATTTCAGAGGATGGCGGGTGAACTACGAGGAAGCCGCATACGCGCTTGCTGCCGAGCTCGACGTGGTGCCCGCCCTGTGGTCTGGGCCCCGAACACGCCCAGGCCCACCCGTGCCGCCCATTCGTCCCGTCGATCGTGTGTCTGCGACGACAGAGGTCACCGAGATTCAGCGCATCCGCGAACTGCGCCGCCAGCGGCGACTCGAGCAGGAGCGGCACTCGCATACCGAGTAGGAGGACGGCTAGACCCGCACCGCCGGGTACCGAAACCCACAGCCGACGCATTTGACAAGAACGGGCGCTGTCGCCTCCGCCGGCGTAGCGCGAGCATCGACCAGCCCAGGTTGGTCAAACGTGAGCGGAATCACGCGCTCGGTTCCGCACCGTGGGCAGCCCTGCCACTTACGTCCCCTTCGAGCCATTGGTGATCACTGTCACGGCGGGGCGAAGGTTTGTCTGTCCGCTGCCGTGCACTGCCGTGCGGACAGGTCGATCGGAATCCAAACATTTAGGGCTGATTGCGGATGACGGCAGCGCAGCTGCGGTTGTCGTCCTTGTGGCGAGAGGTAGCCAATGCGTCCCTGGTGGGACTCGTCAGCCGCGCTTGGCGACGGCTGTGCGGGAGGAGTGCCACAGGACGCGAGGGTTGTCACGGTCGCCGTGGATCTGGAGCATGGCGCTGACGACATCTTGAACACTGCCGCCGTCGTTGACGACGCGACTGAAGTCGCGGAGATACTGCTGGCTGGCGCTGATGTTCTCTGGCAGGTCAGTCGAACTGACTCGCTTGCGCCCCGCGACCACGATCTGTGGCTCAAGCGCAGCGACAGCGTCAAGGCTGGCGATCCGCGCTTCGCGGCGCTGCTCGTCGGTCTCGGCTGTGAGCATGTGCACGCGGTTGTAGACGACATCGCCTGCTATCACAGCCGCAGTGGAAGGAATGTGGAGGACTGTTGAGTGCTCCGTATCCCCTTGGCCGACCGAGATCGCCTTGAGAGTCTGGCCCTCAAGCTCGAACTCCGGCGCGGCGAGCGCTTCGGGGAGTACCGGCGTTTTCGGCAATTCACCCGGGAAGCTGCCTTCCCAGTACGCGGTCAGGCGGGGATCCGTGGCCTCGAACCGCGCGCGGCCGACCACCTCGGCGGTCGCCATCCCGCGGGCATCAGGAAAATGCTCCTGCAGTCGAGCCAATCCAATCCAATGATCTTGGTGGCCGTGGGTCACATAGACGCCGACGACGCGCTTGTTGAACGCGGACGTCGACGGTAAGGGCACTCGCTGACACGCAGCGCCTCTACGACGACGGTTTAGCGGCCGTCGCCGCGAGCTCCGCCCTTGCCGCCGCGGCCAGGTCCGCCCCGGTGTTCGCGTGTCCGGCAACGCCCCATCCGCCCTCCGGCGACTCGGTGAGCAGCACCCATGTGCGCTCCGCCACGCTCGCGTCGCCGGCGGCAGCCGCCACGATATCGGTCAACTCTTTCACGGCGCCGAGCTGCTTCTCGCGGTCGAGCACGCCCACCGGGGTGAGGACCTGCACCCGTACGTAGCTGCTGTCGCCGACCACGTTCGAGAGTGAGTCAGCAGGCATCTCATGGATGAACGCCGCGGTGTTGTTGCGAAACAGCGCGAGGTCGGGCACACGCTCCCAGCGCATGACAGCCGTGGCCAGATCTCGCGCAAGCGAATGCTTGTCGGAAAACGTCCCCTCAGCTGCGTACACATCGATCATCGGCATGGTCGTTGGTTCTCCTCATTCAGTGTTGATCAAGCCCTGCT
>DATMRA010000124.1:0-7194 GCA_035566535.1 Candidatus Acidiferrales bacterium | reverse complement strand
CCGGCACAGATCCTGCAGGCGATGGCCCTGCAGAAGCAGGCGGACCAGGAAAAGCGCGCGCTCATCCTGCAGTCGGAGGGCAAGCAGCAGTCTGCCGTCAACATCGCGGACGGCAACCGGCAGGCTGCCATCAAGCAAGCGGAAGGCGAGAGACAATCCGCAATCCTGCGTGCCGAAGGCAACCGGCAAGCGGCGATCCTCGAAGCGGAGGGTCGGGCCCAGGCGATTCAGACCGTGTACGCATCAATCAAGCAGGCGGCTCCCGATCCGACACTGGTCGCCATCCTGCAGCTGGACACGCTCTCGAAGTTTGCCGACAGTGAGAACACCAAGATCGTGATCCCCGCCGAGTCGGCGGGGCTTCTCGGTGCGGCCCAGGCGCTGCGATCGGTGCTCAGCGACGTCCCCGGACTCGAGTCGTCGGGATCTTCGCAGGCGGGAAGCTGACCCGGTCGACCGATCTCATGACGTCATGAGCGAGCAGGCGGAGCTTTTCGGCAGCACGCCGCGTGGTGCCGGCGGCCAGCGTCGCGAGGACCATGCCGAGAACGCGCCACTGGCGACGCGCATGCGCCCGCGCACCCTCGACGAGTTCGTGGGGCAGGAGCACGTGCTGGGGGAGGGGAGTGTTCTGCGCCGCGCCCTCGACGCTGGTGAGGTGCCGTCGATGATCCTGTGGGGACCTCCCGGTACCGGCAAGACGACTGTGGCGATGCTCGTGTCGACGCTGACCGACGCCGCATTCGAACCGGTGAGTGCAGCGACCGCGGGCGTCGCCGAACTGCGCGCGGTCGTCGAGCGGGCGCGGCAGCGCGCACGCGTCGGTCAGCGCACCGTCCTGTTCATCGACGAGATCCATCGCTTCAACAAGACGCAGCAGGACGCGGTGCTGCCGCACGTCGAAAGTGGGCTGGTGACGCTGCTCGGTGCCACCACGGAGAACCCGTCGTTCGAGGTCAACGCAGCCCTGCTGTCACGATCGCGGGTCGTGCGCCTGGAGGCGCTCGCGGATAGCGATATCGACCAGCTGCTGGACCGAGCGCTCGTCGATGCGGAGCGGGGGTTGGGGCGCAATCAGGTCACCCTCGAGGACAGCGCGCGCAGTCGCCTGCTGTCACTCAGTGGCGGCGACGCTCGGATCGCGCTGAATGCACTCGAGCTGGCGGTGCATGCGACGCTCGACAGCTCTGGCGCCGCGACAGTTACCGCCGCGGACATCGAGGGCGCACTGCAGCAGCCGGCGTTGCTGTACGACCGGGCCGGCGATCAGCACTACTGGCTCATCTCGGCGTTCATCAAGTCGCTGCGCGGCAGCGACCCCGACGCCGCCGTGTACTGGATGGCACGAATGCTGGAAGCCGGGGAGGACCCGCTCTTCGTCGCGCGACGGATGGTCATTCTCGCCGCTGAGGACGTCGGGCTGGCCGACCCCCAGGCGCTGACGGTCGCGGTCGCCGCCCAACAGGCAGCGCACTTCGTGGGAATGCCGGAAGGATTTCTCCCGCTGACCGAAGCGGCGTTGTATCTGGCAACAGCGCCGAAGAGCAATTCGGCCATGACCGCGTACACGTCTGCCCTGGCCGACGTCCGCGAGACCCTGCATCAACCGGTGCCGCTGCACCTGCGCAACGCGGTCACGGGACTGGATCGCTCGATGGGCTTTGGCAGCGGGTATCGCTACGCGCACGCGTACAAGGACGGAATCGTCGAGCAGCAGCATCTGCCCGATTCGCTCGCCGGCCACCGTTACTACGAGCCGAGCGAGCAGGGCGCCGAGGCGGCGGTGGCCGAGCGCCTGCGCGCCATCCGAGCGGAGCTGGCCGCGCGAAACCAGTCAAACACGTCTTAAGACCAACGTCCGAGGCACACACGGCTTCGAGGGCAGCCATGATCGTGGCACGTCCGGGGCCCCCCAACTCCCGGTCCATCCCCTAAACCCCTCCTTTCCCCTCAGCCGGCACCCCCAATGCCGGCCGGCAACGAACCTAGCCCGCCCGGTCCCGAGCGCCCCATCCCCCGCGGTGGCCGGGCGGGCCGCCCCCTCCCAAGGGGTGCGGCCTTTTTTGACTCCTCCGGTCGCTGGACTGTGGGTGCGATACGCTTCTTCCGGCGGGGGCCGTATTTGGAGTGGCGTATTCGCCGAAGTGGGCGCTGACGAGTCCATCCGCGTTCTGATCGTCGACGATCACCCCTTGGTCAGGCGAGGCTTGACCTCGCTGCTCGAGGGCGTAGCCGGCATCGAGGTGGTCGGCTCGGCCGCCGACGGCGAGGAGGCGGTCGCCTTCGTCGATGAGAATGCGCCCGACATCGTGCTGATGGACGTGTCCATGCCTGGCATGGGCGGCCTGGAGGCGGCGCGCCGCCTGCGCGAGCACTCGCCGAACATCCGGGTGGTGATGCTCACGTCGTTCTCGCAGCACGACGTTGTCGTTGAGGCCTTCGACTCCGGTGCGGTGGGGTACCTGCTGAAGGACTCAGCCCCGGACGAGCTGATCAACGGCATACGCGCGGCCGCCCGCGGCGACGCACCCGTTTCGCCCCGCGCGGCCAAGGAGCTGCTGGACGAACGCACCCAGCGCCGACCCCTGGACGAGCTCACCGCCCGGGAGCGCGACGTGCTGACGCTCGTGGGTCGCGGTTTGACCAACAAGCAGGTGGCGTGGCGGCTCGGGATCAGCGAGAAGACCGTGAAGGCGCACCTCGGCAGCGTGTTCGATCGACTCGGCGTGCAGGACCGCACCCAGGCCGCGCTCTGGGCCCAGAAACACGGGTTGACCTAGACCGCGCGCGCCGGCTGCAACAGCGTGACGGCCGCGCGTCGGAAGGCCGCGGCGGTCTCGTCGAGGTCGCGGAGCGAGTGCACCGCTGAGCAGAAGGCGCTGGTGCGCAGCAGATCGACGCCCTGGTCGCGCATGGCGTTGGACAGCCGCCCCTGCAGGTGCGGGTCATCGAGCTTGACGTGGACGATGCTGCTGAGCCGCCAGACCTTGCCGGGGATCCCGACGGCCTCCAGCACCGCGCGCCACTCCGCTTCCAGCGTGCGCGCGTAGCCGTCGGCGGCTCGCTGGGGCGCGCCGTCACCGACGATGCGGAGGGTGGCGATACCCGCGCTGGCGGTGAGCGGGTTTGCGTTGAAGGTGCCGGCATGCATGATCCGGCCCGCGAGCAGGGCCATCAGGTCGCGCCGTCCTCCCACTGCTCCGCCGGGAAGGCCGCCGCCCATCACCTTGCCGAACAGCGTCAGGTCGGGGCGCACGCGCAGCGTGGCCTGCATCCCTCCGGGGGCCACCCGGAAGCCGGTGACCACCTCGTCGAAGACGAGCAGTGTCCCGGTCTCGTCGCAGGCCGCGCGGAGCGCGAGAGCGAGGCCATCCTCGAGCGGGATGCCGCCGTAATGCGCGCCCGACGGTTCGAGGATGAGCGCCGCCGCGTCGCGTGCGGCAAGGGCTGCCCGGATGGATTCGATGTCCGGCGGGACGACGCGTGTGACGGACGCCACGACTTTCGGGACGCCCGGGCTCGCCTCCGGCCGGCCTGTGGCGTCGAGGTCGACGCTGACCGTGTCGGACCAGCCGTGGAAGTGCTCGTGCAGCTTGACCACCACCTCGCGCCCGGTCGCGGCGCGCGCCACGCGAAGCCCGAGCATCGCCGCCTCGGTGCCCGACTGGGTGAAGCGCACCTGTTCAGCGGACGGGACCAGCCCGGAGATGAGTTCGGCCCACTCGATCTCGAGCGGATGCGACGCTCCGTAGTGGGTGCCGCGGGCCACCTGGTCGCGCACCGCCTGAACGATCGCGGGGTGGGCGTGACCGAGGAGGAGGGCGCCGTGGCCCATCGTGTAATCGATCAGCTCGCGACCGTCGACCAGCCATTTGCGCGACCCCTGGGCGCGAGTGACGTAGACGGCGGGAGTGTAGGCGCGAGCGACGTGGGTGTTGCCGCCTGGAAGGACCTTCTCGGCTCGTGCCTGGAGGTCCTCGGTGCGCGCGCGTTCCATCGAATTGGGGGAAGGCACCGTGCTTGGAGCATAGCCGGGTGGAGGCGACGGTGGGAATCGAACCCACGATGAAGGTTTTGCAGACCTCTGCCTTACCACTTGGCTACGTCGCCGTCTGCTGGGACGCAGGATAGCGAAGCTTCGCGGCCCTGAAAATTGGTTTGCTCGTGATATAGTTCACGTACTAAACTATTGATGAGGTAAACGAGTGGCATCGAGGACCATGGCGCGAACCGACCGGCTCCTGCTGCTCCGCCGCCTGGCAGAGATCCAGTCGCCGATGCGCGCGCGCTTCCGAGCCGCCCTGTCGGAGCCAGACAAGGCGACGTTTCATGACGCTGTTCACTCGGTAACGCTGGGGCAGATGGAGGCCCTGATGCTGCTCCACGAGGCTGTCGAACCGTTGACGATGAGCGCGCTGGCCGAGGCTCTGGGGATGACCCCGAGCTCGGCGTCGCAGCTCGTCGAGCGTCTGGTGCGCCTTGGGCTCGTCGAGCGTCTCCGCGAGGAAGATGATCGCCGCGTCGTTCGGGTGGTTGTGACGACCGGCGCACGACGCAAATTCGATGCCATGGTGCGCGTACGCTTGCGTGCGCTGGGGCAGCTGACGGCAGCGCTCTCCGACACGGAGCTACGCACCCTCGTCGAGTTGCTACAGAAGCTGGGATCACCTGTCGCGGTGCATCCCACTACCGAGAAGGCGGTTGCTTCGTGAGCGCACAAGTGCAGGTGGCAGCAAGGGTCGAGCAGGAGCCCCAGACGCAACGGGGCGGTCTCGTCGTGGTCTTCGGTGCGCTCATGCTCGCGCTGCTGCTTGCGGCGTTGGATCAGACCATCGTGTCGACAGCTCTCCCGACGATCGTCGGTGACCTTGGCGGCCTCACCCAGCTGTCGTGGGTGGTGACCGCATACCTGCTCACGTCAACCGTTTCCACCCCGCTGTACGGAAAGCTCGGCGATCTCTACGGCCGCAAAAGGATTTTCCAGGCGGCTATCGTCATCTTCCTGGTCGGGTCGATGCTCGCCGGGCTGGCCCAGAACATGGTGGAGCTCATTGGATTCCGCGCGGTGCAGGGCATCGGCGCAGGTGGCTTGATAGTCGGCGCGCAGGCGATCGTCGGCGACCTCGTTTCGCCCCGGGAGCGCGGTAAGTACATGGGCTACTTCGGTGGCGTGTTTGGTTTGGCCACAATCGCCGGCCCGTTGCTCGGAGGCTTCTTCGTCGACCATGCCTCGTGGCGCTGGGTCTTCTACGTGAACATCCCAATCGGCGTCGCCGCGCTGGTCGCTGTCGCGACGCTGCTCCATCTTCCTCGCCACACGGTGAAGCACCAGATCGACTTCCTCGGGGCGGGACTGCTCGCCGCAGCGGTCAGCTGCGTCGTGCTACTGGCCACGTGGGGCGGATCGCAGTTCGCCTGGGGCTCGCCGCAGATAATCGGTCTCGGCGCGGCCGCCCTCGTGCTGCTCGGCCTGTTCATCTCCGTCGAACGCCGCGCTGCTGAACCGATCGTTCCGCTACGACTCTTCCGCAACAAGGTGTTCAGGCTGTCCTCGGCAATCGGTTTCATCGTGGGCTTCGGATTATTCGGCGCTGTTGTGTTTCTTCCGCAGTACATGCAGATCGTGAAGGGCTTCGGCGCCACCAACGCCGGGCTGCTGTTGGTCCCGCTGATGGGCGGCGTGCTGGTCACGTCGATCGGCAGCGGACAGCTCATCAGCCGCACCGGACGCTACAAGGTGTTTCCCATTCTTGGCACGGCATTCATGGGCCTTGGGTTGTTCCTTTTTTCCACAATGAACCAGTCGACTGCGCTCGGATTGACCATCGCGTACATGGTCGTGCTCGGCATCGGGCTTGGCATGGTGATGCAGGTGTTGATATTGATGTCGCAGAACGCGGTGGATTACCGAGACCTCGGCACCGCCACCTCGCTGGCGACGTTCTTCCGCTCGATCGGTGGCTCGTTCGGGGTCGCGTTGTTCGGCGCCATCTACGCGGGCGGGCTCACCAGCAACCTCGCCAAGCTGCTGCCAGGTTTCCATCTGCAGGGCCTGTCGGGCGGCGCGGGAGGAGCGACCCCGCAGGCGATCGCGCACCTGCCTCCGGCGATTCATGCGGGCGTCGTCCACGCATTCGCTGAGACGCTGGGCACGGTATTCCTCTCCGGCGTGCCGTTCGCGGTGCTGGCGTTCATCCTGTGTTGGATGGTCAAGGAGATACCCCTGCGCACCAGCCGGCAGGGGACGTGACCCGCTGGCGCTCCGGGGAGTAGCGAAGGGGCCGCTCCCGGATCAAACCGTCAGAATTGCCCGCATGACGGACTACGTGACGCACTTGGATGTCAAGTTCGACGCACTCGAGATCGTCGATGCGGAACGGCTGATCCGCGAGTGCACGGACGACTGGTACAACCAGACGCTCTGTCGCGTGAATGACAGCGTGGTGCGCTTGGGCGTGTTGCAGGGCGAATACCACTGGCACACCCACACGGAGGATGAATTCTTCTTCGTGATCGACGGCCGGCTTCTCGTCGACCTCGAAGGGCGAACCGTCGAGCTGGCTCCGCGCCAGGGCCTCACGGTTCCACGGGGCGTGTCACATCGCCCGCGCGCTCCGGAGAAAACCGTGGTGGTGATGGTCGAGGAAGCAGGAGTCATTCCCACCGGGAGTTGACGATGGACGCGGTTCAGGCGGCAGCCTCGCCCTCGCTCGGGGATCGCATTCGCGCCCGGCTCACCGCGGGCAACCTGCTCATCGGCATTGCGCTTGTGGCGATGCTGGCGGTGGCCATCCGTCGCGGTGGTGACGCCGACTTTTTCGCCCACATCAAGACCGCCCAGATCATCGTCGACAACCGCGGGTTGCCGGGCCACGATGTGTTTTCGTATACGGTCAACAACCGCGTGTGGGTTGACCACGAATACATGTCCGAGCTGGTCATGTACGGGCTGCTGAACTACCTGGGCGGACAGGCGTTGATCAGCATCGGTTTCGGTGCGCTGATCGCGGTCGGATTCCTTCTGATGCTGGCGAGGATCAACCTACGGCCGGCGCCGCATATCGTCGTGGCGGCTGCACTCGGTCTCGGGGCTCTAGCGGGGATAGCGCTCTGGGGGCCGCGCGCCCAGATGGTGACCTTCACGCTCTTCGCCCTCACCCTGTACCTGATCGATCTGTATCTTCTGCGGCGCTC
>DATMRA010000123.1:0-15170 GCA_035566535.1 Candidatus Acidiferrales bacterium | reverse complement strand
GCTTACTCAGAGTGCTGGCCGTTACGCCAACAGCGAGCGTGTATGGGCACGAGTTTCTGCACACAGTCGATGTCAACAACGCCAACTCCGTGCGCAAAGCGCTCGACGTGCTTACGCGGCGAGAACTCGTGCGCCGCGGGAATGACGGAAAGTGGTGCGTCGCCAACCCGTTCTTCCGGGATTGGCTCAGCGGCTAAGGCCCTGCTGTTAGGGCTGTCCAGTCACCAGGTACACAAGGCTGCCGTTCTGCGTCTTCGTGGTGAGCGTGAAGTTGCGACAACCGCGCGGCGGGTCATGGAGATAACGATTCGCGACGATGGCAGCAAAGTCGCCTGATGCCACCATATCCATCCCGGACGGTGACGACTTCAGCCACGACGGTAGCGACCCGCCGTTGTCGTTTACGACGGAATCGACGGCAGTTTGCGAAGTCCGTGTGTCCGTCTGACACGCGGTGTACCCGTTGGCAAGAATCGGCTGCGAACTGCCCCCGCTACCCTGGGCGGCAGCCGAACCACAAGCGGCGAGCAATAAGCCTGAGACGCAACCGACTACGCGAGCGGCGGGCGATTTCACGGAACGAATGCTACGCGGCGCGGCAGCCGCTTACCAGCGATAAGCGACTCGGGAAGGGTCCGTTCGCGCCACCGTCCTAGATCCTGCGGACACGCCAGATCTCTTCCGCCGGCCACTTGGATGCCCAGGCGGCGGGGACGTAGTTGTAGTGCGGGTGATCCTCGGCACCATCCGGCGCATAGACCTCCACCATGTCGACGATCTCGAAACCATTCCCGTGTAGCAATCGAATCAGCTCACCCGTCGGCGGGTGAAACTCAACGCCCGGGTCGTCATCCATCCATTCCATGCGTGCCAGCGCTTTCATGGGCCGTTGCAAGGTTTCGGTGACCTTCCCGCTGTCAGGCATGCACAGCATCGACAGCGTCGAGTTGCGCATGAATATCAGCTCGCCGGATGGGCGCAGCACGCGAGCCGCTTCCGGAATCCATAGCTCCGGGTTGCACCAGATCGACGCGCCGTATTCCGACACCGCTACATCGAATTGGCCGTCAGGGAGCGGCAGCTCCTCAGCGTTGGCCTCAATGAACTCCATGCCCAGCTGGAACTCGTCGTTGAGCTGACGAGCCGTTGCCAGTTGGGCGGGTGTCACATCGATACCAAGGACGCGTCTCGCTCCCCGCTTCTTGAGCCACGCACCGAAATACCCGGTCCCACAACCGAGTTCAACGACGTCTTTGCCCGCGACGTCTGGCAGCATGTTGAGGGAGGACTCTGGGACCGACCACACACCCCAGGTGATCGCTTCCTGCTGCCATTTGGATCTGCTTTCGGCACCAGTGAATTCGGTGTTGGCACGAGTCCACGCATCACGATTGATCTCAACGTACGGCCGTTGATCCGTCATACGCCTCCGTTCGGGAAGCGTCGAGAGATCAAAGCCCGAGCGCGGTCTTGGCGATGATCTCCTTCATCACCTCGTCGGTGCCCGCGCCGATGCGGATGAGTCTCGAGTCCCGGAAGTACCGTGAGATCCCGGTTTCGGCCATGTAGCCCATGCCGCCATAGAGCTGCAGACAAGTGTCCGCAACCAGAGATGTCACTCGGCCGACAACCAGCTTGGCCATGGAGATCTCGGTGACCGGGTACTCCTCGCGGTTCCATCGCTCGGCGATGCTGTACACGAAGCTCTTGGCCACCGTGATCTCGGTAAACAGATCGACCAACTTGTGCTTGTTGACCTGGAACTTGCCGATGGGACGGCCGAACGCCTCACGTTCCTTGCACCACTTGAGTGTCTCTTCGAACGCGACCTCGGCTCCGGCGATCGCACCTGCCGAGCCGATCATGCGCTCACCCTGCAGCTCCCACATGAGGTTGTAGAAGCCCTGTCCGACCTCGCCGAGGACGGCGTCGTCGCCCACCTCGACGTCGTTGAACGACAGCTCCGCTGTGTCGCTCGACATCATGCCGACCTTCTTGAGCTTGCGCGACACATTGAACCCGGGGAGGTTCTTGTCGACCAGGAAGAGCGTTATCCCGTGCGCGCCGTCCTCCTGCTTGCCGGTGCGGCACACCAGCAGGATGAAGTCGCAGCGCACGCCGTTGGTGATGTAGAGCTTGCTGCCGTTGATCCGCCAGTGGCCGTTCACGCGGTCGGCGCGAGTCCGGATGTTGGCCACGTCGCTGCCGGCGTCGGGCTCTGTGATGCCGAGCGCCGCGATCTTCTCGCCCGTGATGGCGGGCACGAGGTACTTCTGCTTCTGCTCCTCGGTGCCCCATTTGAAGATCGGTGGGGTCGCCATTTCGGTCTGGACGCTGATCGCCATGCCCACGCCACCGGACCCGGCGCGTGCCATCTCCTCGGCGAGCACGAGGGCGCTGAAATAGTCACCGCCCTGCCCTCCGTATTTCTCTGGATAGCGCAGGCCGAGAAAACCGAGCTCGCCCATACGCGTGAATACCGAGTCGGGGAAGTACTCGGCAGCCTCCCACTCCTCTGCGTGAGGCCGGAGCTCCTTGGCGACGAAGTCGCGGATGGTCTCGCGCAACGCGTCGTGGTCGGCGGTGAACGGCATGGTCGATGACCTCAGTTGTTGACGAGGGTGTCAATTCTGCCATCGCCGCGCCCAGGCCTTCCCGCTCCTACGATTTGGGCAGCATGCGCACCGTCTCGCTCCTTGTGCCTGCGATCACCGGCGGGATCGCCCTTGGGCTCGCCGCCTGCGCCTCCCCGGCCGTCACCACCCGTTCGCCGGCGCCACCGACCCATTCGGCGACCGCCGTTCCGACGCCCACACTCCCGCCCGACCAGGAGGCCGTCGTCGTGGCGGCGACCGGAGTGGGCACCTTCGACCTGGCGACCATCCCGGTTGCCGTCCTGCACAACACGGCGTCGCGACACGGGGCTGCAATGGTGGTTGTGCACTTCGTCACACATCGATCCGACGGACGCACCCTCGGATCGCTGGATTCCGTGCCGGTGAACTTGGGTCCGGGCGAGACCCTCGCGGTCACCGCCGACTGCACCGACGCCTGCGTCAACGCCTCGGGGACCGCCGCGACGATCGCGGTGGGTGCCTGGGTGAGCAAACCCGGCGTCGCCCTTGCTGCGGGACCCGCAGCCTACCGTTGTGGCAACTGCGGCTCCGGGCACGGCCACGGCGACACGACGGGCTCCATCACCGCCGCGCATCTGGCGGATGGGGCCGCGGTCGTTGTGTTCGCATCGTGCGTGGGGGCAGACGGCTCGATCGTAGGCGGAGGGTCGGAGGAGATCGTCTGGCCGGGTGGACCCGCTCTCAGCGTCGACGTGCCCGTGCTGGTCAATTCAGCCCCGGCCGCGTGCCAGCTTGGGGCGTCCACGGGCTGGTAAGCCGCCTCTTTGTCCGCCTCCGCGGCTTGCGGACGCCGGGTATGCCTGTGGTAGGGTGCCCCGGTCGCGGCGGCGAGTGTTCGGCGTCGAAACGATCCAAGGGAAGGGGTAGCGGGTAGCGCCGTGACCCACCGCACCGACATCGCGGTGGACGAACCCAAAGCCACGGAATGCCGTGGAAAGCGCCCGACAACCCGACGGATGGATGAAGGAAAGGAGTTCGATCTTGAGATTTCCCAAGCGAACGCGCGGTCTCGTCCTCGGAGGCGTGACCCTGCTGGCCGGCCCAGTGATCGCAGCCTCGCTGACCGGGCCGGTACTCGCGCCCGCGGTCGCCACCTCGCACCCGGCGATCGTTTTCAGCGCCGTGCCCGCGGTTCACGTCGTCCCCCAGCCGCACATGCTTCGGGCTCGCAGCCCGATCCCACCGCTGCCGCCTGCCCCGGCGCCCGCGCCAAAGGCGCGTCCGCGCTTGGCGATCCCGTCGGGTCCGGTCGACAAGAACAGCGTCGCCGGCATCATCCTGGCGGCCGCCGCCAGATGGGGTGTCTCGGGCGACTGGATGCTCAAGATCGCGCGCTGCGAGTCAGGCTTGAACCCCCACGCGTACAACCCGCGGGGTCCTTACATCGGACTTTTCCAATTTCTGATGTCGACGTTCACGCACAACGGGGGCACCAACATCTGGGACCCGGCCGACCAGGCCAACATCACGGCCAAGATGCTGGCCCACGGGCAAGCCCACCAGTGGTCGTGCGCCTGACGCGCTAGGAGACTGTCCAGTCAGGCGCGCTTCGGGCAGACTGGCGTTGTGAGCCTCGACCTCGATGCGCATCTGCACGAGGCGCCTGTCAGCCGGCGACCGATCTACGAAGGGCGACTGATACGCGTCTTCGACGATACCGTCCGGCTCCCGGACGGGCGCGAGGCCCACCGCGAGGTCGTTGAGCATCCGGGCGCCGTAACGATCGTTGCGATCGACGCATCCGGCCGCGTGGTCCTGGTCCGGCAGTGGCGGCATCCGGCCGGTCGTGCGCTCTGGGAGCTCCCCGCCGGCACCCGCGATCGCGCGGGCGAATCCCTCGAAGCCACGGCGGCTCGAGAACTGGCCGAAGAGACTGGAGTCACGGCCGGAACCTGGCGTGTTCTTGGACACGCGCCGCTGGCACCTGGATACTCCACCGAGGAGATGCACTTCTTTGCCGCGTCGCACCTGGAGATCGGCGCCGCCGCGGCGGACGATGACGAGCTGCTCGATGTCGGTTGGTTCAACCCGGCGGAGTTCGCCGCCTTGGTCAAATCCGGCGCGGTCGACGTGAAAACGATGGCCGGCCTCGCCCTGGCCGGTTGGGCGGTGGCGCGGCATGGCTGAGCCTGAGGAGCCGCGGGTGCACGACCCGGATCGCCTGATCGCCCGCGCCCTCGAGCGCGTCCTGGAGACCATCCCGGGCCCGCCTGGAGGCGACGTCACTCCGCCCGAGCAGAACCCCACGGCTCAGCCGTGGGCGGAGACCGCGGCGCCCCCGGGACGCAACAAGCGCCCGCTCGAGTCGCTGCTCGAGGAGTATTCGGCGCGCGTCGCGGCGGCGCCGGGCGCAGTGGCGGGCCACCCGTCGGAACGACACCCCGCCGAGGTGTACCTCGAGAGCCTCTCGGCGGCGACCGCTCCATCGGGCAAGCGGTCGAGCAAGCGACGCTGGCACGGCGGCAAGCGTCGCGGGGGCGGGCGCCGGCGCGGACGCGGAGGCGGAGGGGGCGGAGGCGGCGGTCAGACTTGACACAGCTCAGATGACCGCCACCCTCAACGGGCGGCCGGTCGCGGCGGTGCTGTTCGACTACGGGGGCACGCTGGCATTCTTCAAGCGGCCCGACGCGGCCCTGCTCACGGCGTACGACACCATCAGTTCGCGGCTTCTGGCTGACGGCCACCCTGCGCCCACGGCGCGAGAACTGCTGCGTGACGTGCACGACCGCGTCGAGGCCGAGTTCCTCCGCCACCGTCAGAGCGGGAGTCTCGAGGAGATCGACCTGGTCGCGGCCGCCCAACGTGCATATGCGGCTGCCGGGGTCATGCTCAGCGATGACGCCCTCGACGACGTGCTCCGCATCGAACAGGAAGCCTGGTGGGCGGGGGTGCAGGCCAACCCTGACGCCGTCGCGACCCTCGACGCACTGCGGTCCGCCGGCGTGAAGGTTGGCGTGTGCTCGAATGCGCCCTATCGGGCCCGATCACTTCACGAACAACTCGCCCACGTGGGCCTTCGTGACCATCTCGATAGCGCGACATTCTCGGCGGAGGTCGGCTGGTGCAAGCCCGACGCACGAATGTTCATCGCGGCGCTTCAATCATTGCGCGCCGGCGCGAGTGAAGCTGTCATGGTCGGAGACAGCGAGCACGACGACATCGCGGGGGCACATGGCGCCGGCATGCGCGCCGTTCTGTATCGCGCTCCGGAGGCTGACGGCAGGGACGTGCCGGATTCTGCGGCGGACTACGTGATCCAGCGCTTGTCTGAGTTACCCGGCCTGCTCGGTTTGGTCCCGGCTGCCTATACTGGGCGGCGAGACTGACGGGGACTGTCCTTCGGTCACGAGAGAGCCGTGGATTTCAGGAATTACTTAAGACAGCGGTGTCGCGATAGGGGAATTTCGCTGCACCGGCTCGCGCTGCTCTGCGATCTGAATCAGATCTACTTCTATCAGAGCATCAATAAGAACAAGGAAAATCCGCCTCCGTGGGTGCTGCGTCGCGCGGCGCCACACCTCGGCGTGACGTACGTCGATCTCCTCATCGCCGCCGGATATCTTTCGGAATCCGACATCGACGAATGGCAGGAGCGCGGCGACACCTCGCAGCGGGAGATGCGCCAGGCGGAAGCCTGACCTCAGCTTCTGCCACGATGGCCGGATGACCCATCGCGGGATCATCCACATGGATCTGGACGCCTTCTATGCGTCGGTGGAGCAGCTGCGCCGGCCTGAGCTGCGGGGGCTTCCCGTCATAGTCGGCGGCGCTGACGCGGCTGACCATCGTGCGCAGATCCGGCGCGGCGTCGTCAGCGCGGCATCGTACGAGGCGCGCGTGCACGGCGTCCATTCCGCCATGCCGCTGGCCACGGCGCTCCGCCTCTGCCCGCAGGCTGTCGTGGTCCCAGTCGACTTCACCGCATATCGCGCGGCGTCTTCGTCGGTATTCGCGATCGCGCGCGACTACACGCCGCTGCTCGAGCCGCTCTCACTCGACGAAGCGTTCCTCGACGTCACCGCATCCGTCGTGCGCTTCGGTGAACCCGCAACGATTGCCGCCGAGATCCGGGATCGCGTTCTGGATGATTGCCATCTGGACGCGTCGTTCGGCGTCGCCACCTGCAAGACGGTCGCGAAGATCGGGTCGGACCTGCGCAAGCCGCGCAGCTTTGTGGTTGTGCAGCCCGGCGACGAGGCGGCATTCCTGGCGCCGCTACCCCTGCGCGCGCTTCCCGGGCTCGGCCCGGCATCCGAGAACGCATTGGCAGGTCTCGGCATTCACACGCTCGGAGAACTCGCGGCGCTCCGCGTCGAGACGGTGCAGCGCCGGGTTGGCAGCGCGCAGGGCAGATCCATCTGGGAACGGGCGCAAGGCATCGACACGTCGCCGGTGACCATCCCCGGACGTCCGCGCAGCGTGTCACGCGAGGAGACGTTCGGCAGCGACATCGCGGCCCGGCAACAGCTGATCAGCCGCATCGCGGAGCTCAGCGCGGATGTGGGCGCGCGTCTGCGCGACGGCGGCTGGACGGCGCGCACAGTGACGTTGAAACTGCGCTACTCCGACTTCGAGACTCTCACGCGCCAGCTGTCGCTCGCATCGCCGACGCAGAGCGACATCGAAGTTCGCGACGCCGCGCAAGCGCTGTTCGACCGCGCGTGGTCGGGAGCGCCCGTGCGGCTGCTCGGAGTGGGCGTAAACAGCCTCGATGACAACGCGCAGCTCGACCTGTTCGCGAAAACGAAGATCGGGAAGATCGACTACGCGTTGGACGCGCTGCGGTCGCGTTTTGGAGCAAAGGCGATTCGCCGCGGCGCGGGTGCTGGTCTCCGCGATCTCGACTGGCGCGGCGAGGATATACGCGCCATCAGCAAACCCGACGACGACTCTTGACGGTGAGGATTTAGACGTGGATTGGCGGGTATCTGCGGTGGTGTGAAGGACCATGCGCAGCCGGCCGGCCCGCCGGCGAGTACATAGCGGCTTGCGGCGCCAAAGGCGCCGCCCGCGGGGTCCCAAACACCACCGCAGATACCCGCTCAGACCACGGGCTATCAGTTCGCGTCAGTTTCGTCGTCGAGGTATTGCGCGATGTCCGCGTCGTACATCTCGCGCGCCGCGGTGAGCATCTCGCCGACCAGCAGCACGCGGTCCTCCGGCCATTCGAGTAGCGCGGCCAATTCGACGACTGTCGCGCTGCGACCGAGCTCGTTTCGAAGCGCGATCTCGGCTGTCTCGTAAAGCTCCGCGTCACGGACCATGGCGTTCTGGGTCTCCTTCGCCATCGCGGTCTCTTCGAGCACGTCGTCGAGGTGCTTGCTGATCACGCGTGACACGTACGAGCCCAGACCCGCAGGCGATCCGCCCCGGGACGCGTACTCGTTCACCGCAACGATCGCCGCGAGCGCGCCTTCCTGGTACAGGTCGACAACTTCCAGGCCACGGTTGCCGCGTGCGATTGCTTCGTCGAGTGCGAGGCGCAGTTGCTGGTCAACAAGCCGCTCGCGCGCGGAATCCGAGCCATCCCGCGCCGCCGTGAGCAGCCAGGCCGTCTCCTGTGTACTCATCGGCGGAAACGCCCGCACCTGTGCGGCAAGGGCGTCGAGCTCGGTGTCGTCCGGAAGGGTCATCGCGAGCCGCCCACCCCCGACTTGCGACCAAAGCGCGCCGCGAGCTGCTCGCACGCGCGCGCGACCTCGCGTCGCGCGGCACCCTGAGATGCACGTTCGACAGCGCCCGCGAGCGGCCCGGACCCGACGGAGTACCGGGCGACGATCTCCACGCGGCAGCCGCCCCGCACCGGGCGGACCTCTGCCTTGATCGTGAGCTCGAGACCTTTCTCGAGCTCCATGACCATGCGCGTCGGTGGCGTCAGCTCTTCGCAGACGAGGATTCCGCGCAGGTGGCGTCCCATGGCCCCCACCTCGACCTCATACCGCGCCCCGACACCGCTGCGCGGCCCGCCCACGTGGCGCAGGCCGCGCACCGCGGGCAGCCAGTCGGCATGGTCGAGATCAGCAATGGCCGCAAACGCCTCATCTGGGGTGACCGGAAGGACGACGTCGGAGCGTGCTTCGATCATGGCATTGGCGTCAATAGATGACCGTCGCAAAGTCGGCGATCTTGCGAAAGCCGAGGCTGCGATAGAGGGCGATCGCGATCGTGTTGTAGTGGTTGACATACAGCGTGCACAGAGGGACCTCGTCGAACAACGCTTCGCAGACGCTTGCGAGCCCGGCGCGCCCCACCCCGTGGCTCCGTTGTGCCGGGTGCGTCCACACGCCCTGGATCTGCACCACGTTGGGCGTCCACGCGCTGAGTTCGGCCTTGAATATGACCGTTTCGCGCTCCGTCCAAACCCAGCTCCAGCCACGATCGACCAGGCTGGCCATGCGGGCGCGCCAGCCGGGAGCATCTATCGATAGGGGATCGACACCCATCTCCTCGCGGTGCATGGCGGCGGCCGCCACCACCAGGGCGTCGATGTCACGCCGGCGTGCCCGGCGGACGGCCGACGCCGGTTGATGCCGAAGCGTCTGGCGATCCACCAGCATGAGGTGTTGCGGATCCCGCACTTCGCGCGCCGCGCGCCCAAGTGCGTCGTGAAGTGCGAGCACGGCATCGCGCGGGCCGACCAGCATTCGCGGGGTTGCTGAGGCCGCCAGCGTCTCGCCCAGCGCCCGCGCATCCTCTGGTTTTGGGATGCACGGGACCACCAGCGCACCGCCCAGAGCCGTGGCTCGCAAACCCTGGGCGTCTGCGACACCCCACCAATCGCCGCCGTCAATGCCCATGCGCAGCTCGCTGCGCAGATAGGCGTTGACCACGGGCTCGCGATCGAGCAGGCGGGAGAGCATCTCGGCGTGCCCTGGGCCGAGACGCCCGGCGCGAAGTGCGGATCCCGTCGCCACACACGGATTGTCGCGCTTCGCACATGGGACTTCACCGCCGCCGCAGCGGCCCACGCGCGCCTGTCGGCTATTCTCGATGCGGATCGGACAGGCAGTGAGGAATCTCTCGAAGGTGAAACTGACATCCAGGCACGCCCTCGTGACGGTCGGCGCGCTCAGCGCCGGACTCGCCGCGTGCGGTGGCTCGTCGCAGACGTCGCCGGCGGGATCTGCGTCCGGGTCGCCGAGCGCATCCTCAACCTCTCTTTTCACGTCCACCGATTTCACCGCGTCGATCCCAAGCGGATGGAGCGATCAGACCACCAACGAGAGCGCCGTCACGGCGGTCAGCGTGAGCGGAACCGTGCTCATGCTGCTCATCGCGCCACCGTCGTTCACCGACCGAGTCAACGAGCACATCGACGTATCGATCGTGCAGCAAACGGTGCCCAATGACGCCCTGAGCTCGTACCTGGAAACGGCCGCCCAACACGGAGCGACCAATCTCAGCCCGGTTGAGCCCTTCAACCTTGATCACACGGCGGGACTGTTCATCACCTACGATCTGACGGCGGGCGGTGCGATGAACAAGGCTGAGGACATGGTGGTGAATCACAACAACAACACGTATGACATCGTGCTCAACACGTCCGCGGCCGACTTCGACCAGCAGTTGCCGGCGCTCCAGCAGGTGCTCAACACGTGGAAATGGACAGCGCAATGAAGCGTGGGTCGACACCGTGCTGATTGTCATGCACGTGAACGCCACCTCGGACGATGTGGCAAACGTGCTCGCCCACGTGCGCGAGCGTGGATTCAAGCCCATCGAACTCCCCGGAACCGACCGGCTGGCCATCGGCGTATTGGGGACCAACCCGGCGTCCATTCGCGACGCAATCGTTGACCTGCCAGGCGTGGCCGACGCCATCCCCGTGAGCAAGCCCTACAAGCAGGTCACACGTGAATGGCAGCCGCGCTCAACGGTGGTCAACGCGTCGGGCGTGCTCATCGGCGACGGATCCTTCACGGTGATCGCCGGACCCTGCGCGGTGGAGAGTCGAGAGCAGATGATGTCCACCGCCGTGGCCGTTCGCGACGCCGGTGCAGCCATGATTCGCGGCGGCGCATTCAAACCGCGGTCGTCTCCGTACTCGTTTCGTGGGCTCGGTGCGGACGGCCTCGAGCACCTCGCAGCAGCGCGCGCCGCAACGGGGTTGCCCGTGGTGACCGAGGTGCTCACACCGAGTGACGTCGACATCGTCGCGGCCGAAGCGGACGTGCTGCAGGTGGGTACGCGCAACGCCCAGAACTTTGCTCTGCTCGAAGCCGTCGGCGGCGTGCGCCGCCCGGTGCTGCTGAAGCGCGGGTTGAGCAACACCATCGAGGAGTGGCTGCTCTCCGCCGAGTACGTGGTTTCGCACGGGAATCCGAATGTCGTGCTGTGCGAGCGTGGCATTCGGACCTTCGAAACGGCGACGAGAAACACGCTCGACCTGGCCGCAGTGCCGTTGGTCAAGTCGCTGTCCCACCTGCCGGTGCTGGTCGACCCCTCGCATGCCACGGGCCACCGCAACCTTGTGCCCGCGATGGCGCTCGCCGCACTGGCGTCAGGCGCTGACGGCCTGCTGATCGAAGTGCATCCTGACCCGGAGTCGGCGCTGAGCGACGGCCCGCAGTCGCTCACGTTCGAGATGTTCAGCGAGCTGATGGCACGGCTGCGTCGCCTTGCTGAGTCGCTTGATCGGCGCCTCGCGACCGCTCCGTCACAAGAGACCGTCGCAAGCCCGGGGTAGGATGGCCTCGGCCCCAGGCCGTTCACCATGGCGCTCTTTCACCGCAAGCAGAAAGTCAGTCTTCAGCCCGTCCTCGGCACGCTTCTGTGCCAGGCGCGCGGCTGCAAGAACCACACCGCCATGGCGTGCAGCTACGTCGACAAGCGAGGCCGCACGTGCTCCGGCGTGTTCTGCCCGGCGCACTGGGGCGTGGTCAACGGCGACGTGTACTGCCGCAGGCACGCCAGTACCGTCCGCGCCCTCGGCGAGAACGCACGCGGCCGCCTGGGCCTCCCCGATGTCGACAATCGGGGGCCGTCGCTCGTCAACTGGATCGCGGCCGAGCTCGACGGTCGCCTGCGCGCCCTCCTCACCGATATGTCGCACGCAGACGAACGGATTCTGGTCGAGACCGACGTGTCGCTCGCGTACGACAGCCACCGCCGTCCGCGCTGGGAACGCAGCTGGAAGCTGGTCGAGACGACCGGGGTGGTGCTCAAGGTCGGCATCCACGTCGACGAGCGCGACGATGCGCTCGTCACCGTGCGCGTCGGCAACGAGATGGTCGCGCAGGGCATTCCTCCGTGGATCGCGCGGCGCCATGCGGGTGAAGACATCGACCCTCATGTCGACCAGCTGCGCCGCGAGCTCTTCTACCGGTTCCTCGAGGAGAACATCTCGGAGGCGCTGCGGCGGCTGCGCGAACGTTCGAACCATCCCACCTGGGTCGCGTAGGCCTCCCTTGCCGCCCCGGCTGATCGGGGCGTTCATCGAATCGCAAGGAATGTGGGACTAGGATGCAGTCGCATGCGACGCGCCACCCCGACCACCCAGGCTCAGCGCGCCCGCGATGAGGGATTGACCCGAGTCCGGCGTGTCACGTGGCTGGCCGGACTGGGGGCTGCCGCGTTCACTGCGCTGGCCTCGCTCGTAGCAGCAACGACGACACCAGGGCACACTCAGGCGTCGTCGTCGCCGCCCGCGGCGGTCAGCGCCGGAGGCACGCTCCCGAACCCAACCCAGCAACCGTCCGACGCCGGTCTCGCGCCGGGTTCGCAGCCGAACGCCGGCAGCGGGCCGGTGATCGTCTCGGGCGGCTCATAGGGGTCGGTCCGGTGGTCGCGGTGGCCACCTCGCGCGCTCTGAGCACCGGGATCCAGGTGGGCGTGACCCGCGCCGAAGCCCTCGGGGCAGCCCAGCTCGTGGTGGCTCGCCGGCTCGATGACATCGACCGGGCTGTCAGTCGCTTCCGCGCCGACTCCGACGTCACGCGCATCAACAACGCTGGTGGTGAACCGATGCGGGTCTCGGATCTATGCATGCGCGCCGTGAGGGTCGCGCTGGAGGTCGCGGCCGCAACCGACGGGATCGTCGATCCGACAGTCGGGACCAGCATGGAGGCGCTGGGGTACGACCGCGATTTCGCAGAGATCGGCACCCCCGGGGCGCGGTCGCTCATACCGGCAGCGGGGTGGCGATGCGTGGACGTCGATGTGGCGACCGGGACGGTCCGCGTTCCTCCCGGCGTGCATCTCGACCTCGGAGCGTCCGCGAAGGCGCTCGTCGCGGATGATGCCGCAGCGGAGACCGCGGCAGCAGTGGCCTGCGGCGTTTTGGTCAACATTGGCGGAGACATGGCGATCGCCGGACCGCCACCCACGGGCGGCTGGGAGGTGCGCGTGACCGATGACCATGCCGCCCCCGCTGACTCCCCCGGACAGACCATCCGGATCGAGCACGGCGGCCTCGCGACCTCGAGCACCACCGTGCGACGCTGGAGGCGCGGGGATCGCGACGTCCACCATATCGTCGACCCCCGCACGGGCGAGCCTGCGGCGGTGCAGTGGCGCACGGTGAGCGTCACCGCGCCGTCGTGCGTGGAGGCCAACGCCGCTACGACAGCGGCGATCGTCCTCGGATTGGATGCTCCGGCATGGCTTTCACAGCGCGGCCTCCCCGCGCGGCTGGTGGATGCCGGCGGAGCGGTGCTGCATCTGAATGGATGGCCTGCCCACGGAGAGGAGTCGTGATCGCCGCGGCGACACTCGGTCCAACTCCGTTCTGGTACGCGACGCGTGGCAGTGGGTTCACCGCGCTGGTGCTGCTGACGGCGTCGGTTGCGCTCGGCCTCGTCACCAGCGTGCGGTGGACGTCACCCCGGTGGCCGCGGTTCATCTCACAGTCGCTGCATCGCAACATCTCGCTGTTCGCCCTCCTATTCCTGCTGATCCACATCGCGACGTCGATCATCGATCCGTTCGCGGGGCTGAGCGTTCGTGACGCGCTCATCCCGGTCGGCGCGGGTTACCGGCCGCTCTGGCTGGGACTCGGCGTTGTCAGCGCGGAGCTTTTCGTCGCCGTCCTCATCACGAGCGTGGTGCGCCACCGCCTCGGTTTCGGTCTGTGGCGCGCCGTCCACCTGCTCGCATACGCGTCGTGGCCGGTGGCGGTCCTCCACGGCATCGGCACCGGCACCGACACCAAAGCCGTCTGGGCGATTCTCCTGGTGGTCGGGTGCGTCGGGGTTGTCGTGGTTGGGATCGTGTGGCGGCTGGCCAACGGCTGGCCGGCTCACGCACTGCTTCGCGCGGGGGGCATGCTGGTGAGCCTGAGTGCGGTCGCCGCCCTGACCGCCTGGACGGCGAGCGGTCCGCTTCAGCCCGGGTGGGCGCGGGCAGCCGGGACGCCCGCAAACCTCCTCACCAGCGGTGGGGGAGGCTCAGCAGCAGCCGCAACCCCAATTCCCGCGCAACCAACGCTGGCCGCGGGGCTCGATGATTCGCTCGGAGGCACCCTGCAGCGCGGAGCCAATGCTGTGACGGTGAACCTGACCGACCAGCGCGACCCCGCTATCCAGTTGACGATCGTGGCCAGTGCGGATGGCAGTGGGACGCTGACTGTGTCCCGGTCCGGCCAGACGATCTGCTCTTCGGCGGCGAGCTTCGGATCGGCGGTGACCGGCCAGTGCGGAGCGATCCTCGTCAACGTCCAGGTCTTCACCCAAGGTGACACGGGGGTCGGAGGAACGTTGACCACCCAGAAGGTCGGGCAGTGAGCGCAATCGCTCCCGGCACTGGCGCGCCGGCGGCTTCGCGCCTCCTCCCCGTGTCGCCGGCCGCGGAGACCTACGGAGCCCACATTGCGAGGCTCGGGCCAGCGCCCACCGGCTCCGGCCTCACGGGGGAACTACACCGCGCCGGCCTCACCGGGCACGGGGGCGCCGGCTTCCCCGTAGCCGTCAAGTGGCGCGCGGTGGCGTCACGGACGACCCGCGATCACCCGGCCGTCGTCGTGGCGGACGGCGCCGAGACCGAGCCGGCCAGCCTGAAGGATCGGACACTCCTGGCACTGCGCCCGCATCTGGTCCTGGACGGACTTCAGCTGGCTACGCGGGCGGTGGGCGCCACCCGTGCGGTGCTTTACGTGTCCCGAGCCCACGACGCGTTGGCTCGGACGCTGACCGCGGCGATCGCGGAGCGACCCGGCGTTCGTGGCGGCGAGGTCCCGGTCGAACTCGTGCTCGCCCCAACCCGGTACGTCGCGGGGGAGGAGACCGCGATCGTCGCTCGGCTCAACGGGCGCGCCGCCCGGCCGCGTTCGGTGCCTCCGAGGCCGTACGCGACCGGTGTCTCAGGGCGGCCGACGCTGGTCAACAACGTCGAGACGTTCGCCCACGTGGCCCTTATCGCGCGGTTCGGGGCCGACTGGTTCCGCTCGGTGGGCACACTTGACGCGCCGGGTACCACGCTGGTCACGGTCAGCGGCGCGGTTCACCGGCCGGGGGTCCAGGAAGTCCCGTACGGAGCCACGGTGGGCGAGATCGTAGCCGGCGCTGGTGGCGCGATCGCGGAACCCGCAGCGGTCCTCGT
>DATMRA010000122.1:0-3604 GCA_035566535.1 Candidatus Acidiferrales bacterium | reverse complement strand
CCAGCCGGCGAAGGCGACGATGAACAGCACGAAGAGAAAACGCACCCGCGGCCCAGCGGCGAGCTGATGCGCCGCGCGCCGGGTTGGCCGGTTCACAAGGCGCGGCGTGCGTCCGCCCCGCGGCGCCGGCGCCGGCGGTATGCAAGCAGGAGGAGCAAGAGCACGAAGATCGCCGCCAGTGCGATGAGGAGCGGGATGAGAAGGCCCGCTGAGTCGATCTTGGCGGTGTCGGTGGCTTGGACCGAGGCGGTGGCGTCAGCGGAGTAGGCCGTCGCCGTGTTGAGCAGCGACCCCGTCGCGGCCGCCGCGATGTCGACGCTCAGCGTTATTGCAGGCAGGGTCGTGCCCGGAGCGATGCTCGCAACCGCGCCTGACTTGTTTGTGCAGCTCGCCGTGCTCGTGCCGACGGCTGTCGCGCTGCAGTCCCACCCGCTGCCGGTGGGGATCCCGGCCACAACCAGTCCGCCGGGAAGATGGTCGATCACCGTCAACGGCTGGCTCTCCGCGGCGCCCGAGGCCGAGATCGCCGGGGTGAGCGTGAACGTTCCCGTGCCGCCGGGCTTGAAGGATCCCTGGTGGGTTTTCTGCAGGGTCAGCACGGTCGATCCGACGACCGAGCTCACGTGGACGTTGCTGATCTCGTTGACCGAATCGTCCACACCGGTTCCGCCGCTGAATCCGAACTGGAACGTGGCCGGTGGGTCTGCGGGCAGCGGCGCCGTGAGCACGGGGACGAGGCCGGCGCCGAAGTCGATGCTGACCGCGACCCGGGGGCTGGGCGCCGCCGGGTTGTCGATGTCGATATGGGCGTGGCGCCGGACGCCGGCAGCAGACCGAGATGTTGCGCGGGGCACGCCGAGGGCCGCGGGAAGGACGCCGCTGTTGGCTTCGAGGCAGTAACCGGTGGTGCCGCTGCCCGGACCACGAATACCGACCCGCGGCTGGGGGAACACGCCCGCAGGAGGCGGCGGCGTGCATCCGCTGCCGTCGGTGAGCGACTGCTCGAAGTTGCCCAGCTGGTCGAAGCCGACGCCCAGGTACCCGCCAGGCAAGCCTGCGATGCCGCCGATCGGCGCATACCCGAGGCCGCCGCCTTCGGCGCCGGGACCACTGATGTTTGCGTTGCCGTCGACCAGGAAGAACGCGATGCCGTCGCCCGGTGCGTTGATCATCGACCCGTTGTCGTACATGAAGAAGTCGAAATCGACCGCGAGCGCGACATTGAACGGTCGCGCCTCATGATCGAGCGCGAAGGCTGCCTCGAACGTCTGGTTGTCGGTGAGGCGCAGCGCTCCGGTTCCTGGAGCGTCGCCACCGGAGCGGATGGCCACCTGCCCCTGCGGACATCCGGGGATCGGAGGTTGCGCCGCCGTTGATGCCGTGAGGCAGGGAAGTGTGGTCTCAGGCCGGCTCAACCGGCCGGCTGTGCCGCCCGTCTCCCAGTGCATGCCGGCAGCTGACGTGTCCGTGAACGACTCGTCGATCAACGGCACCTGCACCGCAGCGGCGACCGCCGGCCAGGCCGCCAGGGCAAACGCGGCGACGCCAAGTGCCGCCAATCCGCGAGGCAGCCGCCTACGAATCGCCCAACCAGCCGTCTGGCTGCTACGCATCAGCGGGATCTCCGTGCCCCCCGTTGGGACGAGTGCGGTCTAACTCGGGATGACGGCGCGCCGGCGCGCACCAACCTCGATCGACTCGTTCAGCAACTCCATCGCGTGGAGTATGCGCACGTTGGGTGCGTAGCGTGCGGCGCCGGCACGAAGCTGCACCAGGCACGAAATGTTCTCTGTGACGACGACGTCGGCGCCGGAAGCGCGAATGTTGTCGAACTTCCGGCGCAGGATCGCCTCGCTGCGCTCCGGCATGCGTGTGAAGTACGTGCCCGCGCCGCCGCAGCACATCGCCGCTTCGTCGAGATCGAGGATGCGGAGGCGTGGAACCTGCGACAGCACACGGCGCATGGCGCCGCGCTGCGGCCCGTCAATCGGCAGCGAGCATGGCTCGTCGATGACGATGTTCCAGCGCAGCGGTCCCAGCTCGGCCCGAATGCCGTTGCGGTCGAGGAAGTCGCTGCTCAGCGCAGTTCGCTGCGCGATGTCGCGTGCCTTGTCACCGACCAGACGATCGGTGCCCGCGATGTCGCCGTACTCCTGATAGTGCCCGATGCACGAGGCAACGTCGCCGACGAAGGCGTCGACCTGCAGATCGCGCAAGGTCTCGACATTGCGCACCGCCATGTCGACCATCGCCTCGCGATCGCCGAGCGTCCGCGCCGGCAAGCCAGCGCATCCCAGCACGGGAACCACGACTTCGTATCCGTTGGCGAGCAGCACGCACATGGTCGCCTCCGTGGAGCGCGGAGCCGCCAGGTTGGCATAGCAACAGACAAGAAACCCCACGCGGCCGCGCAGCGGCTGCGTGGGCTCCGGCAGATGGCGCGCGCGCCGGTAGGCGGTGTTCTTGTCGAGCGGTCCGGCGTACTCCGCCAGCCGTCCGACGCCTCCCATCCACGCGAAGAGTCCCAGGCGTTCAGCAAGCGCATACAACCCGGTTCGCTCCGAGAAACGGGCTACTCCATGGAGCAGGCGGAGCACGCCAGGGTGAGGCAGCACGGTGCGCAGCGCGAAGGTCTGCTTCCACGGGTACCCCTCCTGCTCGTGCAACTCCTGGCGCGCGCGGCTGACGATATGCCCCGTCGGCACGCGCGGTGCGCACGCGGCCACGCAGTTGTCGCAGGTGAGGCAGGTGGAGAGCGGTCCGTCGGCGATGTCGCTGAGCTCGAGGCGACCCTCGATCGCATCCCGGATCAGCGAGACGCGGCCGCGCGCCGTCTCCCACTCAACAGGATTCGTCACGTACGCGGGGCAGGTGGCCTGACACAGGGAGCACTTGTTGCACTCGCTGGCCGCTTGGTAGACGTCGGCGAGAAAGCGAGGGTGCAGCTCAGCGGCCGTGGCCATTGGCCGGGAATTGTAGGGTCAGGACCCCAGCTGGGCGATGATCTGGCGAACGTCGGTGTTCATCGCGTCCGTGAGTGAAGCCGGGTCGACCGGCCCGTGGATGGCGAGGCCCACGGATAGCTGCCCTTGGACGGACTCGAGCGCGGCTTTGAACGTGCCCGAGTTCTCGGCCGACGTGTACTTCGCGGAATCGCCCAATCCGGCGACTGGGCTCGGCGTTCCGTAATCGGCACCGTAGGAGAACCCTGGATCGTCGGAGAACGATACCCCGAGCGACAGGCTCTCGGTGCCGTTCGACCAAGTGCACGTCTTATACGAGGCAGCATGGTCGAGCTCGGCGCCCTGGCTGGCGGTGGGGGCCGAGCCCAGGAGCGCTGCGATCTGGTCGGAGCTCAGGAGCGAACAGGCGGGCACCGGGATGGACGTCAGCACCGCGGTGCTGCTTGGCGACGTCCCGGACGAGGCGGTCGGCAGCACCGAGCTGCCGCCACAGCCGGCGAGGAGGACCAGCGTGGTGCACAGGGCCGCCACCGGAAGCGACGTGGCTGAGCGCATGGCCTCAGATAACACAACCCGGTCTCCCGTACAGTGGTGCGTCGATGCCCGGCACCTACCACGTCGAGACCTTCAGCGAGGGGGAG
>DATMRA010000121.1:0-6944 GCA_035566535.1 Candidatus Acidiferrales bacterium | reverse complement strand
GGGCGTGATCCGCGTCGACGCGCGTGGGCGCGACCCGGAGGAACTGGCCCTGGAGTTGCTCGACGTCCTTGATGTCGGAGACGACGGCGACATCGCGGTCGACGGTCGCGACGTCCAGGTGACGCTGGCGCCCGCTCTCTTCGAGGAGGCGCGCCGGTTGCTCGAGGAGCAGGGCTACACGATTGACAGCGCCGAGGTCACGATGAACCCAAGCAGCTCGGTCGAGCTGGATGCGCGACAGGCGCCGGCGGTGCTCCGGCTGCTCGAAGCGCTCGAGGAACACGACGACGTCCAACAGGTCTACGCCAACGCTGAAATACCGGACGACGTGCTTGAAACCGTCGGCTGACGCGTCGTGAGGGCTCGGTAGTGCGAGTCCTGGGCATCGACCCCGGGCTGGGGCGCACGGGAATCGCGCTGGTTGACGGTGCGCCCAACAACCTCACGCTGGTCAGCGCCGCGCGACTCGACACGCTCCCTCAGACGAGTGAAGCGGCCCGCCTGTCAAACCTTTTCGATTTGGTGATGGACGCGGTGGCGACGCTGCGTCCCGAGGTCGCAGCGCTCGAGTTGCTGTTCCTCTCGACAAACCGGCGCACGGCCATGCGAGTCAGTGAAGCGCGGGGCGTGATCCTGTGCGCGCTCGGTCGCAGTCATCTTCTTGTCGCGCAATACACGCCGACTCAGGTGAAGGAAGCCGTGTGTGGCTACGGCGGTGCCCGCAAGCCACAGGTGGCGCGGATGACACAGCAGCTCCTGGGCCTCGAGACGACCTCAGATGACGTCGCGGACGCATGCGCAGTCGCCATCTGTCATCACCATCGCGGTGCCCTCGGCGCTCGCCTGGCGAAGAGTGGCTTGCAGCGCCCGACGCGGCTGGAGCAGGCGGTCGCCCAGGCCCGCGCGAGATTAGGGTCGATGGTCAGATGATCGCGATGGTTCGCGGGCGCATTGTCGATTCCGACAGCGACCACGTTGTGATCGACACGGGCGGCGTCGGCTACCTGGTGTTCTGTCACCTGCGCACGCTCGCCGCATTGCATGAGCGGCGCGACGCGGAGGTACGTCTGCACGTCCACACGAGCGTGACCGACGATGCGATCCGGCTGTATGGATTCCTCAGCCGCGACGAGCTGCGCTTGTTCCAGCTGCTGATCAGCGTCGAGCGCATCGGTCCGAAGGCAGCGTTGGGCATACTCGGCCGCTCCGAACTTCCGATCATGGTGCGCGCCATTCGCAGTGGCGACGCGGCGCTTGTGGCGACGGTGCCGGGTATCGGCCCCAAAACCGCGGAGCGCGTGGTCCTCGAGCTGCGCGACAAGCTCGATGAGCTGGCCGTGCTCGGCGAACCAGTCGCTGCGCCGCAGTCGGAGCACGCAGCTGTATCCGCCGCGGTGGCCGGGCTTGTCGGGCTCGGGTTCCGCGAATCGGAGGCTCGCTCTGCAATCTCTGCGGTGTCGGCTTCAGCGGACGATCACGACGTCGCCGCGCTTGTGGGCCGGGCGCTGCGTCAACTGGACAGCGCGGGCAGTACGCGATGACCGACGAGCGTGCGGTCGCCGCCGGTGTTCTTGAAGAGGAACAGGCAAGCGACGTCGCCCTGCGTCCCAAGCGGCTTGAGGAGTTCGTCGGTCAGCCTGGGGTGCACGAGCAGGTGCGCATCCTTGTCGAAGCCGCCACGCAGCGCGGCGAGGCTCTGGACCACGTCCTCCTTCATGGACCGCCTGGCCTGGGCAAGACCACGCTCGCCCAGATCATCGCCAACGAAATGGGTGTCAATGCGCGGCTCACCAGCGGGCCTGCGCTGGAACACCAGGGCATGCTCGCGTCGATCCTGACCAGCCTTGAAGACCGCGATGTCTTCTTCATCGACGAGGTGCACCGTCTCAACCGAGCTGTCGAAGAGGCGCTGTACCCCGCCATGGAGGACCTTGCCTTCGACTTCGTCGCGGGCAAAGGCGCCGGCGCCCAGACGCTGCGTCTGTCCCTGAGCAGGTTCACGGTCATCGGCGCCACGACTCGGGCGGGCGCACTCGGTGGCCCGCTGCGCGACCGTTTCGGGGTCACGTTCCGCCTCGACTTCTACGAAGCCGACGAGTTGGTGTCGATCATCAATCGTTCGGCGCGACTGCTCGGCGTCGATATCGACGCAGCCGGCGCAACACTGCTCGCCCGCCGCGCCCGCGGCACGCCACGAATCGCGAACCGTCTGCTCCGCAGGGCGCGCGACTATGCGCAGGTGCGTGCCGGCGGCCACATCGACTCAGCCGTAGCGTCAGCCGCACTCGACGTGCTCGGCATCGACGAGCTGGGCCTCGACGAGCTCGACCGCCGCGTACTCGCGGTGCTGACCGGCACGCTCCGCGGCCACCCCGTCGGCGTGCAGACCATCGCGGTCAGCGTGCAGGAGGATCCCGACACCATCGAGGACATCGTCGAACCCTTCCTGATCCGAATCGGGCTCCTCGCAAGAACCCCGCGCGGCCGCCTCGCCACCGCGGCCGCCTATGAGCATCTCGGTCTGCCGGTACCCGTGGGCGCGCCCGGCGCTGGTGACCCGCAGCCAGATCTGTTCCATTCGTAATCACCCCGTTGGATCAGCGTTGCGCCGCGTTAGTGCCCTGTCCACCGGCCGTTTCGGTTGCCGCTGCGCTGACGCCTCGTCGGCGTCCGCTGCCGCTCCATTCGGCCGCGGGGGCCACCGCGGCCTCATGACGCCCTCCACGGCCGGCGGCCAGCGCACTCACGCGGCTGACGCATCATCAGCGGCGTGACCCTCGAATCGACCAGAGCTGAGCCGCTGCTCACCAGCGCGTTCGACTACCCGCTACCGGCAGACCGGATCGCTCAAGAGCCGCTGGCGGAGCGGGACGCGTCGCGGTTGCTGCTCGTCGGGCAGGACGGTGCGGTCAGTGATCATCGATTCACCGATCTCCCGTCGCTCCTCCAACCGGGTGACCTGCTCGTCGCGAACGAGACGCGGGTCCGACATGCGCGGTTGCATGGACGCGTCAACGGTGGTCGCGCCGTCGAGCTGCTGGCGGTCGAGCGTCGCGAGGACGGCGACTATCTCTGTCTGGCGCGCCCATCGCGGCATCTCCCGGCGGGCAGTCGCGTGACGCTCGGCGGCGAGTTGCAGGCGACGGTCATCGCCGAGTCCGGCGAGCACGCTGGCGGGCGCATCGTTCGTTTCCATGCGGATGACGTCGATGCAGCCATCGAGCGCACGGGAGTCGCGCCGTTGCCTCCGTACATCCACCGACGGCTCGACGAGCCTGAGCGGTATCAGACGACGTATGCGACGGGCCCCGCCGCTTCGGCGGCGGCGCCGACGGCCGGGCTGCATTTCACCGACGCGGTGCTGAACGGGTTGCGCGAACGCGGCATCGGCTGGAGCACGGTGCGCCTGCAGGTGGGCCTCGCAACGTTTGCGCCCATCCGCACGCGCCGGGTCGAGGCGCATGAGATGCATGCCGAGGCGTTCGACTTACCCGAGGCGACGGCGGCCGCGATCCGGCGCACACGCCAGGCCGGCGGACGCGTCGTGGCTGTCGGTACCACCGTAACGCGCGTGCTCGAAACGTGCGCAGAGGAAGACGGGACGGTCAAGGCCGGCAGCGGCACGACCAGGCTGTTCATCCAGCCCGGCCATCGTTTTCGCGCCGTCGACGGCCTGCTGACCAACTTCCACCAGCCGCGCTCATCGCTCCTCGTGCTGCTCGCATCGCTGATCGGGATGGACGCATGGCGGGACGCCTACGAGCACGCACTCCGGAACGGCTACCGGTTCCTCTCGTTCGGCGACTGCATGCTGTGCTGGAGCGCGAACCGGTGAGCGGGCTCAGCATCGACGCGGTCGACGGAGCGGCGCGGACCGGCACACTCGTCACAGCGCATGGTCCGGTGCAGGTTCCGGCGTTCATGCCAGTGGGCACGCACGCAACCGTCAAAGCGCTGCACCCAGACGAGGTTGCGGCGTGTGGAGTCGACGTCCTGCTGTGCAACGCGTACCACCTCGCGCTCCGTCCCGGGGTCGACGTGATCGAGCGAGCCGGAGGGCTCCACCGCTTCATGGGATGGGACGGCGCGATCCTGACCGACAGCGGTGGCTACCAGTTGATCACGCTCGCGGGCGCGGCATCGGTGGATGACGACGGCGCCGTCTTCGTGTCGCCGTATGACGGCTCGCGATTGCGCGTCACGCCCGAGGACGCCATTGCCCTGCAGGCACGCCTCGGCGCGGACATCATCATGTGCCTGGATCATCCGGTGGAGTGGGGGAGTGATCCGGCGGCGACCGCCGCGGCAACCGAGCGCACACACCTGTGGGCTGAGCGCTGCCGCGAGGTGCACCCCGGCGGCGGGCGGCTGCTGTTCGGCATCACGCAGGGAGGCTTCGACGAACAAGCGCGGCGCGAATCCGCAGCGCGAATCGCAGGCCTCGACTTCGATGGCAACGCCATCGGGGGGCTCTCCGTCGGCGAGCCACTCGACGCGATGCTCACGCTGGCGGAGGCGGCGATATCGGAGCTACCGGCCGACCGGCCGCGCTATTTCATGGGGTTGGGAACCGACGCCGAGCTGCTGGCCATGGTGTCACTGGGAGTGGACATGTTCGACTGCGTGGTGCCCACGCGGTTGGCGCGCAACGGCACCGCCCTCACACCGCACGGCCGCATCTCATTGCGCAACGCGGCCTATCGCGATGACGTGCGGCCCCTGGACGATGAGTGCAGCTGTCCAGCCTGCTCGCGCTTCTCGCGCGCATACCTCCGCCACCTGTTTCAGGCGCATGAGATCCTTGCCCACCGCCTGGTGAGCATCCACAACGTCACACACCTCGCCCGCCTCATGGACGCGGCGCGGGACGCAATTTGCGAGGGCACGTTTGCGCGGCTGAGGGCATCCGTAGAGGGACGTCTGGAAGGCCAGGTGAGCCTGGCCCCCGGCTAAACTGGCCCCGTGTTCCGGATCACCCGCTTTCGCCTGGGCATCGTCGCCCTGATCGTGGTCGGGGCGCTGTTCGTCGATGGCTACAGCCTCATCTACCGATATCTCGTTGTGCACCAGCCACTCGGCACGGTGCTGACGTCCACGCCGAACATCGCCGGACACCCGATCTACCTGCATAAGGGCCTCGACCTGCAGGGCGGCACAGAGCTGGTTATCGCCATCTGCCGGGGCAACAACGATCCTCCCGGCGCGAACTGCCGCAACGGACCGCCGAATGGAGCCAGCGTCAGCGCTGCGCAGCAGGCGACGCTGCCGATCCTGCGCCAGCGTGTGAACTCGCTCGGCGTATCCGAGGCTGTTGTGCAGGCGCAGGGCTCAGACCAGATCCTCGTACAGCTGCCGGGCGTGACACTGGACCAGGCACGGAGCGCGGTCGGGACAACCGCCAAGCTGCACTTCGCGCTGCCGGTGCAGGGCACACCCAACCCGAGCGACCCAGCGTTCATCGCCGATCAGCAGAATCTCTACGACCCGACCCAGTTCGCCAACCCACTCGACTATCCGACGGGATACCACTGGAAGATCGACACGAACATCGACGCCAGTGACGTCACCTCCGCGGACGTGGGCACGGATTCGACGACGGGGCAGATCAGCGTCGTCATCAACTTCAACGGCCATGGCGCATCGGAGTGGTCGAAGATCACGACAGCGGCCTACGCAGCGTATTCGGCGAGCCCAACGGCGCCTCCACCCCAGGCACAGATCGCGATCTTCCTCGACAACCGCGTGATCACGGCACCGGTGGTCACAGGTGGCGGACAGAGCAACATGACGCAGATCACGGGCAACTTCACGTCGGACACGGCGCAGTTGCTATCCAATCAGATCAGCGCGGGCGCCCTCCCCGCGGAGATCGGCGTGGTCCAGACCACCGAGGTCAGCGCCACGCTGGGTTCGGCGACAGTGCAGTCGAGCATCATCGCGGGCGCGGTCGGGCTCCTGATCGTGGTCATCTTCATGATCGGGTACTACCGATTTCCCGGTGTCCTGGCGACCATTGCGCTGCTCATTTACGCAGCCATCGTCCTGGCGCTGTTCAAGCTGTTCGGCTTCACCCTGAGCCTGGCGGGTCTGGCGGGCTTCGTGCTCAGTGTGGGCATGGCGGTGGACGCCAATGTGCTGATCTTCGAACGAACACGTGATGAACTTCGCCACGGCAAGAGCGTGCCGCTGGCGGTGGAGACGGGGTTTCGCCGCGCCTTTCCTGCCATTCGTGACAGCAACATATCCACCATCATCGCCTGCCTTGTCCTCGGGCTCTTCGGAGCCGAGGTTGTCAAGGGCTTCGCGATCACCCTGGGCATCGGCGTGCTCGTGTCGTTCTTCACCGCCATAACGATCACGCGGTCCCTCTTCGCCTGGGTGCTGCGCTGGAAGACGGGTCGCAACCCGAGCCTGTACACGCAGATCCACACCGAGTACGAGGCGCATCCTCCCAAGGGGCGCTTCGACATCGTCCGCTCGCGCAACTGGTTCTTCGCCGGCTCGCTGGCGATCATCATCCCTGGAATCCTTGCGATCATCATCTGGGGCTTCAACCTGGGCATCGACTTCCAGGGCGGCAACCGCATCGATGCGCACCTGACCACGCCGACGACACAAGCTCAGGTGGCGCAGGTGGTGAGCAGCGTCGCGTCAGACCTGCGCCCCAAGGTGGAAGCGGAGAGCGGCAACCGTTTTGCCATCACCACGCTGCCTTCGGATATCAGCCGGGTGCAGCAGATAGACCATGCGCTCGACGGCCGCTTCACGATCGCCAAGGCGGCAAATGGGCAGCCCGACGTGCAGGTGCAGCAGGTCGGACCCACCATCGCATCCGGCCTCGTCTCTAACGCAATCCTGCTCATCCTGGTCAGCGCGGCGCTGATCGCCGTCTACCTCGCGTTTGCCTTCCGGCGGCAGCGGATCATCTCGCCGTGGCGATTCTC
>DATMRA010000120.1:0-25687 GCA_035566535.1 Candidatus Acidiferrales bacterium | reverse complement strand
CCTCCGCCTCCACCCCGTGGCTGGCCGCGTAATCACGGATGTCCTGGGTGATCCGCATGCTGCAGAACTTCGGGCCGCACATTGAGCAGAAGTGCGCCACCTTGGCGCCTTGAGCGGGCAGGGTCTCGTCGTGCATCGAGCGTGCTGACTCCGGGTCCAGGCTGAGGTTGAACTGGTCGTTCCAGCGGAACTCGAATCGCGCGCGCGACAGCGAGTCATCCCAGAACTGCGCGCCGGGATGTCCCTTGGCCAGGTCGGCTGCGTGCGCGGCGATCTTGTACGCGATCACGCCGTCTTTCACGTCCTGCCGGTCGGGCAACCCGAGGTGTTCCTTGGGCGTCACATAGCAGAGCATCGCGGTCCCGTACCACCCGATCATCGCGGCGCCGATCGCCGACGTGATGTGGTCGTAGCCCGGAGCGATGTCAGTGGTCAGCGGCCCCAGTGTGTAGAACGGCGCCTCGTGGCACAGCTCCATCTGCAGGTCCACGTTCTCCTTGATCTTGTGCATGGGCACGTGTCCGGGGCCCTCGATCATCACCTGCACGTCGTGCTGCCACGCCACGGTAGTCAGCTCGCCGAGTGTCCGCAGCTCGCCGAACTGCGCCGCGTCGTTGGCGTCGGCGATCGACCCTGGGCGCAGTCCGTCACCCAACGAGAACGACACGTCATACGCGCGCAGGATCTCGCACAGCTCGTCAAAGTGCGTGTAGAGGAAGTTCTCCTCGTGGTGTGCAAGACACCACGCCGCGAGGATCGATCCGCCGCGAGACACGATGCCTGTGATCCGCTGCGCCGTTAGCGGCACGTAGCGCAGCAGTACGCCGGCGTGCACCGTGAAATAATCGACGCCCTGTTCCGCCTGCTCGATGATCGTGTCTCGATAGATATCCCAGCTCAGCTCTTCGGCCTTGCCACCGACCTTCTCGAGCGCTTGATAGATCGGCACCGTGCCGACCGGCACCGGCGAGTTGCGCAGGATCCATTCCCGCGTTGCGTGTATGTCGTTTCCGGTGGAGAGATCCATGATCGTGTCTGCGCCCCACCGGGTGGCCCAGCGCATCTTCTCCACCTCGTCGTCGATCGACGAGACGACAGCCGAGTTGCCGATGTTCGCGTTCACCTTCACCAGGAACTTGGTGCCGATGATCATCGGCTCGAGCTCCGGGTGGTTGATGTTGGCGGGGATGATCGCGCGCCCGCGCGCGACCTCGTCGCGCACCAACTCAGCGGGAACACCTTCGCGTATCGCGATGAACTCCATCTCGGGGGTGATCTCACCGCGGCGCGCATAGTGGATTTGTGTGACTGTTTCGCCGCTGCGCGCGCGCCGCACGTGGCGTCCGGGCCGCACGATCTCCTCGGTATCGCCACGGTCCGTGATCCATGCGCTGCGCAGCGGGGCCAAGCCCTTCTCCGCATCCACCGACACATCGGGGTCGGTGTGCGGACCGCCGGTGTCGTAGAGGCGAAGCGGGGGATTCGCGATCGCACCAGTGGAGGTGCGCGTCGGGCTCTGCGCCACCTCGCGAAACGGCACCTTCAGGTCTGGCCGCGAGCCGTCCACGTAGACCTTTCGGCTGGCCGGCAGGCTCGCAGCCGCCGTCGTCGCCGTGGTTTCTCGGTCGATCACGTCGGTCATCGCCGCCTCCTTACGCACTGTGGCGCTCGGGTGCCTCCGCCAAAGACCGGCGGGGCGCTCCCTACGCCGGCATTACCCGGATCAGGTCCGCGGTCGGTGACCCACCAGTCACCCTCTCAGCCCGGTCGGCCCGAGCTCCCGTGGCGACGATGGTACGCCTGCCGATGGGCGCATCAGCGGTGCGCGCAAGTTTTCCCCAGCACGGACGTCTGAGAGGACAGGCGAATCTATCGGAGGGCACACATGGCGGGCATCAAACGGGGCAACCGGATTCGTCGTGCCCTTGGGGTTGCTGTGCTCGCCGGGTCGCTCGCCATCGGCGTGACGACGATTCTCACGTCCATGCGCGCGAGTGCAGGCGTCGAGATCCCCAACAAGTCGTGCACCGGGCCAGCCAGTGATGGGATACCGGAGCCCGGAGACGTCATCACGTGCACCGTGAGCGCGCTTGGAGGAGTCGTCGGCGGTGAGAGCTTCATCATCGCCCCAACAGCTCCGACCGGTTCAACCGTAACGGGTTGCACCGGCGTCAGCATGACAACGCCATTTGTCTACTCGACGGTGGCGGTGCCCACGTCGACCTCGTGCACGATCACCGTCACCGCAGTGACGCCGGTAATCGGCAATCCCGTGCTTGCGACTGAGACGGTGCAAATTCCAGGGGGTACTGCGGCGGGCACCTCTGTCGCCCAATCTGCTTCATTCTGCGACCCCGGCTTCGGCTGTAGCCCTGCCGCGCCAATGGGAGTCAGCGGACCTGGATCGTGCGTAGACGGCACAGCTCTCCCGGCCCCCGCCGGCGGCTGCATGCCCGCGGCCCCGAGCAGCAGCCCGCCCACCAGCCCCCCCACCAGCGGCTGCCTGCCGACGCCGCTCAACTCCTTCTGCATCCCCCCGAGCACGCCCACCCCTCCACCTCCAACGTGCCTCCCCGCACCGTTCAACTCCTTCTGCATCCCTCCGGGCACTCCCCCGTCAAGCACCTGCCTACCGACGCCGCTCAACACCTTCTGCATCCCGCCCGGCAGCAACTGCGTGCCGATTCCCGGCGTGCCTCCGCCGCTCGGTTGCCCTGCAACCAGCAGCCCTGGCACGAACAGCCCAGGCGGAAATAACCCCGGCGGTAACAACCCGGGTGGCGGCAACGGCGGCAACGGCACCGGCCAGTCGCAGGCCGGCCAGGTCGCCGGCACCACGGCCACGAGCACGCCGTTCACGGGCGGGCCCCCGCATCCGCTCCCCATCCTTGGCTTCACGATTGTCGGCCTGGGGTTGCTGATCTCCGGTTTCACGTTCTGGCCGGGCGCGCGGCGCCGTCTTCGTCTCCGCCTCGAGCGCACCAAGAACAACTGGTGAGCCTGCCGGCTCGCGAGGGTTGACTTCGATGGACGAGACGGGAACCCGGAACCCCTGGGTGCGGCGGCTCGCTCTGTTCGCCGGCTTCGCCACCGTGGTCACCGGCATCGTGCTCGCAGTGATGTTCATGAGCACACCGGCCGCGCTCCTGGATGACGGGCCGATCTCTCCGTACGACGCCGCGCACACGGCAAGCGTGCCGCAGCCTGTGGGAGTCCGAACCGGGCTTTGGATCGAGATCCCCGCCCTGCACATCGCGCTGCCGATCCATGAGGGTGACGGCTCGAACAACATCCCGGACTGGGTTGCGCTGCACTATCCGGGAACCGCGATTCCAGGCGATTCGGGCAACAGCTACCTGTACGCGCACGGAATCCGCGGCATGTTCGGCGGCCTGCTCCGCGCCAAGAACGGTGAAGCAGTCGTGCTGCACGACTACACCAGCGGCGAGCAACGGACGTTCCACGTCAGCCGCGTGATTGGTCGCACCAAGTACAACGACGTCTCGTGGATCTACGAGACTTCCAGCACACCGCTTCTGACGCTGCAGACGTGCATCGGGGCCGACATCAACACCGACCGCTGGGTGGTTCAGGCGGCCTGACGCCCGCGCTTCAGGCGCGGTCCGGGACTGTCCTGGTGCGACCGATATCGGCGTACAGCGCCGCGCTCGGCTTGGCGATCCGTCGCTGCGTCTCCCGGTCGACAGCGAACAGGCCGAAACGCTTGGTGTAGCCCTCGGCCCACTCCCAGTTATCCCACGCGGTCCAGTGCAGGTAGCCGCGCACGTCGGCGCCGTCGTCGATGCTGTCGAGCACCGCGTTGAGGTGATCGGTGAGGTACGCCGGGCGCAGCTCATCGTGCTCGTCTGCGACCCCGTTCTCGGTGACGAGCAACGGCAGGCCGAACTCACGCCACAGATCGTTGAGCGCACGCCGCATCGCAGCAGCATCGATGCTCCACCCAAAGCTGCTGTGCGGCAACGCCGGGTCGGCGAGCTGTCGGGTGAACAACGTCGTGGGCGCGTGCCGGTCGAAACGGACCATGTCATCGGTGTAGTAGTTGACGCCGAGATAGTCGAGCGACTCGCGCAAGCCAGCAACACGCTGACCGGTACCAACCGGCGGCAACACCCGGCCCGCGCGGCAGGAGCGCAGGAACCAGCGATTGAACATCCAATTCGGGACCACCGCGGCTGCGCGGTCCAGCGACGCGGACCGCGCTCCCGCGCGCTGCGGACGTTCGGCATGGGCAATGGAGATGCGCGCGCCCCAGCCGTGACGGATCGCCACTTGCCGTATCGCGGTCGCACCGGCGGCGTGCATGCGCAGCAGCGCGCGCAGCGCGGCGAACATTCGCGGCAAGGATCGCTCGCCGGGCGGCCATCCCCCGAAGAGATATCCCATGAAGGCGAGCACGTTCGGCTCATTGATCGTTATCCACCAGGTGACGTTGTTGCCGAAACGTTCGACGCACGCAGCCACATAGCGGGCGAAGAGTCGAGGCGCGTCCGGGTGCACGACTCCGCCACGCTCAGCGAGCCACAGCGGCAGCGAGAAATGCTGCAGGGTCACCACCGGCTCCATACCGAGGCGGCGACAGGTGTGCACCACGTCCGCATAGTGATCGAGCTCTGCCATCTCAAAGCACCCAGGGCGGGGCTCGATGCGCGCCCACTCCACCGAGAATCTGTGCGCGTTCTGGCCCAGCGCGGCAAGTTGCTCGAGGTCGTCGCGATAACGGACGTAGTGGTCGCATGCGATGGACGCGTCGCTTCCATCGCTGATGCGCGAGGGATCGTCGCGGGACCAGCGGGCCCAGTCGTTGTCGAGACCGCCTTCAACTTGGTGCGCCGCCGTTGCGCACCCGAGCAGGAAGTCAGCCGGCAGGCGCCGTTGCGTCACCACGCTCCAGGACCAGGTGGTTTACGCCGTCGATCCGCTCGTCCTTTACCAGGGCGATCCCATGCTTCCGGCTCCAGGCACGCACTGCGAAAGCATGTTCGGTCACCGGCGAACGCACCTCGAGCCTGCCGCCCGCCGGCAGCTTCGCGTAGGCGCGGCGGACCTGCTCCAGCGGCAGCGGGTCGGTGCAGAGGTCCTCGGACCTGCTGAGATCGACGACGGTCGCCTGTGACTGGTTCAGAGCTGGGACCTCCGGGAGCCCCACGGCGGGGCGACGGGCAGAAATCCTGCAACGTTCAGGCCATTTTGGTCACAACGGCACCGCGATTAAGCAGAATGCGCGGATGACCAACGAGGCCGGCAGTTCCGCTGCGACTGCTCTGGATGGCCCAGGCGTCTACGAGCGACCGGTTGCGGGCACGGTGCGGCTGATGACCGAGGAGCCCTTGGAGATGCCCCGCAACGGACGCGCTGAGGGTATTCGCGAGCAGCTGAGCCTGATCGTCAACCGGCGGCCGTGGCTCGTGCCCGCGGTGCTGCTCGGGGCCGGCGTGGCTTATCTGCTGGTGCGCCGCCGCCGCTAGACCGCGGCTTCGCCGGACGCGCCTGACGCGGACGGGGGTCGACTGCTGGGGGGCTGCCGGCTCCGCCGAAGATGTCGACCATCAGCGCCTCGAACGCCAGACGGGGCTGCGCATAGGTGGCGACCGCCTCTGACGCCTGAACAATGCGATTCAGGATGGCGACGATCCGGGCAGCAGGCAGCTCCTCGGCCCAGCGTTCCAGCGCCGGCCGGTACGCCGACCACAGCGCGAGCTCGGGGGCACCGCTGGCGTAGCACGCAGCGTCACGCACGAAGGACGCCCACGCCGCCAGGGTTACCAGCCCGCGCTCACGGCCATCAGCGCCTGCGCCAGGGGCTGCTGCTGCTGCGGCACGGAGGGCTGCGGCCACTCCACCACCTCCGGCCGCCAGAAAGCCGTCGAGGGCATCCAGTTCGGCGTCGAGCGCGCCCTCCTGGGTCGCCAGACGCAGGGCTCGGCCCGGACGTCCCGCCGCCAACACCGCTGCCAGCGAACCTTGCTCGCCGGGCACGTCGTATGCCCGGTTCAGCCAGCTGGCGATGACCGGGGTCGCAACCGGTCCGAGGACGACAAGTTCGCATCGAGACAGCACCGTGGCGGGGAGGCGCTCGAAATGCGCGGCGCAGAGGAGGAGGTGCGTGCCGGGGGGCGGCTCTTCGATCGTCTTGAGCAGGGAGGCCGCTGCAGGGTCAGTCAGGCGTTCCGCGCGGCCCAGCACCGCGACACGACGGCGGCCGGCGTAAGGACGGAGTGCCATGAAGTCCTGCAGGGTCGGGGCCTCTTTACCGCCAGCTCGCACCCGCTCGATGCTGATGTTCTCGACATCGGAGTCCTCCACCCAGAGGTCGGGGTGTGCGGCCGGCCCGCCGGGCCAGCTGTCAGCGTCGAGCAGCTGAACGGCCAAAGCGAGCGCCGTCGTCGTTTTTCCAACGCCCTCCGGACCGGTGAACAGGATGGCGTGCGTGAGCGCGTCGGCTTCCGCGGCACGCACCAACCGGGCCAGGACACGCTCGTGACCGATCACATCGTCGAGGGCCGCCATACGGCGATTGTGATCAGAATTGCCAAACGGTGACCGAGACGCAGTCCGCACCCCAGGCGCTCGGAGTCCCGGCATCGCCCGCACCCCGCGGCGGTCGCATCAATGCCGCTCGCACGATCGTGTTCGCGGAAGCGCCAATCCTCTTTCTCATTGGCGTTCTGTACCTCGGCAGAGCGAGCGTGGTGGTGTCGCTCTTCTGCATAGCCGGCGCCGGAGTGCTGCTCTGGGGCGGCGTCCGTATGGGCCGCGACTCGCCAATTCCTATCGTCCAACCGGTCGATCGCCACGGAATCCGACGCGTGCCCTGGGACTGGACCGACTTCCTCCTGTTCTGGCCCGCGGCCTTCACCGCCGCGACCATGCTGGTGTCAGTGGCGGTGCCGGCTGTGGATCAGTTCAGCGGTGGCGTCGACCAGACCGTGCGGACGGCGATCGAGTCCTTCGTGGAGCAGGCGACCTTCTACGCCGGAGCGCTGTTCACCGTCTATGTCCTGGCCGGATTGCGCCGGGGTGCCACCCTCAGTGACCTTGGCTGGCGGCGGTTCAGCTGGTGGTGGATACCCATCGCGGTGGCAGCGGCATGGGCGACGCTGTACGGCGCCGAGATCCTGCAGGTCCTGAGTCAACACCTGTTCCCCAGTGCACAGAACACGCAATGCGTTGCGGTGCAGCATGACTACAGCCACTTCCTGGTGCTCGCGATCATCGTTGTCTGCGTCATCGCACCGCTCTCCGAGGAGGCAATCTTCCGCGGTTTCATCTACGGCTGGCTGCATCGATGGTCGCCCGTGGGAGTGGCGGTCCCGGTGAGCGCCGCGATCTTCGCCGCCCTGCACGGCGTGCTCCTGCTCTTCATCCCGCTCTTTGCGGTGGGCTGCGTGCTTGCCATCTTCTTTCAGTTCTCGCGCAGCCTGTGGCCAGGCGCGATGGTGCACGCGCTGTTCAACCTGCCCGGCATCATCGCGATCCTGAGCGCCACATCCTGCTGATTGCCGCAGCCTACGGGGTGGTTTCAGCCGCCTGAACGCGCGTGCACCGAACCTGGCGGAAACTCCATGAGCACGTTCATGCGCTCGTCCTTCGTGCTCGACACCGTCTTGACCGCGGCGAATCCCGCCTTCTCGTAGGCGCGAATTGCTGCGAAATTTTCGGTGTCTGGACTGATGACCACGTAGTCGACGCGTGCATCCAGAAGGCGCTGCGTGAATTCGCGCACGACACGTGTGCCCAGCCCGTGGCCGCGAGCCTCGGCGTCACCGAGAAGCACATCGACACCGTGCGGGTCTCCCGGGACCTGCAGCGCCGCGACGTCGTGGGGATGATCCGTGACACGAAACGACTGGATGTATCCGACGGCGACCTCATCCAGGTACGCGATGTACCCGTGCACCGGGTCGTCGCCGCGGATGCGCGGCAAAAACTTGGCGGCCGTCTGCTCGGGTGTGAGCGGCCCGTGAAACCACTCCGCCACATACGGGCGGGCGCGCCACGTCGCGAGCAGCGGCAGATCCGCCTCGGTGATGGGCTCGAAGCGCAAGCGGCTGCCTCGCTGCTTCACGAGACGGACTGAATCACGCCTCCGTCGACGGCCAGCATCTGCCCGGTGACGTACGAAGCCGCCGGCGAGGACAGGAAGACGGCTACGCGCGCGATTTCCGCGGGCTCGGCGACTCGGTCGAGGGGCACGTCGCGTGCCATGGCGCGGAAGTGTTCGCGGATGTCCGCGGCGCCGGACGCCTGCGCAAGCTCCATCTGGCGATCGGTCCTCGTCGTCCCCGGCAACACGGTGTTCACCCGTATGGTCGGGGCCAGCTCATTGGCGAGCGTTTTGGCAAGACCCGCCGTGGCGCCACGGATGCTGTTGCTCAGCGTGAGTCCGGGGATGGGCTGGCGCGCCGACCACGACGAGATGAAGACGATCGACGCAGCGTCCGACTCGCGCAGCGCCGGTAGCGCCGTGCGGATCAAATGGACAGCGCTCATCAGGGTCAGCCGGTAGGCGGCGTCCCATTGAGCGTCATCGAGCTGCTCGAACGTGGCACGTGGCGGTCCGCCGGCGTTGACCACGAGCGCATCAAGCCGGCCCAGCCCATCGACCGCGCGCTGCACGGCCCTGACCGTCTGCGCGGCGTCGCTGAGGTCTGCCACAGACTCGACTGCGCGCACGCCGTAGCTGCGTACTGCCTCCGCCGCGGCGTCCAGGGCGTCACCGCCGCGCGCACACAGCCCGACATCCGCGCCCTCCGCGGCGAAGGCCTCGGCGACCGCCCGTCCAATGCCCTTGCTCGACGCGGCGACGAATGCGGCTCGACCGGTCAGCCCGAGATCCATGAGCTGACCATTGCACAGCCGCGGCTCGGCGCGAGGAACTCGCTGTGGCGTAGTCGAATCAACTCGATCGCTTCCACCGCATCACCAAGCGCTCCGCAAGAACCCGCGATCTGCACACGCGACCTCTGTTTTCACCGCCAATCGATTGGCCTTTCTCGCGCTGACGCGTTTTGAAAGTTACGATACCGACCCGTGACAGGTGACATGAGTGCCATTCCCTTTGCCCCGCCGGTGCCCGTGCCGGCCCCCGACATCATTCCGCTGCTCCCGCGCGGTGACACAGTGTTCGAGGACCTCCCCGTGCGCGCCCTGGTCCTCGAGGCGCTGGCCCCCGCGATCGGCGACGGGCTCATCGTGATCCGGCGCTCCCCAGGTGTGGGCGTCATCCTGATCCGCGGTGGGCGCACGACCGATACGTACGCCGTCGAGCCGGAGCGTCGCGCCATGGGTGATGAGGCGATCACCCGTATCCGCAGCTGGGACGATGCGATCGTGTCTGCGTGGCGGCTCAGCGCGAACGTTGTCGAGGTGCTGCCTCCACTGGTGCGATGCGATCCGTTGTATGCAGACCTGCGTCTCGACTGGATCATCTGGAACCGGCTGCTGTCCGATCTTCGTGCGCGTCAAGGCACGTATGTGGTCGAGCTGACAACCACGGCTGGTCGCGGCGTGACCAGCATCCGCGACGGAGTGCAGGTGGCCACGTACACGGACCAGCATCGCGAGCTCGGCGACCCGTCGTTGGTGGACGATCTCGCCGCGGCCGGCTCCGGTGCGATTCGTGTCCTGCACGACGCGCAGCGCTCGCACTCGATGCGTGACATCGCCCCGCCGGCTTCCGGCAACGTCGGTGGCGATCACCCGGCGCCCGTGGACGACGAGACCACGATCACCCATGTGTTCGGCGTCGCCCAGAGTCCGCCGCGACCCGAGCTCGTGCCGGTTGCCGCGGCGCCACCAGGGGCGGAGAGCGTGGCCCCTCTGCTCCCCGAGCTGAAGCGGCTCGTGCAGGAGCGGCTCCATCATTCATCGCTCCGTCTGGAGATCCTCTTGGAGGACGCGGCCGCAAACAATGCCTCGCTCGACGCCGTTGTCGCGGAGGTGCGAGCCACCCCGATCCGCGGCGTCATGCAGGCGACACTGGACGATCTCGCCGACGAAATGCTGGCGCTGAGGCAGCACTGACCGCGCTCACGCGGCCCGGCGGACCTCCTCGGCATCTCGCACATACCTGCGCTGCGCCAGGCGGCGCATGGTCCGGTCCGCGAACCAGGGTCGGGTGCGGATAACTGCAGCCGGGCGTCCACGGTAGAGCACGACCGCCGTGCCCTCGTGCAACTGGCGCAACGCGTCTGGCGTGGCCAGCGGTTCGAGGCGGGCAGCGTATGAACGGCTGACCGTCCCATCGGCGCCACGACTCACCTGGACATCGGTGAAGGAGCGCTGCCCGATGAGCCGCGACAGCACATCGGCCGTCTCGGGGTCCCCGACTCCGGGCAGAACAACCTTGCATGTGTGGTTGTTGAGGATGGAGTGGGCCTTATCGGCGCCGTACCGCGCGCGCAGCTGGCTCAGGTCCTGGACGATGGACATCAGCACCACGCCGCGGCCCGCTCCCTGGGAGGCGAGTGCGGGAAGATCCTCGACGGGAACGATGTTGGCGAGCTCGTCGAGGAACAGGCCGAGCTCGCGATCGAGGCGGCCGGTTTCGCTTGCATCCGCGATGCCGTACGCAGCGGTGACGACGCTCATGAGCAGGCCGACGAAGAGGGACGACACGCGCTCCGGCGACTGCCGGGGCGTGCAGAGGTAGAGCGTGCCGCTGCGGGCGAGAAAGTCGACCGGTTCGAACCGGTTCCATGCGGCAGACGCGGCGACGGGTTGCTCGTTGAAGACGCTGAAGATTCGCGTCACCGTGGAGAACACAGTGCCGCGCTCCTTCTCCGGCCTCTGATCCACCGATGTGAGCATGGCGACGGCGCGCGCTGCGTCATCGGAGTGCGTCGAAGCCGGATCGAACAGCGCGTCCTCGAGGATCGAGAGTGGGGTCGCCACGTCGAAACCGTGGATCCACATTTGGACATCCACGATCGACCGGCCTGCCACCGCAGCCGCGTACATGAGCGGCGCGATGAGCAGCTTGCCTGACTCTGCCCAGTGCGCCCAGTCGTTGTCGCCTCGCCCGGTTCCCTGCTGGAGTCCCGCGCACAGCCACGCCGCAACCCGCCAGGCGTGATCGAGGCTGTCACAGTTCGCGAGCGGCGACCATGTCACCGTCTGATAGCGGCCGCCTATCTCCCCGGTGGGGTCATACACGTAGACGGGACCGGCAGATTGCCGATGCGCGGCAGTGATGTCGACAAGCTCGCTCTTCGTGCTCGTCACGACGGCAGGACCCCTCCAGGCGAAAAGATTGGGCACGATCAGCGAGCTCGTCTTGCCCGACCGCGTTGGCCCGACCACGAGCACGCTCGTCTCGGGTTGCGTCATCAGCGGCGTGCGTCCGTGCAACCCCAGCACAAAGGCGCCCGGCTTGGTTCGCCGCGTGCGCAGCCCGTGCAACTCGTGGCCGCGCGCCCAGTCACCGGTGCGCCTCGGATGGCGCACGGTACCGGCGCGATGGCGTGCCCAGGTGGCGATCGCCGTCCGCGTTCGCACCGTGACGATCACACCGCTGAGGGTGAGCACGTTGGCAATGCCAAGAACCAGCCAGAAGACGGGTTGGACGATCGGGCCGTAGGCGGCGACGAGGTGCCACGCAACGACGCCGTGATCCCCTCGAACATGCGCCGCGATGGTTGCGGGATCGACGAGCGCGACCGGCGACGCTGTCGGCCGGCCGCCGGCCACCCAAGCGGACGCCGTCAGCAGCGTCCACCCAACCAACCAGAAGCCGAGAATCCCGCCGATCAGCCTGGCTTCGGCAGCGCGAGCGCCGAGAGAATGACTCGCTGACGATGCCATTGCGCCGGTGAGTCTGTGTGCAGCGCTCGAGACATGCCGCGGACCATCGCGCTCGCCTAGTTGCGCAGCAGATCGCGCGCGATGACCACGCGCTGGATCTGATTCGTCCCCTCGTAGATCTGCGTGATCTTGGCGTCGCGCATCATCCGCTCGACCGGATATTCGTTGACGTAGCCGTAACCGCCGAGGATCTGCACAGCGTCCGTGGTCACCTTCATCGCGGCATCGCCCGCCAGCAACTTGGCGATGGCGGCGTGATGGGTCACATCGGGACTGTGATCGTCGATGAGCTGGGACGCCCAGTAGACCATCGCCCTTGCGGCAGCAGTCTGGGCTTCCATGTCCGCGATCATGAACTGGATCCCCTGGAATTCACCGATCGCCTTGCCGAACTGCTTGCGTTCCTTTGCGTATCCAACGGCGTAGTCGAGCGCTCCCTGCGCGATGCCGATCGCCTGCGCTGCCACTCCGGGCCGTGAGCGGTCCAGCACCCGCATGGCGATACTGAAGCCTTCACCTTCCTTTCCCAACCGGTTCGCCGCCGGCACCACCACCTCGTCGAGGCGCAACTCGGCCGTATTGCTACCTCTGATGCCGAGTTTGCCGTGGATGGTGTTGGCTTCGAAACCCTTGAGGGACTGGGCATTCTCCAGCACGAACGCGCTCACGCCCTTGGCCCGCTCCTTGGGATTCGTCTTGGCGAATACGACGATTGTGTCTGCAACTCCGCCGTCGGTGATCCAGATCTTGCTGCCCGTGATGACGTACTCGCCGTCGTGCAACTCCGCGCGCGTCTCCATCGCCGCCGGGTCACTTCCGGCGCCAGGTTCGGTCAACGCATACGCGGCGAGCTTCTTGCCACTGGCGAGGTCGGGGAGAAGGCGCTGTTTCTGCTCGTCGCTCCCCGCGATCATGATGGGGTACGCGCCGAGGGCCTGCACGGCCAGGATCAACGCACTCGTAGCACACGCCTTGGCCACTTCCTCGATGGCGATGTTGAGTGTCAGGGCGCTGCCGCTGAGGCCCCCGTATTCGGGGGCAAACGGAAGAGCGAACAGGTCGTGCGTGCGAAACAGATCGACCACATCCCAGGGGAACTCGCCTGTGCGATCGATCTCGGCCGCGCGCGGGGCGATCTTGTCACGCGCCAGTTCGCGCACCGTCTGGCGAATCATCTGCTGCTCTTCGTTGAGACGGATATCCACGGCGTCGATGCTAGCAATCCGCCCCCGTCGCGTGCGATTCCGCGGCGACTAGCTGAGCAACTCGCGCGCGATGATCTGCCGCTGGATCTGGTTGGTGCCTTCGTAGATCTGGGACGCTTTGGCGTCACGCAGCCGGATAGTCGCCGGGTGCATCTCGGAGGCCGACGCCGGTGCGCAGAGCTGGACGGCCGCGTGCGCGACAGCAACGCACGCGTCGGTCGCGTACAGCTTGGATACCGAGGCATCGAGTGTGGCCGGCTCACCCGCGTCGACCAAGGCAGCCGTGTGGCGGGTCAGCGCGCGCGCCGCCATGGTCGCCGCCTCCATATCGGCCAGGGTCACCTCATCGACCTCCGCGCCGGCTGCTATGCGCGCACGCGACTCTGCCACCGCCGCGTCGAGCGCGCCTTGAGCAATCCCCACCGCCTGTGCCGATATGCCCACGCGCCCGCTGTCAAGCGCAGACATCGCCACGCGAAAGCCGGCGCCCTCTGGCCCCAATCGGTTGGCAGACGGAACGTGGACACCGTCGAGGACCAGCTCGCCGGTCCAGGATCCGTGCAGGCCGAGCTTCTCGAATGGCGCGCCCGCGCTGACACCGGTCCATCGGGACTCCACGAGAAACGCCGTGATGCCGCGCGTGCCTTGACCGGTGCGCGCGATAACGATGTACATGTCCGCCGCGCCTGCGCTTGTGATGAATGTCTTGGTGCCGGTGATGAGGTATCCGTCGCCGTCGCGGTCCGCGCGCATCTGCAGTGATGCGGCGTCGCTCCCTCCTGCCGGCTCCGTCAGCGCAAACGCCGCCAGCCACTCTCCAGAAGCAAGGCGCGGCAGGTATCGCATTTTCTGGTCATCACTGCCGAAATCGATGATCGGCTCGGTGCCAACCGAGGCATGTACGTCGATGATGACCGCCATGCTCGCGTCGGCTGTGGCCACCGCCTCGATGAGATCCACGAAGTCGCGATGGCTGCCACCGGCGCCACCGAAGCGCACCGGGGTCAGGATCCCGGCAAGACCCACCTCACCGGCGGCCTCGACAACGTCGTCGGGCCGGGGTCCCTGGCCACGCGTCATCGCGGCCGCGTTCGGCCGGACGAAGTCGCGAACAAAGGCCGCGATGCGATCACCAATAACGGGAGCGGCGACGACCTCAGTCGACACGGACGAGAGTCGCCTCGCCCTGAGCGATGCCACTGCAGATCCCGGCCGCGCCGTAACCACCGCCGCGGCGGCGCAACTCGTAGAGAAGCGTCATCAGAATGCGTGCGCCACTGGCGCCGATCGGATGGCCCACCGCGATGGCGCCGCCATTGACGTTGACCAGCTCGGGATCGACTTCAAGCATGCGCGTGCTGGTTATCGCGACGGCCGCAAACGCCTCGTTGATCTCCACGAGTCCCAGCTTTTCCGTGTCGACCTCGCCCTTTGTCTTGCGCATGGCGGCCTCGATGGCCAGCGCCGGCACCGTCGCGAGATACGGGTGATCTGCGGCGGACTCTCCATATGCCAGCCAGTGTCCCAGGGGCGCCAGGCCCGCGGCGCGTGCGCGCGCCGCGCTCATCAACAGGACTGCAGTTGCGCCATCGTTCATGCCGGGAGCGTTGCCTGCGGTGATCGTGCTGGTCTCGCCGAAAGCCGGCCGGAGTGCCGCCAGCTTTTCCAGCGTCGTGTCAGCGCGCGGCTGCTCGTCCGCGCTCACGACGTGGCCATTGACGGCGACGTCGATGATCTCGTCGCCGAACCTGCCGGCGGCGAGCGCGGCGGCGTAGCGCGTCTGCGACCGGTACGCCCATGCGTCCTGTTCCTCGCGGGACACACCCAATTCGGCCGCGACTTCGCTGCCGTGAACGCCCATCAACACGCCGTCCACGGGGCAGCACAGCCCATCCCGGATCATGCTGTCAACCGCGACGCGGTCGCCGAACCTGCTGCCGAACCGTTGGTCCTCGAGCAGGTAGGGAGCGCGCGACATCGACTCCATCCCACCTGCCACCACCACGTCCGCCTCTCCAGACCGGATGAGCAGTGCGCCCAGGTTCACAGCCTTGAGCGCGCTGGCGCACACCTTGTTGACCGTGAATGCGGACACCGTGGGCGGAAGGCCGGCTCGCAGGCCCGCCTGCCGAGCCGGGACCTGTCCCTGTCCCGCCGGCAGCACCGTCCCCATGATCAGCTGATCGACCGCTCCTGGGTTGGTACCGGTGCGTTCGAGGACCTCGGCAATAACACGCGCGCCGAGGTCCACGGCGGGTAGGGTTGCCAGCGCGCCGCCCAGCTTGCCGAACGGGGTTCGCGCCGCGGCCACGATAACCGGTTCGTGCTCCACAGGTCGATCGTACCCTCCCATTTCGGCACTCAATCTTCCAGGATTTCGTACGGCCGGAGAATATGCCGCGCGATGAGAATGCGCTGCACCTCGCTCGTCCCCTCACCGATCTCGTTGACCTTCACGTCGCGGTAGTAGCGCGCCACGGGCGACTCCTCCATGAAGCCGTATCCCCCGTGAATCTGCACGGCCTGGTTGGCGCACGCCGTCGCCACCTCAGAGGCGTGCAGCTTCGCCATTGACGCATACGGCGCCGAGCTCTTCCCGGCATCGATGGCGCATGCACCCCGCCACGTCATGAGCCGCGCGAGCTCGATCTGGGTTGCCATGTCGGCGAGCTTGAACTGAATAGCCTGGAACGCCGCGATCGGCTTGCCGAACTGCCGCCGTTGGGCCGAGTACGCGAGCGCGGCGTCCAGACATGCCTGTGCAACCCCGACGGCCAGCGCAGCAATGGCCACCCGCCCGCCCTCGAGAATTTGCAGGAACTGGCGGTAACCAGCGCCCTCCTCGCCCACCAGGTTGGCGAGCGGAACGCGCACGTCATCAAAGATCAGTTCGCGCGTGTCCGACGCATGCCATCCGAGCTTGCGGTACTTGGGCGCCTGCGTGTACCCCGGCGTGCCCCGCTCCACCGCGATCGCGCTGATCTGCTTGGTGCCGTTGTCCGAGCCGGTGACAGCGGTGATGGTCACACCGGCGCTGATGTCGGTGCCGGCATTGGTGATGAACACCTTGCGTCCGTTGATGACCCACATGTCGCCGTCGCGCACGGCTCTGGTCTGCGTTGCGGCCGCGTCGGAGCCGGCCTCGGCTTCGGTCAGCCCGAAGGACCAGATCTTCTCGCCGCTGAGGAGTGCGGGCAGCCATCGCTGCTTCTGCTCAAGGGTGCCGAATGACACCAATGGGGCTATGCCCAGTGACACGGCCGCCTCGAGGGTGATCGCCGCACTGGCATCGGCCCGGGCGATCTCCTCCATCGCCAGCGCGTATGAGAGGAAGTCCCCACCGGCGCCCCCGACAGACTCGGGAAACGGCAGCGCGAAGAGGCCGAGGCGGGCCATGCCTTGAACCCACACGTAGGGGAAATCGCCGCTCTCGTCGAATTCCCCTGCGGTGGGCGCGATCTCCCCTTGGGCGAAGTCGCGCACCACAGAGCGGATATGGCGCTGCTCGTCGGTGAACTCGAAGTCCATCTCAGGCTAACGGTAGCGCGAAAGCAGCGGCGCCCTCACGGGCGCGCGACGTAGTTCCAGCGCTGGCCGCGGGCGAACTCATCCTCGAACTGCGCCAGCGAGTACGGGCCGTTGCCGTCGAGATCGAACAAGCGCAGATCCGCCTCGGCCGTGAGCAGCTCGAAGACGCGCTGAGGCGTGGTGCCGTAGTGATCGGCGCCCCCAAGGCCGTGCTCAAACACGATGATCGGGTGATCGCGGCGGATGACGCCGAGAGCACCCTCGAGGACGAGTGCTTCGGCGCCCTCCACGTCGATTTTGATGAAGTCGACGTGGTAGTCGGGCGGCAGCGCCTCATCGAGGCGCTCCGTGTGGACGGTGAGCGTTGTCGTCTCGACATCGTGAGGGTAGGCACGCTCGCGCAATCCGCTGTATGCCGGTGCCTCGGGGACGTACACGAACGTTGTTTCGCCCTCTGCGTTCGAGAGCGCGGCCTCCCGTACATCGACGTTCTGAAACCGGCTTCTCAGCCGGGCCGCGAGATCGGGGATGGGTTCATACGCGATGTGCCTGCCGTTCGGTGCGGAGCGAAGGATCTCAGCCAGAACGGTGCCTTCATGAGCGCCGACGTCAATGCAGTTCGAGTCAGAGTGCAATGCGAACGAGATCAGCAACCGGATGTTTGCGTTGTCGAGCCGGTCGCGTGCGATGGCATTTCGCTCCGCGTCCGACAGTTGCGGCTCTGCCGGTGCGCTCGGCGTGGGCGCGCGCTCGGCGCCGATCGCGGCCGGCGGCGCGAGCGCCACCGCCAAGCGCCCGCGACTGCGCCGTGCGGCCCTGACCATGGCGCGGGCCGGCATCTCGAGGCCGAGCACGATCGCCGCACGCCTCGCCAGGAGATACAGCCGGCCGGGTGACTGCCGCGGTACTGTCATGCGGGCTCTGCCAGCCCTTGCATTGAGGCACCGTAGCCGGTCGGCAGCGCGGCGAAAATCCGCTGCTCCATCACCGCGCCCAAGCTGGCCCAGTCGTATCGCGCCTCAACCAGTGCCCGCGCGGCTTTCGCCTGCTCGGCTGCTTCTTCCGGATTCGCGATCACATGGCGAATTCCCTGCACAAAGTGGTCAATCGACTGGATCCGCAGATGCACGAAGTCCTCGGCAGCGATGCCGCGAACTCCGATTGGCGTGGAGACAACCGGCAATCCCGCCGCGAAGTACTCGACCAGTTTGAGGTTCGTCCCTGTCCCGGTGAGCATCGGATTCAAGCCCACAGTGGCCATCGATATCAGCGTGCGCTTGGCGTCCTCGGGTACCGATCCCATCAGCCGAACGTTCGCCGGCACCCTGCGACGACGAAACGCCTCGCAGTGGCTCCCCACCAGGAGGAACAGCACGTCAGGAAGGCGAGGAGCGAAGTCGATGATGCGTTGCGCCGCCTCGACGTTCGGCGGATGCCAGCTGGCGAGAAAGATGGCGACATCCCGGCGAGCCCTGCCTCCTCCTGCGCGGATGAGGCGCAGCCATTTCTCCCTTTGCGAAGCGCGCTCCTCTCCGCCCACGAACTCTATCCGCGCGACGTCGACGCCGTTGGGGATCACCAGCATGCGTTCGGCTTCAATGTGATAGTGAGAGGAGAGAGCGTCGGCATCGTCACGCGAGCACACGGTTACCAGCGCCGCACCGCGCAGCGCAGCGCCTTCGATTTCCTCTGTCCGCTGAAGCAGCGCGTGCGCCTTGTCGGAGCCGGCGAAAACCCCTGCCTTGAGGCGGAATTCCGCGTCGGGCGAATCGTAGATCAGCGGCAGTGAAGTGCCCAACCGGTCGACGAATCCGTGTAGGTATGGGTGGGCCAGAAGCACTGCATCCGCGTCGCGCAGCGCGGCGACCATGGCCTCGTCATACTGCGGGGTCAGCGTTGCCGCGTCGGATGCGACGAGGTCACTGACGAGGACTCCGGCCGCGGCGCTTTCGGCCGCCTCGAAGCGCATCTGCTCCTCGCTCTTTGCAATCGAGCGTTCGACAAATCCCCGGCGATACACGACGTCCCGGCCCTCGCATCCGCTTCTTTCCATGGAGACGATCTCTATGTCAAAGGACTTCATTGCGCCGTATAGGCCGAACACCCGAAGCTGGCCGCCACCCATCCGCGGGTACGCCGGAAACGTCGACGCGACCACCAGTTTCGGGTGGTTGGCCCGGCGCCATGCGCCGCTGGGGTTGAAAGGGCGGTGGACAATGCTCCCCCGCGCTGGTGACGGTTGTGACTGCACTGGATCGCTCGCCTCGCCCACGAGCACGTCGATGACCTTCGCCCAGCTGATCGACGCGGCCCGCGCGCATCCAGCGGCGCCCATGACCCGACACGCCTCGACGTCGTGTCCCAGCCGTTCCATCGCGGCTGCAATCGACGCCGGTTCAGGCTTGACGATCAGCCCTGTGACCTCGTGTTCCACCAACTCGGTCGGCCCGCCTGAGTCGTCGGTGGTGATCACCGGCTTGCAGGAGGACATGGCTTCGATGGTGATGAGCCCGAGATCCTCGTCCTTCGGCACAAAGAGCACCGCGCGTGAGCGCGCGTAGAGGTCGATGAGCTGATCCGAGCTGGCACGACCGGCGAATCCGATTCGAGCGTCATCCTGGCTCGCCGCGCGAAGCGCTTCGTCCTCGGGTCCGGCTCCCGCGACCACCAATCGTTCGGAGCCCCGGTAGAGCCGCATCGCTTCGATCAAAAGGTCTACTCGCTTGGGATGATCCAACCTACCGGCGGTGAAGAAATAGTCGAACTCGTCGCAGCGGTAACCCTCCAGGTCTGAAGGTGGATAGACCACCTTGACCTCGACGCCGGGCGGGAAGTAGCCGGGTCGGCGGGCCACTGTCTTCGATATCGCCGCGTGCGTGCGAACGTGCCCAGGCTGGAGCGCGACGCTGTCGAGGTATCGCACGATGCGCCGCGCCAGCGGGCCGGGAAACGTGAATACCGGATGTTCCGGACCGTGGCGCGTCAGCAGGTCGCGAAACCGGGAGAAGACTTCGTCGACGGCTGCGCGGTCCGGGGTCGAGGCGAGCAGCGCAACGAGCTGCAGAACGTCGGGTTCGCGGGGCGTCGCGTCCTCCGGGAACCCGGCGGGATACGTGTCGTACAGCCCGCGAAGCGGGTGCAGCATGTAGACGACGTGGTTCGGGTGACGCAGCATCCACGCCGGGTACTTTCCGGTGATGACAAGGTCGAAATGGCTGAGATCCAAATGCCAGAACTGTTCGTAGCTCGCCACAACCTCGGGGAGGTTGCGCTCGGGGCTGGGTAGCTTGACCAGCTCCGCGTCGTGAGCTGTCTGGCGCTCGATCGCCCGGGCGAGTCCGCTCCAGACGCGCTCCGCTCCGCCGACGACGAAGGGCACGGGACTGGGCGCAACAATCGCGATCTTCACCCCATCACCGTATCCAGTCCAGCCCAGAGCTGCTCCCGGAAGCGTTCCCAGGTGAATTCTGCAGCTCGCTCCCGGGCCTGGCAGCCGAGCTTCCGGAGCAGACCGGCGTCGTTCCGCAGCCGCTGCACCGCGGCGGCGATGCCCTGCGCCGTCGGCGGGACCACAAATCCAGTGACGCCATCCTGAACGATCCGTGCGAGGTGGCCGCCATCGTCGCAGACGATCACCGGCTTCGCGTGCGCCATGGCTTCCAAGGCGGTGAGTCCGAAGTCCTCAAGGAATGCCGGCGCCACCAGGCACAACGCATCTCGATAGAGCTCCGTCAGACGTTCGTCGTCCACCGGACCGAGGATGGCAACGTTCGACTCGCGCCGCACGGCCGGCGTGGGGACTGTCGCCACATCGCCGGTGTTGAGCCATAGAGGACGGCTGTCGATGTGTGCTGCGTCCGATCCCTCTGAGGACAGCCAGGCGTCCAGTCGGCGGACGTATTCGAGCCGGCCTCCACCGCCGACGACAACGCCCTTCGCCGGATCGGCAAGCTTCATCGCGTGCACAAACAACTCCGCTCGCTTGGGGAATTCGTGCCGGCTCACGCACAGCACATGCCCTTGAGGAGCCGGCTCTTGGGAGTCTGATCCGTCGACGGCGTCCACACCCGGGATAGCGAGCTGGACATTCCCGATCAAGTCGTTGTAATCGCGCAGACGTCGCTGCACCTCTTCGCTGATGGCCAGAAAGGTTCGCACCTCACCCAGTCGCGACGCGTCGACCTGCCGCACTCGCTCGACCGCTGCAGTGTGCAGTGGCGGTGTCGCGTAGCCGGCGTCGCAATACACCTGAGCGAGGTCGTAGTAGATGCGCTCATGATGAAAGAAGAGACTGACGTGACGCGGATGACGTGCCGCGAACGACGGCGGCTGAGTGGATACGACCATGTCGAAGCCGCCAAGTTCCAACGCCGAGAACTCCTCAACCAATCCCATATAGCGGAAGAAGTTTCCGGCTCGCGCCCATGCCTCCGGCGAGATGTGAACGCCATAGGGATAGGGCGAAACCGCCTTGACGTCGATCGGGATCGAGCTCACCCGGTGGCCCGCCCGGCGCAGCTCGCCGGCAACACGCTTCAGCAGTCCCTCGGCTCCCCCGATGATGTGGAAGTCGGGCTTGACTATGCCGATCCGCATCCCTAGGCGGGAGCAGGCTTTCGGGCCAGCACTGCGTAGTCTTTGGGGCCGAAGAAGTCCTGCTTCAGCAGTTCGGTGAGCGTGCGCAGGTCGTCATTCTCCACGGCGGCGAGAGAAGCGAGGCGTTCGTCTTCGCCCCAGGCAGGAAAGCGCACCTCGACGTCGACAAATCCATGGTCTTGAAGGACGAACTGAAGGAGATCTGGTGGGATGGGGCGCAGGTGCGTGGGGTCCAACCAGAAGCTGTTGGAGCCGACGGAGACGTTGGCCGGGTTGGGAGTCTCGAGCAGGAGCAGGCCGCCGGGAATCAGGGCGTGCAATGCCCCGTCCAGAAGCCGGCGCAATGAGTCGAATGGTATGTGCTCGACGACCTGGAACGCGGTCACCGCTGCAAGGCTGTCCTCATCCACATCACCGAGATGCGCGATCCCGTCGCCGTGCCGAACATCAAGCCCATCTTTCTTGGCCGTTTCCACAAACAATGCATTCGTGTCGACGCCATATGCCGGGAATTCATGTTCCCGCATCAGGTCGAGCCATTCGCCCCGACCCGGTCCGATATCCAGCAACGGCAGTCCACGCTCGCGAAGTGGAAGCACGTCTTGCAGGTAGATCGTCTGGCGGACTCGTATGTCGTCACGCGACCCTCGGAACCGCTCCTCCAGGTGCGAATACAACGCGCCTGCGTCATCAGCGTCCTCGTGAAACCTCGGCTGCGAGGCGGGGGAGCCGTCGCTCGCCGGCAACCCTCGTGCCTCCTGCAAGAAGAGGCTGACGCGAGCCCGCTGAAGCTGCAGCTCGGCACGGTCGGCCTCCCTTTGGCGTGCCATCTCTCGAACAGCTGCACGAACTGCATCGGCATCGCGGGTGATGCGCTCCTCGCCGACCTCTCGGTTGACATCGGCGGTGGCGATGAGTGCTTGCAAGCGCAGTACCTGCTGCTCTGCACTCTGCAGTGCCTCCACAACCGCGGCGTTGTATGCAACCTGGTCTCTGGTGATGAGGCGTGTGACGCGCAAGAGGGCCCGCTTGGCCAGTCCGAATCTGGCCCCGGGGCCGAGCACAGTCCCCATGTGGGAATGCTGCGCCGCCGCTGCCGCCGCTGAACCGATGCCGGTCTCGTGAGTGCTCACCTCAGGTGATGCCACGCCGCCATGACGACCTGACTCACGAAGAGATCTCTGCGTCACCTCGTCCAGTAACGCGACGATGTCTGTCGAATCACTCATGGACGCCCGATTATAGGGGCCTCCCCTGACCCGGATAAGGTTTACTAGAGCCGTATGGAAAGGCTTCTCTCCCCTGCGCTGGAAGACTATCTGCTGGACCTGGCCCGGTCGCAGCACAGCGATCCCGTGCTCGACGAAATGGAAGCGCGTGCCGCTGCGCACAACTTTCCCATCGTCGGACGCGCCGTCGGCCGTTTGCTGGAGGTGCAGGCACGCAGTATCGGCGCCCGCCGCGTCATGGAGCTCGGATCCGGCTACGGATACTCGGCGTACTGGTTCGCACGCGCGGTTGGTGACAGCGGTAGCGTCGTCTGCACGGACGCCGCTGAAGACAACGCGCGTGACGCTGAACGGTATTTGCAACGCGCCGGACTCTGGGAGCGTGTGCGCTATCGCGTGGGCGACGCCTTGCAGGGTTTCGCTGACGAGGTGGGCGACTTCGACATCGTGTACTGCGACGTCGACAAGACCGGCTATCCCGACTGCTGGCGCGCCGCCAGTGAGCGCATCCGCGTCGGTGGGTTGTACCTGTGCGACAACGTGCTCTGGAGCGGTCGCGTGGCTCAGCCTGAAAACAACGACGCAAGCACGGAAGCGATCCGCCTTCACAACCGGCTGGTCGCCGCCGACCCGCGTTACGACTCGACGATCGCGCCCCTGCGCGACGGGGTCATGATCGCTCTGCGCGTCGCCTGAGCCCGATCAGCGCGGCGTAGCTGCTGCCGTGGGCTGCGCCCGAGGTGGCGGCGCCGGCTGCTGGGCCGGCACCGGACTCGCAGCGTCACGCTGCGTGGGCGCCTTCACCGGCTTCGTGGCACGCCGGACGGCAAGAGCAAACAACCCACCCACAAAGGCCAGCGCCGCTCCACCGGCCGTGAGGTAGTAGCCGACGCCAAGCGTGGTGGTGACCGCGCCGCCGGGCAGGTTGCTGAGTTCGCTCTTCACACCGCCGAGCAGCAGTGCGATGAGCCCCGCCCAGACCACGGCCAGCGCCGAGACGGCGAACGCGAACATCCGTGTCCCGAAACGCCCTCGATTGCTCACGGCCCAGCCGAGGAACACCAGCAGCCCACCGGCCACAAAACTCACGACCGCGTCGGTGTTGGCGCTCCCGGTCGTGAAACCATTGACATCGTTGGTGGCTCCCGTTGCGGCAACAGTTGCCCACGTGGGGAACACGCCCACCAGCATGAGCACGCCGCCGGCGATGAGCAGGAAGCCCGCTATCCGTCGCGTCAGCATTTCTTCGCCTCCCCCGCAGGCCAGTGCTGCGGTGGACTCACCCTAGCACCGGTGTACCCAACTTCTCAGCAGTCAGGCGGACCACGTCCTCAATCGTGTCTGCAATTGCGGCGCCAGCGGCGCTCAACGCCTCGATCTTGCTCTGGGCACTTCCCGTATTACCGCTGATGATCGCGCCAGCGTGTCCCATTCGCTTGCCCGGTGGCGCGGTGCGCCCCGAGATGAACGCAACCACAGGTTTGGCGAAGCCGGACTCCCGAATCCAATCGGCGGCGCGTTCCTCGTCGGAGCCCCCGATCTCGCCGATCATCACGACCGCGCGGGTATCGTCGTCGCCGGCGAACAGGCGCAAAACGTCGGTGAATCCCAGCCCAAGCACCGGGTCGCCGCCGATGCCGACTGACGTGGTCTGGCCCATGCCCGCCTGCGTCAAGCCCTGGATCACCTCGTAGGTCAGGGTTCCGCTCCGGCCCACGATGCCGACAGGCCCCGGAGCGTTGATGTGATTGGGGATGATGCCGACCTTGCACTGCGCCGGGGTGACGATCCCGGGGCAGTTGGGACCAAGCAGCTGGGTGCCCGCGCGTTCAACGTACGCGCGTGCGCGAACCATGTCGTGCACGGGGATTCCCTCGGTGATGCACACGGTCAGCGGCACCGCCGCGGCTGACGCTTCCATGATTGCGTCGGCTGCGAAGGCTGGGGGCACGAAGATCCCGGCGAGGTTGGCCCCTGTGGCGGCCACTGCATCCGCAACCGTGTCGAAGATGGGCACGCCCATCTGATCACCGCCACCTTTGCCAGGCGACACGCCGGCCACGATGTTGGTGCCGAACGCCCGCATCTGCTCGGTGTGGAAACTGCCCTCGCGCCCGGTGATTCCCTGGATCACCACCCTGCTGGAGCGATCGACGAGCACGCTCATGGCGCGGAATTCCGTGTCAATTGCACGATTTTCTCGGCAGCCTCGGGCGCGCTCGTCGCGGGCACGATCCCGGCGTCCTGCAGCAATCGCCGTCCCTCCTCCTCCATCGTGCCGGTCATGCGTACCACGAGGGGCTTGGTGATCGCAAGGTCGTCGCGTGCGGCGATGACACCACGCGCAACCTCGTCACCGCGAGTGATGCCGCCGAAAATGTTCACGAAGACACCGCGCACGTTCGGGTCGAGCAGGACCATCTCCAGTGCGTTGTGCACACGTTCCGCGCTGGCGCCGCCACCGATATCGAGGAAGTTGGCCGGCTCGCCACCGTGTTGTTTGACGAGGTCGAGTGTGTTCATCGTCAAACCGGCGCCGTTCCCGATGACGCCGATGTTGCCGTCCAGGTGCACGTACGTCAGCCCTCTCTTGCGCGCCTCGACTTCAAAGGGATCGTCGCCGGTGCGGCCGTCGTCTCCAGCGCTGTCGCGGGCCACCTCGGCCACCAGCTCAGCGTGCCGGTACTCGGCGTTCTCATCGATCTCGAGCTTGCCGTCGGCCGCCACCAGCTGACCCTCCGGGGTGAGCACCAGCGGATTTATCTCGCAGGTCAAGGCATCCAGTTGGACGGCAAGGGTGTACAGCCTCGTTGTGAGCGTCACCAATTCCGCGGCGAGCTTCGCCGCGGAACCTCGCAGAGCGGGCGCGTGCACCATTCCCGCGAACGCGAGCTGCCGCACCTCGAATGCGAGCGGCCCGGCGAAGGGGTCGGGCCATAGCTTCGCAATCTTCTCCGGAGCGTCAGCGGCAACCTGCTCGATTTCCATTCCGCCCGCCGTCGAGAAGATGATCACGAACCGGCGTCGATCTCGGTCCAGCGTGATGCCAAGGTACAGCTCGCTCGCGATGGACAGCCCGGTCTCGCACCAGACGCTGCGCACCGGGTAGCCACGGATGTCCATGGACAGGATTCGCGCGGCCTCGCGGCGTGCGTCTTCGGGCGTGTCCACCACCGCGATGCCCCCCGCCTTGCCGCGCCCGCCGATCGGCACCTGCGCCTTCACGGCGATGCGACCCAGCTGCTCCGCCGCCGCGGCAGCCTCGTCAGGCGTGCGCGCCAACCGTCCATCGGGCACCGCGATCCC
>DATMRA010000119.1:0-7245 GCA_035566535.1 Candidatus Acidiferrales bacterium | reverse complement strand
CGGCGCCGGCGGTGAAGATGTGGCGCTCCAGACGATCGCGGCTGCCGCCGAGGCAGGCGTCACTGTGTTCGATACCGCGCATGCGTACGGCAGCGGCGCAGCTGACCTCGGCCGCAACGAGAGACTGCTCGCGCGCGCGCTCCGCCTCAGCGGCGCGCAGAAGCGTGCGCGCATCGTCACGAAGGGCGGCATGACCCGACCCGAGGGCGCGTGGGTGCCGGATGGTCGCGCCAAGGCGATCCTCAGCGACTGCGAGGCAAGTCTCACCGCACTGGACGGCTTGCCGATCGACCTCTATCTCCTTCATGCACCCGATCCGCGGACGCCGTGGTCGACATCCGTGCGTGCGCTGTCCCGGCTCATCGACCAGGGTGTCGTGCGACACGTCGGGCTCGCCAACGTCAACCGCCGCCAGCTGGACGAGGCGCTCGAGCTCGTGGACGTCACCGCGGTACAGGTCGCCCTCAGCGCGTACGACGACACCGCGTTGCGAGGAGGAGTCGTCGACCGCTGCGCCGAGTTGGGGATCGCCCTGATCGCACATTCTCCGCTTGGCGGACCGCGCCGCGCGGTCAGCCTCGCCCGAGACCCGGTGCTGGCTGACGTCGCGGAGGCGCACGATTCGACGCCGGCCGAGGTCGCCCTCGCATGGCTACTCGAGCTCTCTCCGGTCATTGTTGCGATCCCCGGAGCGCGCCGCCCGGATACTGCGCGCTCGGCCGCCCATGCCGCGACGTTGCGCCTTGGCGCCGGCGACCGAACTGCCATCGCAGGCGCGTTCGGCAGGGCTCGTCCCGTACACCCCGGCCGAGCGAGGACGCAACCGCACGAGAACGCCGAGGTGGTCGTGGTCATGGGCATCCCGGGGGCTGGAAAAAGCCGCGTCGCTCAGAAGTACGTCGACCGCGGTTATCTTCGACTCAACCGCGACGAGCGGGGAGGATCGTTGCGCGCCATTGCGGATGCACTCGACAAGGAGCTGTCGTTGGGCGTCCGCAGCATCGTCCTCGACAACACGTATTTGACGCGCGCAACCCGAAGCTACGTGGTCGAGTCGGCACGCCGGCATCGCGTTCCCGCGCGATGCGTCTGGCTGGACACGCCGCTCGCTCAAGCCCAGGTCAACTTGGTTGAGCGGTTGCTGCAGCGCTTCGGGTCTCTCCCCGCTCCGGAGGAGCTCCAAGCCCTGGCACGGCGCGAGCCCGGCCTTCTCCTCCCGACCTCACAGATGCGCGCACTGCGCGAGCTCGAGCCTCCAGCGACCGACGAGGGATTCGCAGCCGTCGAGCAGGTGCCCTTCGTACGAACACCGTCGTCGCAGCGCGGGCGCGTTGGTGTCTTCGTAGCTGCCGCCGCCCTGCAAAACCCGGACTGGATACACGCCCTTGGCGACGACAGCCGTGAGGCTCCTCACCTCATATTCGACTGGATCCCCGACGGATCTGCAGACGTGCTGGTCGCCCACGCCGCGACCATGTCCGAAGAGGTATCCGGTCCCGTGGAGGCGGCGTTGTGCACGCACCCCGCCGGCCCACCGACGTGCTGGTGCCGGCCCCCGCTTCCCGGGCTTCCGCTGGCGTTCGCGCGAGCCCACGGCGTGGACCCGTCCCGTTCGATTCTCATCGGAACGGGGCCCGCGCATCGAACGCTGGCCACAACCCTCGGTGCACGCTATATCGCGCTCTGACACGCGCTCATGTCGGCGTTCTGTGTCAGCCTCACACCACTCCGTGACATAGCTCCGAGCAGTACGGGCGTAGCGTCGTCCTCTGGCTATGCACGCCCAATCCCCACCAATTCGGGTTGGCACGTCCAACTCACCCGCCCGACCGGCAATGAGGCCGATTTGGGCCGCCTACGCCTTGCTCGGTCTCCTGGTGATCGCCTACATCACAGGGCTGATTCTTCGTGGGCCTGATGTGCAGTGGCCTTTCGTGGATGGATGGTTGGTGGCCAGCTTCGAATTCCTGGCCAGCGTGCTGTGTCTCTACCGCGCATTGACCCTGAGGCGCGGGCGGGCAGTTCCCCTGCTGATAGGCCTCGGCGTGCTCTCGTGGTCGATCGGGGACTTCGCCCTCACCGCCGAGTCCGCGGCCGGCGGTGCCGGTTCGCCGTCAGCAGCTGACGTCTTCTACCTGGGCTTCTACCCGCTCACATACGTCGCGCTTGTGCTCCTGGTGCGCAGACACACGCGCAAGCTGGTTCCCGCCTCGTGGCTGGATGGAGCCGTGGCCGGTCTTGGCGCGGCGGCGTTGTGCGCGTGTTTCGCATTCAACGCCATCCTGCAGTCCGTCGGTGGCAGCGCAGCAGCCGTGGCGACCAACCTCGCTTACCCCATCGGCGACGTGCTGCTGCTTGCGCTCGTCGTCGGCGGCACCGCCATCCTTCCCAATTGGCGCCGGGCGCAATGGGTTCTGCTCGCCACCGCGCTTGCAATCAATGCGGCCGGGGATACCTTCAATCTCTTCCAGTCGTCGGCGGGCGGATCTCGCATCGGGACCACTCTCAACGCCGTCGCCTGGCCCGTGTCCATCCTGCTGATATCGATTTCGGTCTGGCTGCAACCGGGACGTGCAGATCCGGCAGCCGTACAGCGGGCGCCGGGTTTCCTACTGCCCGGGCTGGGAGCGTTCGCCGGCCTGGCAATTCTGTATGCCGCCACCGTCCGTCATGTCCCCGAGTTGGGGATCGCCCTGGCCACGTTGACGCTGGCGACCGTCGGCGTTCGGCTGGCGCTCTCCGTACGCAGCCTGCGCGCTGTCACCGAGCAGCGTCACCGCCAGTCGATCACCGACGAATTGACGGGTCTTGGCAACCGGCGGCACCTGTTTCAGGTCCTGGATTCATTCTTCTCTGACGGCCCGGCCGCGCATGCGGCGGGGCACAGCTTGGGCTTCCTTTATGTGGATTTGGATCACTTCAAGGAGATCAACGATTCGTTCGGCCACGCGGCGGGCGACGAACTTCTGAAGCAGATCCGACCTCGCCTCGCGGGGGTCTTGCGCGGCGACGACATGCTGGTCCGGCTCGGCGGAGATGAGCTCGGCGTGATCCTGCTGGACACCGACCAGCAGTACGCCACCACAGTCGCCCGGCGCCTCATGGCCAAGCTCCAGGAGCCGTTCACGCTGAGCGCTGTGACGGTCCGCATCAGCGCCAGCATCGGCATCGCATTCGCACCCGCCGATGCCAGAGATGCGGTGGGCCTCCTCCGCTGCGCGGACCTGGCGATGTATCGGGCAAAACTTGTCCGATCTTCAGTCGAGATCTACAACCACGATATCGACGACGGTGGCAACAGGCTGCTCCTTGTGGAGGAGCTGCGGAGCGCAATCGAGGGTGGAGGGTTGTTGCTGCATTACCAGCCGCTGGTGGACCTGCACACCGGCGAGCTGTCCGCTGTGGAGGCGCTGCTGCGGTGGCCACATCCCCGGCTCGGCCTGGTGCCTCCGCTCGACTTTCTTCCGCTCGCCGAGGAGGCCGGCCTCATGCGGCCACTGACCGCCTGGGTGCTCGACACCGCGCTGCAGCAGCTCGGCACCTGGCGATCAGACGGGCGCAGCCTTGCGATGTCGGTCAACGTCTCGTCGACAAATCTTCTCGAGGACGGCTTCGTCGACGTGGTACGCGCTGCGTTGCGGCGCCACGATATCCCCGCCGACGCCTTGATCCTCGAGATCACAGAGACGACGATCATCGGGGACTTCGAGGCGTGCAAGCGCGTCATCGCGGAGCTGCGAGAACTGGGTGTGGCCGTTTCGATCGACGATTTCGGGGCTGGGTTCACCTCGCTCGCCTTCCTGGGTAGCCTCGCGGTGAGCGAGCTGAAGCTCGACCGGTCGTTCATCACCGACCTGGCGGCCACCGACCGGGGACAGGACCACAAGCTCGTGCGCGCGACGATCGACCTGGGTCATGCCCTAGGCCTTCGCGTCGTCGCAGAAGGAATCGAGGACAGCGCAACGATGGGCCTGCTGTCGCGCGCCGGATGCGACCTGGCCCAGGGCTACTTCATCAGCAGGCCGATGCCTGCTCAGGACCTGGACAGCCGGCCAGAGTTCGCCGCACCCGAGGTTTCGCGGAGCGCGTTGAAGGCATCCTGATCCGCCTCGGCATGGGCGGGAGCGGTCGCGGCAGCGACGATGGTGTCGACGCAGACGTCGACCGGAATTTCGGTCGTGTCCAGCACCATGGTGTACAGGCGTGCATCGTGCGGATCGACGCCGTAGAGGGAGTGAACGTATGCCTCGCGCGCGCGGTCGGTCTGGCGCATGTCGCGGGGCGCATCGCTCGGCGCAACGCCGTGCTCGATTGCGTGGCGCACTCGGCCGTCCGCGCTGCCGTCCAGCCTGACGTGCAACGCACCCGAATAGTCGCGCAGCACCACCATCCCTCCGCGCCCGAGGAACACGCCGCCGCTGCTCGTGGCCAGGTCACGCATCACCGCCGCGGTGGCGTGGCGTAGCCGCTCTTCATCCTCGACCGTCTCGTCTGCGACGGGCGGCTGTGCACCGTATTGCGGCAGGGCGTCGACGGCGCCGGCGATGATGCGCGCGATACCCGTCTCCGTTCGCTCGTCGCTCTCGAGCGCGTCGGACAGCGGGACGTGCAACCGTTGCGCGACCTCCGCGGGGATGGCTCGGTCGACGAACGGCACCCCCAACCGCGAGGCGACGCGTGGACCGATCTCGCCGCCCAAGGCGCCGTACGACGCAGAGATGGTGACCACCGGTTTGGATGGAACAGGACTCGCGATGCCGACTGGCGCAGCACGCCGCGATGGAACCGGTCCGCGCAGGTACGACGCGGCCGCAGCGACCAGCATGGCCGCCATCGAAAACAGGAATGTGATGTGCATACCGACCACGAACGGACCGCCGATCAGGTTGGGAAAGAAGGTCTTACCCGTGAGGAACGCGGCCGTGGCGGAGGGCAACTGATGCAGGGCCGGACCCAGCAACGAGGAGATCGGGTTGTAGCCGAGAAACGCGGCGAAGAGGCTGCCGACCGGCGGAAGGTTCGCCACGTGGTGGGCAACGCCTGCGGGCACGCCGTGCGCTGTCAGCCCGCTGAACAAGGTCGACGGCAGCGTGCTGCTCAGCCCCGCGATCATCAGCGAGAAGAAGATGCCGATGCTCAGCGTCATGCCCGTGTTCTGGAACGTCGCGAGCATTCCGGACGCCACGCCGCGCCGGTCTGCCGGCACGGAATTCATCACACCGGCTGTGTTGGGCGCGACGAACATGCCCATCGAGAGCCCGGTGAGGAAGAGCAGCGCTGCGAACGGCGGGTACGCGAAGTCGGCCGGCAGGAGGAGTAACAAGCCAAAGCTGAGCGCCGCCAGCAGCATTCCACTGGTGGCGAAAAGGCGCTGGCCGTAGCGGTCGGAGAAGTAACCAGACGCCGGCCCGCCGACGAGGAACCCACCCGTGAGCGGCAGCATGAAAATCGCCGCCCAAAACGGCGTCGCCTCGAAGCTGTATCCGTGCAGCGGCAGCCAGATGCCCTGCAGCCAGATGATCACCATGAACATCAAGCCGCCGCGACCGACCGCCGAGAGCAGGCTGGCAACGGTGCCCGCGGTGAACGCGCGAATGCGGAACAGGCCCACGCGGAACATTGGCTCGGCAACGCGGCTCTCGATGACCACGAAGACGACAAGCAGCGCCACACCGCCGATGAGCTCCGCGAGGACCGTCGGGTTGGTCCAGCCCATCGTGTCAGCGCCGTAGGGCTGGATGCCGTACGTGATGCCGACAAGGACGCTGATGAGTCCGACGGCAAATGTGATGTTGCCCGCCCAATCGATGCGCGCACGTTTGACGATGCCGATCTCGCGAAGTCTCAGATACGCCCAGACGGTCCCGAAGAGTCCCACGGGAACTGAGACGAGAAAGATGAGGTGCCAGTCAAGTGTGGACAGCAGGCCGCCGACGACGAGGCCGAGAAATGATCCCGTGATCGCGGCCACTGAATTGATGCCCAGCGCCATGCCACGCTCGTTCTCGGGAAAGGCGTCGGTGAGGATCGCCGTGGAGTTGGCGAGGAGCATGGCGCCGCCCACACCCTGGATCAACCGGAAGAAAATCAGCGCCAGTGCCGCTGGCGGTCCCGTGAAGAACACGACGGACAGCAGGATCGACCCGACGGTGAAGACGAGGAACCCGAGGTTGTACACGCGGACCCGGCCGAACATGTCGCCGATGCGGCCCAGGCTCACGACCAGCACCGCGGTCACGACCATGTAGCCCATCAGCATCCAGAGCAGGTAGCTGACGTTGCCCGGTGCGAGTGGGTTGAGGTTGATGCCCCGGAAGATCGCGGGCAGCGAGATAAGGACGATCGAGCTGTTGATGGTGGCCATCAACATGCCGATAGTGGTGTTGGAGAGTGCGATCCACTTGTAGTGCGGACCCACCTCGACCTTCGTCGTGGGCATCACCGATATCGTCTCAAACGGCCCGGATTCCGGGTGTGGGTTCAGTCGGTGACGAGGCTCGCGAGGATGTCGCTCCAATGTGCGAATGGCAGCAGATGGCCTTCGCCGGGATAGATCTTCAGGACACTGTTCGGGATGGCCGTGTGCAGATATTCACCTGTGGCCGGGGTGACCAACCTGTCGTCGCCCCCGTACCAGAGATAGGTCGGGACCGTGATGTCCTCGGGCTGGAAGCGCCAGCGATACGCGAGCAGGAGTCTCATCTCCAGTGCCTGCCCAGCGCTGCCCTGACGCACGGCCTCGACTGCGCCGCGCATCACGGCGTCGCCCATGCTCGCATCGTCGAGCAGCCGGCGGTCCGACGCCGAGGCTGCCGATCCGAATTGTTTCTCAAACGCCGCTCGAGGATCCCTGTGATATTGCCTGGGCAGCGATCGCGTCAGGAGAGATGCCATGAATGGCATACGCGACATCATCGATGCCCCTTGGCGAATCTGGCGCGTAGATATGGCCCGCACCTCCGCGCGTTCGAGCGGTGCGAATCCGCACGCGATGCCGACGGCCTTGACGCGATCTGGCAGGCGCCACGCTGCGGCGAGTGCATGTGGGCCTCCGGCGGACCAGCCCAGGACGGCAAAGCGCTCCAGGCCGAGGAGGTCTGCGAGTTGGGCTACATCCTCGGCGCGGTCGGCGACACAGCGAAAGCCAGCCGGATCCGAGAGTCCAACGCCGGGCGCGTCGATGGCAATCACTCGCGCTTCAGCTATGGGCTGCGCGGCCACCGGGGGGACGCTCAGGCGGGAATC
>DATMRA010000118.1:0-8404 GCA_035566535.1 Candidatus Acidiferrales bacterium | reverse complement strand
GTCGAAGTCCGCCATCGAGGCACGATCGACCGTGCCTCCGTTGGCTTCGATTGTCTCCGCAGCCAGGTCGGCAAGACGCGCGTTCAACGAACCGGCACGGAGCGATGCTCCGAACACCAGATAGCGGACGGGCGCAGGCGTTGCGAGGGTATTCATGGAGGTCAGCATAGGCGTTGGTGAGGGCGCTCGCTGCCGGCGAGGGCCACTCTATGCGTGATGATTCGCACCATGGCCACGACCCAATGAACGTCCGGGTTCGCGGTGCGCTTGCCGCGGCGGTGACACCGCTCAGGGGTGGCGGTGATGAGCTCGACCTTCATGCAATCGCATCCCTTGTCGACTTCTATTCCTCCGCTGGTCTCGACGGACTGCTCATCCTGGGTACCACGGGCGAGGGCGTGCTGCTGTCACCGGACGAGCGCCGCGCCGTAGTCGAGGAATTCCTCGCGTGTTCGCGGAATCGCCTGCCGATCGTCGTGCACTGCGGGGCCCAGTCCACGCGGGACACGGCGGCTCTGGCGGAGCACGCGGCCCTCCGAGGCGCCGCCGGTGTCGCGGTCATCCCGCCGCCGTACTACGCGCTCGATGCTGCCGCCATCCTCAGTCACCTCGCAACCGCCGCCGCGGCGTGCGCGCCCACGCGTTTCTACATTTACGAATTCGCCGCCCGCAGCGGATACGCGGTGCCCCTGTCCGTTGTCCATGAGCTGCGCGCACAAGCACCGAATTTCGTCGGGCTCAAGGTTTCCGACTCTCCGTATGAGAGCGTGCGGCCCTACCTGATTGCCGGACTGGATGTGTTCATCGGATTCGAAGAATTGATCGACGAGGGTTTGCGTGCCGGCGCGGCAGGCGCGGTGTCCGGGCTGGCCGCCGCACTGCCGGAGCTCACGATCGATGCGGTGCGGACCGGCTCTGCTGACGACAGCGCACGCGCAGGGCGCGTGCGAGCCGCGATACAACGCTTCCCGTTTCAGGCTGCACTGAAGCTGATTCTGCAGCGTCGGGGCGTCGCCGTTGACGCAGCGGTGCGTGCGCCGCTGCGCGGGCTCGATCCGACGGAGGTGAAGCAGCTGGGGCAGTATCTGGACGATCCCGGCGCCGACGTCGCGGCACTGCTCAGAGCACGACCGTCTCCACCGTGAGATGGCCCTGCTGAAAGCGATCGAGGCGGAGCGGGCCGATATCGAATGTCGTGCATCGACCGTCGCGGATGAGCTCAGTGACGGCGGTGCCCGCGGCCAGCGACTGCATGATGCCGTGGCCGCCGAAGCCGGCGCATTGGATGAACCACGGCGCTTCCGGCGGCGCATCGATGATGGCGTGATGATCCGGTGTCTCGGGGTACAGCCCTGCCCAGCATTTCCGCGCGTTGATCGGCGCGTTCTCCAGGAAGGGAAAACGTTTGCCAACCCGTGATGCGATGGCGTCGAGAAACTCGGGCTCGAAGTCCGTGTCCAACGTCGCCGGGCTTTCGGGATCCGAGTACCCGATGAGGACGCCGCCGCCCTCGCGGCGGATCAGGACGCCGGTATCGATGTCTACACACATCGGGATCACGGCGGGGATTACAGTGATCGGTTCTGTGCAGGCCAGGTTGCGCCTGTATGGAGTCACGGGCAGAGCAACGTTGACCATGGCGGCAACGTCGCGCGCGGCCGGTCCAGCAGCGTTCACCACCCATTCGGCGTCGATATTCGTACCGTTGCAGTGAACCACTGCGTGCCGCGCACGCCGCTCGATGCTCTGGACGCGCGAATCGAAGATGTATGTCACGCCGAGACGCCGACCGGCGTCGCAGTATGCGGACACGACGCCGTGCGGGTCGATGATGCCGTCCGTCGCGCAGAACGTGGCCGCGCGCAGACCGTCAAGGTTCGCGAACGGTGCCCGTGCAGCGACGCCGTCGGATTCCAGCCACTGCACCGGAAGACCCATTGCGGTCTGGAGATCGCACGCAGAGCGCAGCGCTGTGGCGCCTGCTTGGCTACCCGTCATGAACAGGTAGCCGATCGCACGGAAGCCAACCTGGCCGCCGGTCGCGGTGTCAAGCTCGCGGAGCTGCTGGATCGTGTACTGGGAAAACGCGATGTTGACCCGGGTCGCGAACTGAGCACGAACGCCGCCGTTGGCCCGGCCTGTTGAGCCCATCCCCGGGGCTGAATTGGCATCGACCACGACCACATCGGTGATGCCGGCGCGCCCGAGCTGCAGGGCGGTGGCGAGGCCGATTGCGCCGGCACCGACAACCACGACGCTGGCGCGGCGCGTCACTTCGTCCGGCGCTTGGGCTCCTTGGCCGCGGCAGCCTCGTGCGCTCGTTCGCTCCGACGCGGCCGCAAGAGGGGTACGCGGTCGAGCCGGGTCGTCACCAGCTCCCGCATGTCGCGAACCTCGGCTTCGATGCCGTCCATGCGCTCGCGGATGGCCCGGGTGTCATCGCTCATGTCCGAGAGCGAATCCAGTGCCTCGTGGATGCGGTCGACAAAGTCGCCATCAATCTGGTCCAGGTGCGCGGCGGCGCGCTCCAGACGCTCGAGGGTGATGGCCGCGTGTTCGACAGCGCTGGTGAGACGCTCGACAGCGCGCAGCGGAAGGTTCAAGCCGGCAGCGCCGACCATGCTGTTAACCGAGCCGCGAAGCATCCCGCCGAAACCGCCACCTGCGTCTGTGACCGGTTCTTCAGGGATGGAACGGGCGCGTCCGCTGCTCGGGCGGCGGGTCATGGCGCCTGAGCATAGGCGGTGGCTGTGGGGCGAGGCTGATCTAAGGCCGGGGAACCGCGTCCGCGGCGTCCTCTTGGTTGCTATCCCGATCGAACGAGAGCATGCAGATCACTGAAACAGCCGTCGTGGCCAGCAGCCCGAAAAGGCCGAATGACACGCGCAGTCCCCAATCCGCCGGAATCGGTATTCCAGGCATGACGCCGAACAGCACGCCGATGATCAGGCCGGAGACAGGCGGCAAAGCCCAGATCCACACGCTGCGGCCCTGGCGGTCGATCCCCAGACGCTTCTCGAACCGTCTGAGGCGACGCTCAACGGATGCCATACCAGACATGGTGACGCTCCGGCCCTGGCTCCAAACACTACCCTTGGCCAATGGCGAGCAACCCGCCGCAGGCGCCCGGAAGCCCGAATCGACCCGGGGCACCGCGGCAAGGCGTGCAACCGGGCGTCAGTTCCATGCGGACCGGGCGGTTCTGGCTGATCTTGCTGGGCCTGCTGGTAGCCAACTTCATCATCACCAACGTGATTCTCGGGTCGGGTCAGCCCAAGTCGGTGACCATCGCCTACAACGTCTTCATCCAGCAGGTGTCGGCCGGAAACGTGATCAGCGTCACGAGCACCGCCGACACGATCACTGGCGTGACCAAGAAGGCTGTCACCGCTGCGAGCAGCACCGACACCGCCACGAACTTCACAACCCAGCGCCCGACCTTCGCCACCGACGATCTGGAGACGCTGCTCAACAAACACAACGTCACCATCCTTGCCGAACCGCCGAATCCGCCGACGCCGTTGTGGGAGTCGCTGCTGCTCGGCTTCGGCCCGACGCTGTTGCTGGTCTTCGGGTTCCTCTACTTCATTCGTCGCAGCGCGGCGCTCTCCGGGGGCGGTGCCGGCGGCATCCTGGGTCGCTTCGGCCAGTCGAATGCACGCCTCTACGACGCCGAGCGGCCGACGACGACATTCGCCGACGTGGCCGGTATCGACGAGGTCAAGGCCGAGCTTGTGGAGGTGGTCGACTTCCTCAAGGAGCCTCAGAAATATCAGCGACTTGGCGGTTCGGTGCCCAAGGGAGTGCTGCTGATCGGCGCACCCGGTACCGGCAAGACACTGCTCGCGCGCGCGGTCGCGGGTGAGGCGGCAGTTCCTTTCTTCTCCATCTCCGCGTCCGAGTTCATCGAGGCGATCGTCGGCGTTGGCGCTTCGCGCGTGCGCGACCTCTTCCAGAAGGCGCGCGCCGCGGCACCGGCAATCATCTTCATCGACGAGCTCGACGCTGTTGGGCGGTCCCGGACGGCCGCGCTTCGCATCGGCAGCAACGACGAACAGGAGCAGACGCTCAATCAGATCCTCACGGAGATGGACGGATTCGATCCTCACGAAGGAGTGGTCGTCCTTGCCGCTACGAACCGCGCCGATGTTCTCGACCCGGCGCTCCTGCGCCCCGGCAGGTTCGACAGGCGCGTTGTCGTCCCACCGCCCGACCGGAAAGGCCGCGCGGCCATCCTGCGGATTCACACAAAGAACATGCCCCTCGCGAAAAACGTGGATCTCGACCTCATCGCATCGCTGACCGCGGGCATGGTCGGAGCAGATCTGCGCAACCTGGCGAACGAAGCGGCGCTGGCGGCGGCCCGGCGGGGTGCTTCCGAAGTCGGCACGATTGATTTCTCGTCGGCGCTCGAAAAGATCGAGCTCGGTTCGGAGCGCAAGCTCACACTGTCACCGCAGGACCGCGAGCGGATCGCGTACCACGAGTCGGGTCATGCACTCCTCGGCCTGCTGCAGCCCGGCGCTGATCCCGTGCGACGGGTATCGATCATTCCTCGAGGCCAGGCGCTCGGCGTCACCATCCAGACCCCGGTCGATGATCGGTTCAACTACGGGGAGGACTACCTGCGCGGCCGCATCACCGGCGCTCTTGGCGGTCGCGCGGCGGAGAAGCTGGTGTATGACGTCGTGACGACCGGCGCCGAGAACGACCTGCGCCAGGTGACCGCGCTGGCGCGGCAGATGGTGATTCGCTGGGGCATGAGTCCGAAGGTGGGTGCGCTCAACTACGCGGAGGACGGCGAGGGGACGGGCACGGCATTCGGCCTCACCAGGCCGTACAGCGACGAAACCGCGACCCTCATCGACGAAGAAGTCAAGCGCATCTCCGACGAGTGCCTCGCGCACGCAGTCGACATGCTCACTAGCAATCGTCAGAAGCTCGATGCGCTGGTCAAGGCACTGCTCGAGCACGACACGCTGGACGAAGCTGAGATCCTGCGGGTGACCGGGCTCGCTGCAGAAACCGTCGCCAATCCAATACCTGAGTTGGTCGCGCCCAAGAGCTGAGAGCGTTCCTCAGCACAAGCGCGATCGTCTTCGATTAGCTCGAGGGCAGCACACTATCAGCGGATGAACGACACCGATGATGGCGCCGGCCTGCGGCGGGTCTCGCAGCGATTCTGGCTGGCCAGGCAGACAGTGCTCGCGGCGGTATTCGTACCCCTGCTCGCCGGCGCGATCGTCGCGATGGCCGCCATCAACGCGGGCTACGCGGTCGTCCTTCCCGTCGCCGTCGCGGCGATTGCGGTCTTCGCCTGGAGCGTCGAGCGCGGTCGGTATCGCTCCTGGGGATACGCAGAGCGCGAGGACGACCTGATCGTCCGCCGCGGCCTTCTGTTCCGGCGCACGTCTGTTGTGCCCTACGGCCGGATGCAGTTCATCGACGTCACCGCGGGTCCGGTCGATCGAATCTTCGGGATGGCCACGGTTCAGCTGCATACCGCAGCGGCTGCGACCGACGCGCGCATCCCGGGATTGCTTCGCGCCGACGCCGACCTTCTTCGCGACCGCCTCGCATCTGTCGGCGAAGCGACGGCCACGGGGCTGTAGGGGAAAAACGCGTGGACGGCCTCGTGGCGCCCGTCGGGAGTGATTGGCGCCGCCTCCACCCGCTGTCCCCGGTCGTGCGCTTCGGCCGGCTTGCTGTCGGCTTGCTCGTGGTCGCCATCCCGGCACTCGAGGCCGGCCGGGGTCAGCGCCAGGGCGGAGGCAGCCCGTTCTTTGGATCGCTCGTCGTCTGGGCGATCCTGCTGGGGGTGAGCATCGCTGCCGGCTTCGTGTCATGGCTGGTCACGCGCTGGCGGATCGGCACCTCGGACCTGCAGATCGAAACCGGGGTGTTCCGGCGCCAGTCCATCCGCATACCGCTGGCGCGCGTCCAGGCGGTGGACATCGTCGCGCCGCTGGCGGCGCGCATTCTCGGTCTGGCGGAGGTGCGTGTCGTGTCCGCGGGGCGGGGCGGCGAGCGTGGACGTCTGGCTTACCTGACGGCGGCCGAGGCCGGAGCCGCCCGGGCGCGATTGCTCGCACTGGCGCATGGCCTGGCTCCGGAGACGCCGGAACCGGTGGCGCAGCCGCTGCTGAGCGTTGTCAACTCGCGCCTGGTCGTCGCTCTCTCCCTGCGGGCGGGGATCGCATTGCCTGTGCTGTTTGCGATTGCTGCGATTGTCGTGCTCGTGGTTTCGCCCCGGGCCGGAGCCATCGTCCTGAGCACCACGCTGCCCGTGCTGATCACCGGCGTGGTCACGGTGGCTCGTACCTTCAACGAGGAGTTCGAGTTCTCGATCAGCGAGGCCGGCGACGGCCTGCGCTTGGACCGCGGGCTGCTTCAGCGCCGCCACGAGACCATTCCGTTCGGGCGGATTCAGGCACTTCGGGTGGTGCAGCCGCTGCTCTGGCGCCCGGCAGGTTGGCTGCGGCTGGAGGTCGACGTGGCGCGCCAGCACGGGGTCGAGCAGTCCAGAGAGGATCCGCAGCGCCTGGGCCGCACGCTCATTCCTGTGGCCAGGCGTGAGGAGGTGCTGGCCCTCTTGGCGCGGGTGTTCCCGGAAGCCGGCGTCGATGCGCCGCCGCAGGCACGCCCGCCGCGGCGCGCGCTGCTCAAAGCCCCGTTCTCGTACCACTTCCTGGCCGCGTGGTACGGCACCCGGTACGTATACGCGCGAACGGGCCGGCTGCAGGAGGCGACGGTCATCGTGCCCTTGCAAAAGATCCAGAGCGTTCGGCTCAGCTCGGGGCCGCTCCAGCGGCGACTCCGCCTGGCGAACGTACACGCCGACACGGCCGGCCAGCGGTGGCAGGCGGCGATGAAGTGTCGCGACGAGCGCGAGGCAGCCGAATGGCTTTGGGAGATCAGCGCCCGAGCCCGCCTGGCACGGCGGCGTGAGGCGCGGCCCCGGCCGCGAGCGCCTGTCAGGCGCATACCTGACGACGCCGGGACGGCAATCGCGTAGCATCGAGAAGCGATGGCGGTGTACAAGGCATGCGACTGCTGCGGCCGGCCGACGCCGATTTTCCGGCTGGCGGGCGTGATCCTCGACGGACACATGGCGCAGGTGTGTCCGCGATGCGTCGCGACTGAGAAGGACCGCATCGAGCTGCCGTTCGCGCCGCGTCAGGACCAGGGCGCCATCCAGCCGAGCACATCGCGGGACATCTGGTAGAGCGATGACATTCGCCGAGCGCTTCGACGAGTGCGTCGAGCGGTCGGGCTCGTTGCTCTGCCTCGGTCTGGATCCCACCCACGGCGATGCAGCCGGCGCTGAGCGCATGTGCCGTGAGCTGCTGGACGCCACCCTGGACCTGGTGTGCGCGGTCAAGCCCAACCTCGCGTTCTTCGAGCAATTCGGAGCCCAGGGGTACGCGGTCCTGGAACGGCTGCGCGGCGAGGTTCCACACGATCGTCTCTTCATCCTCGACGGCAAACGGGGCGATGTGGGCAGTTCCGCCGCGGCGTACGCGCGAGCGCTGTTCGACGTCCTCGGCGCTGACGCGGTCACGGTCAACCCGCTCCAGGGACGCGATTCCGTGGCCCCATTCATTGACAGAGAGGACCGTGGCGCCTTTCTGCTGACGCGCACCAGCAATCCGGGCGCTGCCGATCTGCTGGACAGCAAGCTCGCCTCCGGCGCATCCGTATTCGAGCGCATCGTTGAGCTTGGACTCGCATGGGATCCCGGCGGGCGCGTCGGCTTCGTGGTGGGGGCGACCGAGCCGCGAGCGGTGGCTGCGGTTCGCGCGGCGGCACCCACCGCCCCGCTGCTGCTCCCCGGAGTGGGCGCGCAGGGTGGTCCACTGGAGGAGTCACTGCACGCCGGATTGGACTGGCGTCAGCAGGGCGTCATCGTCGCCGTGAGCCGGGGTATCGCCGGCGCACCGGACGGGCCGCGCGCGGCCGCAACAGCGCTGCGCGATCGCATTGAGGCGACACGAAGCGCGGCCGCGACAGCGTGAGGGCGCCGCTGGCGCTGGTGCGTAACGACGGTCATGGTCAGCACTTCTGGCCGGGGCATCCCGAACGGCCCGAGCGTGTTATGGCCATTCTCGACCATATCAAGGCGCAGGAAGACCTGTCGCGCCTGCCATGGCTGCAGGCGGCGCAAGGGACCCCCGAGCTGCCGTTGCTCGTGCACGACGCCGACGAAGTGAAGGCGGTAGAAGCGATGAGCGCAGCGGGGGGAGGGTGGTTCGACGCCGACACCTACTGCCGTCCCGAGTCCTACGAGATCGCACTCCAGGCGGCGAGCTGCTCGGTCCGAGCCACCGACGCGGTGATCGACGGCGAGTCCGCCGCCGCCTTCGCGCTGGTGCGACCGCCCGGGCATCACGCCAGCGAGTGGGTG
>DATMRA010000117.1:0-19890 GCA_035566535.1 Candidatus Acidiferrales bacterium | reverse complement strand
CGGTCCGATGAGCCGGGCGCGCGACGCCACGGACAGCCAAGCTGGGCGTCGTGATCTTCCGTCGCTTCAGCTTACCCCTGCTCTGTTGCTGCGCCCTGGCCGCGATCGCTCCGGCCATCTCGGCGAATGCCTCGCCCAGCCCCCCATCGTCTGGCAGTCCGGCTCCAAGCAGTAGCCCCAATCCGTCGACCAACCCCGCCGTGGCCGCGCTCCAGAGCCGGGTCTCTTCCCTCGAGCAGAAGATCATTGCGCTCCAACTGCAGAGTGCCCCGCTCCAGTACGACGCGGTGCAGGCGCAGCAGCACGCCGCCGCCGCCCAGGCGCAGCTGGCGCAGGATCAGTTGGCCTTGGCGAACTCCAATGTCGAGATGGCGCGCACAACCACATTGCTGGTGAGCGTACAAACGAAGCTGGCAAGCGACCGCAAGAGCCTCGCCGCGCTCCTCGTCATCACCTACAAGACAACGTCCAACAGCACGGCATTACGAGCGCTCCTCAGCAGCAAGAGCCTTTCGCAGACGCTCGACATCATCATGCGCTACTCGCAGGTGACCGACCGCATGGTCTCCCTCGTGCGCAGCGTCAGCGCTGCGAACGATGAGATCACCGCGTTGCGTGCCGAACAGACCGCGGGTCAGCAGCACGCGCAACAGCAGGTGGATGCGGTGCAGGCCGAGCAGGCACAGACGCTCGCGGATCAGGCGCGCTTCGAGCGCGAAGCGTCCCACCTCACCGGCCGAGCGGCGAAGCTGACGCAGCAACTCCAGGACGTGCTTGCCCAGCTCGCCGTGGCCGACGGGCAACAGGCGGCATCGGTGGGCCTCGGTGGCGTCGATTCTGGGTCGCTGGACGGTGCGATGCAGCCTTTCGCCTTTGGCCCGCGCGTTGACGACTTCTCGTGGGGCCAATGCACGTGGTACGTGGCCTCACTGCGCGATGTCACATGGGGTGGCGACGCGTGGGAATGGATCGCGACCGCCGCTGCCCAGGGAAAGCCTGAAGGCATGACGCCCACGCCCGGATCAATCGTCGTGTTCGGGCCCGGCAACGGCAGCAGCGCCGTAGGTCACGTCGCGTACGTTGAGACCGTTGTGAGTCCAAACAGTTTCATCGTCGACGAGGCGAACGTCTACGGTCTCGGCGTCGTCGACAAGAGGCTGGTGGCCTCGCTCCAAGGCGTCGAGGGATTCATCTACTGACGGCTTTGCCCGTCTGCGCCGCATGCAACGCGCGGTAGCCGCCGAGGACGTCTGAGACATCCTTGAAGCCGGCGTGGCGCAGCAGGCTGGCAGCAATCGACGAGCGGTACCCGCCTGCGCAGAACACGACCGTGGGCCGGCTCGGATCGAGCGTCGTCATCCCATCGCGCAGCACCGGCAGCGGGATGTTGGCAGCGCCGGGAATTGATCCCTCCTCAACCTCACCCGCGTTGCGGACATCGACCACCTGGAGTCCGGGGATCGTGCGCCGTCGCTCATCGAGCGCTCCGGCCGTGAGCCGGGAAGCCACCTGCACAAGCTCCGGGTTCTCCTGGAACGCCGCGTAGAGATTTTCGACATACCCGACCACGCGGTCGTAGCCGATGCGGCCGAGCCGCACCTTGGCCTCGAGCTCGGTGCCCGGCTCCGCCAGCAGCACGATCTGCTCGTCCGGATACACCACGCTGCCGACGTACTGTGCATAGCGACCCTCGAGGCCGACGTTCACCGAGCCGACCAGGCCACCGGTCGCGAACGCATTGACGTCACGCGTGTCGAGCAGAACCGCACCCCCGCGTTCGTACTCGAGCGCGCCGGCGATGGTCAGCGGCTGTGGATGTTCGTGCTCCTCGAGGAGCGCATGGCTCTCGCGGTTACGGAGAGCGTCGTAACCGAAGTAGGCCGGCACCGTGGGCTGACCCTCGGTCACGACGCTGACGAACTCATCGCGCGACATCGGTTGCAGGGCATAGTTCGATGCGCGCTGTTCGCCGATGGTCGACGACAGATCGGTGGACAGGTTCTTGCCGCAGGCCGAGCCGGCGCCGTGACCCGGGAAGACGCGGGTCACGTCCGGCAGTGTCATGAGCTTGTGGTTCAGCGAGTCGTAGAGCATGTTCGCGAGGTCATAGGACGTCACCCCGACCGATGAGAGCAGGTCCGGCCGTCCGACATCGCCGATGAACAGCGTGTCGCCGGTGAGCACTCCGTAGGGAACCATGTCGTCGGGGTGCTCGTACACAACGATGCTGATCGATTCCGGCGTGTGTCCGGGCGTTTCGCGGATCTCGAGAGTCACCTGGCCGAGCGAGATGCGCTCACCATCGTGCAGCGCGCGCGCCACAAACTCGGGATTTGCGTGCGAGCCAAATGCGATCTCTGCGCCTGTGGCTTTGGCGAGCTCGAGATGACCGGAGAGAAAGTCGGCGTGAAAGTGCGTCTCGACGACCAGCTCGATCGTGGCATCGTGCTCCTTCGCAGACTCGAGATACTGCTCGATATCGCGCCGGGGATCAACAACGATCCCACGTCCCGTCGTCTCATCAGCGATCAGGTACGAGGCCTGCGAAAGGCACTCGAGGTAGTACTGCTCGAAAATCACGACCACACCTCCGGGGCTGTCCAAGAGCGTAGCACCGTCCGGCGACGTCCCTCGGGCGTGTCGCGAGGCCTCGGGGCTGAGAGTAGACTGCGGCCATGACCGAATTCCAAAGCCCCACGGATCTCAAACACAACCGCGGGATGATCGCCGATCCTCAGGCGTTCGCCCAAGAGGCGAAGGCCGCCTCGTGGCTGTACCTGTGCGGCGACGAGTTCGCCGCAATGGAAGGGGGCATGTCATATGCGGATGTCGAGGCCGCGGTCCCCGAGTCGGCGAACGTCGTGTCCGACCCACCGCGGGTGATGGATATGGACCTGGCTCGACAGCACGTGGCGGCGCTCGACCGGCTGCCGCGGCCGACGTTGGTGACGTGCCGCACGGGCCCTCGGTCCTCAGCCGTGATCTACCTTTACGCTGGGCTCAAGGCAGGCGCCACGGCGGACCAGGTGCTGGCGCGTGCAGAGGCGGACGGCGCCCCCTTCTGCCAATCCGACGCCCTCAAGGACTGGGTAGTCGAGGGCCTCGCGGAGCTTTCTTGAGCTGCGGCGCCGGCGCACCAAGGCGTATCGCCGCGTGCGGTTCTTGGTTGGAAGTCAGCTGACGCTCACCGAGTCCATCGTCACCGTGCACAGCGCGCTGGTGTTGTGCGAGGTGGCCGCCAGCCCCTCGAGCACAGTTCCGGACATCGCAGAGATGGTCTGGGAAAATAGCTTGGTCGCCGCGCTGAAATTGTTGGTGCTGCCGTAGTACCCGGTGAAGGTGGTGCCGCTGCGCACAACCCAGATGTACTGGGGCGGTAGTTTCCCTGTGGCCGTCCCCGCCCGCGTCGTCGTGCCTCCTGCTGTCGAGCGGTACTCCACGAAGATGCCGTTGCCTGGCGTGATCAGCACCGAGAACTGCGGAGATCCGGCAGTGGCGTCGGCGCGCATCATCACGCCCGCCTTTGCCCACGCGTTCGTGTTGCTCTGGCCGGTGATGTGTGCTGCGACAGTATTGCTCGTCCCACCGGGCGACTGATACTCGTAGCGGAATTGATCAGCGCCGACAAAGATGTCGGAGCCACCGGCGTTGATCGTCCAGCTGCCACTGTTCACCGTCTCGCTGCCGGCCGGTGTCGGGTTGCCGATGTCAGCGCATGTCCAGGACGCCGGGCAGCCGGGTGGGGGAGGCGACCCCGACACCGTGAGGCTGACGGTGGTGACGTGCGTGGCCGACGTGCCGGTGCCGGTCACGGTCACCGTGTACGTGCCGCTCGCGGTCGACGCCAGGGTCGTGATCGTCATAAGGGAGCTGCTGCCTGCGGCGACGCTCGTTGGGTTGAAGCTGGCGCTGGCGCCACTCGGGAGCCCGCTCGCCGTGAGCGACACCGTCTGCGCGGATCCGCTGATGACCGCGGTGTTGATGGTCGACGTTCCGTTGCTCCCGGCATTCACGGTGATGGTGTTCGGGTTCGCGGTTATCGAGAAGTCGTTGGTGACGGTGCCGCCGCATTGCGCGAACTTGAAGGCTCCGATTCGCGTCGCCCAGTTGAAGGCGCCGGTCGATGGCTGGTACTGGTTGACGTACCAGAATGTGCAGTCGTCGGTGGGGTCGACGGTCATCTCGGTGTAGTCACCCCAGCGCGACAGGCTCTGTCCACTCTGCGATCCGGCCCCGGTGACGATCGTCACCTCACCTTGCGGCATGGTCCCGAGGGCGTCCGTCGAAAGACGGCCGGTGTAGCGAATGCCCGGGCGCACCGAACCGCTGCTGACGCTGTAGCCGAGCGCCATGTCACCCGACTGGTCCATGGCAATCGACCCCATCCATCGATATTTGCTGTCGGGTGCGTACGTGCCTTGCTGGAAGACTGTCAGATTGCTTCCGCTCGGGCGCAGCTCGTACCAGCGCGGGCCCACGGAGGTGCCAGCGGTGATGCTGTGCGTGACCACCATCGCCTCGTGATCGCCGAAGTTGCGATACGCGAGCCGGAACATGAGGCGATCCCCAAGCGAATCGAGTCGCTGGCTGGTGCGGTACTGCGGGATGCAGGTGCCGCCGCCACAGGCCTGGCTGAACGCGTTCACCGCAAGATCGGTTTCCGTGCTCAACGTGCTGTTGAGCGGCGTGGTCCAGTCGACATGAAACCTGTAGTAGCCGAGCGCGCTGCCGCCGTTCGGGGAAAGCCCGACGTACCACTCGGGGTCGCCGGCAGGAGGCGGCGTCGTGCCGTCCAGCGTCGCCGGCAGCAGTGTGTGCTCGCCGCTGCTCGTGGCCATGAAGCACTGTTGCGTGGCCGCGGTCCCGTTCAACATCGCGGTGCGATCCCAGGCGCACACTTCCGCGCCGAGGCCGACCGACCCGGTTGAATCGAAGAGGTTGAAGCTGGCGTAGTACGCATCGGGCCACACGCCCGTCTTCGGATAATCAGGGAAGTTCAAGTACGCGAAGCTGTATCGGTTCCATGTGCCGGTGGCGTCGGCGCTGGTTGAGATCGCGATGCAGTCGTTGTACATGTTGAGCGTCGTGTCGATCGTGAACTGCTGGATGAACCAGCGCTGCGCCATCGAATCCCACAGGACGGTGCCGTCGCCGTCGTTGTGCGTCTCGCAATCGCCACCGAAACCCGACCAGAGCGTGTTGGTGTTCCGCGCGGCCTGCACCACGCCGCCCGACTTGTTGAAGACCTCGTATTCCTGGTTGACCAGCTCGACGAACTGCGTCGTGCCCGCCGCGCCATCGTTGTCTGGAGGCGCTGACCCATTGGCGCCGATGCCACGGAAGTTCACCGTGGTCGACGGGATGCGGGGCGTCGCGCTCGAGCCACTCGTGTTCGCGGATGACTGGCTGGACGTCGGGGCGTTCGGGCCGCGACCGTTGCGGTGAGCAGGGTGGGCGGTCCCGGGAGTGCCTACGGCGTGGACTGAACGCATGGGCGGCGAGGTGTCGAAATGCGCGTTGGCGGTCACCTCGGCGTGCTGCGCGCCCGGCGCCGGGTGCGAGGTGACGCCTGCAGCAGCGGCAGCGAATCCACCCAAGGAACCAGCCACTGCGGCGCCCACGCTGGCCACCGCGGCGACGGCTGTCAGGCGCATACCCATCGTCTGTAATCCCTCTTACTTACCTTGGCCCGGCCGCACCGTACCACAGGCCTCGGGGCGATCCAAGAGTTAGGTGACCCACCGGGAATCGCGCGTATCCGGCTTCACCACTTGTAAGGGACGCCGAACGCTGATATGGCACGGCCTCAGGCCGGGGTGAGACTAGGATGAGGCCCATTGCGCGGCCCTTTTTGAAGTACTCGAACGACGCAAGAGACCCAGGCCATCATCGGAAACAACGGGGGAGTGAAATGCCACGACGTCAGCTGCTGTTGGCGGCGGTCATTTGGGTCGCGACGATCGCGGCGGCCGCTCTCTTGGGCTACGCGCTACGAACGGATGCGAATGTAACGGCGGTCACGGCAACGGCGTACGTGGGTGTCGATCAGGCGAGTGCCAGTGTCGGGGGCTGGGTTTACGCGATTCCGGTTGACGTTGCCTGGCAAGGAGTTGACGCGAGCTGGCGTCAGAGCGGCCGCCCCGCTTGCTTGACCACTCTGGGGATGAGCGCACCGGTCCGCTTTGGATATGTGCCCGTGACGGGTCCGACCGGAAGTTCTTGGCGACAGGTTGTGTGGGTGTCCTGCATCGCTTGAGTGCGGGCGTGGCACAGTGAACTCAGTCTGCTCAAATCGTCCATGTCGCGGCGAGGCTCCGCGCCCGCGTCACGCACCCGGTGGCCCCTCGTCGCTCGTAGTGGTTGATAGCGCGTTGCACTTCCTGTGCGACACGCGATGGGTTCCCCACGAGATACTGCACCTCCGCCATGTTGAGTGCAGCGTCACCGTGTACGACCCAGGCGTCAGTGGTCGCAGCTAGCTTGTCCGCCTCTTCGGCGGCACTGAGCGCAGCGCTCTGGTCACCGCGCCGGGCGAGCAGCTTGGAACGCATTTGCAGGCCCATGAGCTGTGTCAACACGTCGTGGCTGCCCCCCAACTCGACGCCGCGAAGCGTCCACTCTTCTGCCTCCTCGTAGCGACCGAGACTGTAGAGCGACTCCGCAAGCTGGCAGGCGACTGTGGACATCCAGGCGCGCTCGCCCAGTTGCTCGAGTAGCTCGCAGCCCTGTCTGGCCACGCGTTCAGCTGCAACCGGGTCGCCACTCAACATCTCGATCTGCCACGGCACCTGGCACGACATAGCGACCCACGTCGTGAATCCGCGCTCGGTCATCTGGTTGACCGTCTCCGCAAACAGGGAGCGCGCCTCATCGAGACGCCCCAGGTAGGCCAGCAGCGTCGCGCGACTGACATCAAAGCCGGGCTGAAAGGCGCCGCTTTCCGCCCGCGCGCTTTCGAGCCACTGCAGTGCTTCGTCAATAGGGGTGGGTCCGAAGGCCACCGAACCCGCAGCCATGTCACGGCATTCCCGCACCAGCCAGCGTTCATCCGCCTGCCGCGCAAGTTCAATCGATCGTGTGCACGCGGCGAGGGCGGCGCCGAACCGACAGCTGTAGTAGTTGACAAAGCTGGCGGCGAACTCGAGAGAGGCTAGAGCCGCATCGTCACCGCTGCGCTCGAGAAACGGCCGGGCCTGCTCCACCAAATCGCGCAGCGCGGCCTCATAGCCCGTGGGGTCGACGTTGGTGCGCCACATCGCTCCAGTCAGCCTCGCTCGGAGCTCACCGACCCGATCACCGACGGCGGAACAGTTGGCCGCGACGTCGTCTGTACGCGCGATGGCATCGTTCAGCCTGCCGCACGCCGCCAGTCCCCAAATGAGGCTCACCTCGAGCGCGAGGTTGAGTTCCTGGGCGGGCCTGAGCCCGCGCTCTCGCTCCAGGAGGTTCACGGCTGCTGTCATGTCGCCGCGATCCAGCGCCCGCCGGCCGGCGAGGTCGAGGCACTCGGCTGCGGCAGCAGCAAGGCTGCGAGCCCTCTCGTCCACGGGGCCGAGCTGGGCTCGGTAGCGGAAGGCTTGCTCCAGGTGATAGCCGATGATCTCGTCCAGCTCTGCAAGATCCCCGGTGCGCTGTCGCAGCCATCCGGCGAAGCACTCGTGCAGCTCAGCTCGCTCGGCTTTGGAGAGCGCCTCGTAGGCCGCATCGCGAATCAGCAGGTGGCGGAACTTGAAGGCGTCCTCGCCGGCGAACACCGCTCGATCCGGGCGCACCAGATCCTTCCGCACCAGCGTCATCAGCTTTCCGGACACGTCGAGTTCATCCGGCGCCATGACCTGCACAGCACCACGATGAAACGATTGACCTTCGATCGATCCGCGCTCCAGCACGCCGCGTTCCTCAGGCCGGAGCTGATCGAGCCGGGCGGCCAGCAAAGCCTGGATGTTGGGCGGAACGACGACGTCCTGGCTGCTCGACTCTCGCATCAGCGCCAGCACCTCCTCGACGAAGAGTGGATTGCCCGCAGCCATATCGCGCACACGCGCACGCACCTGCGGGTCAAGGTCGCTGTCGTCTGGGAGCAGCTCGCCGATGAGGGCGTCAGTCTCGGCAGCGTTGAGCGGTTCGAGCAGGACGGTGGTCGCGTTCAACTTGCCGCCGCCCCACCCCGGCCTTCGGTCGAGCAGCTCGGGCCTGGCCAAAGAGAGAACCAGGATGGCAGCGTCGCGACTGAGATCCCCGATGTGCTCAATGAGGTCAAGCAGTGCCGGCTCACCCCAGTGCAAATCATCAAAGACGACCACCAGCGGCTTGGCGTCTGCGGAGCTCTCCAAGAGCTTGCGCACAGCCCACGCGATCTCGGCTGGTGATGTCGCACCTGACTGCTCGCCCAGCATCACGTTGATTGCTGCAGCGACGTTTCCGTCGCGCGTCAGGAGATCGACGGCACCCCCTCCGTTTTCGTGATCCAGCAGCTGCTTGACTACCGAGACCACGGGCCAGTACGTGATGCCTTCGCCGTATGAAAGGCAACGGCCGCTCAGAACCGTGGCATCGACGTCCTGCAGGAACTCGGTTGCCATGCGTGATTTGCCCACTCCGGCAGTACCCAGGACGGTGAACAAGCTGCACGATCGTCCGCCAACAACATTGGCGAAAGCATCTGTGAGCATCCTCAACTGATTGCCACGACCGACCAGCGGCGCGTCGACGCCGCCGCCCCTCGGGAGCGCGCCGCCGCTGACCTGCAGCAGCCGGTATGCCGTCACCGGAATGGCCTTGCCCTTGAGCTCGATCGGTTCCATCGGTTCGACTGTCACCGCATCGCGCACGAGACGCCACGTCTCCGGGCCGATCACGATCTCTCCCGGAGCAGCCGCCTGCTCGAGACGAGCGGCCACGTTGACGGCGTCTCCGGTTGCGAGCCGCTCCTCAGTACCGGTCACCACCTGTCCGGTGTTGACGCCAGTGCGGAGAGTCACAGTGGTGCCGTAGTCGCGTTCCAGTTCGTTGTTCAGCGCAGCCAGGCTGTCGCGCAAACCGACAGCGGCGCGGACCGCGCGCAGCGCGTCGTCCTCGTGCAAAACGGGAACGCCGAAGACGGCCATGACCGCGTCACCGATGAATTTCTCCACCGAGCCCCCGTGATGCTCGATCACGCGGCGCGCCGCATCGAAGTAGCGGCGCATGACCTGGCGGAGGCTCTCGGGATCCAGTCGCTCACCCATGGCGGTGGACCCGGTGACATCGCAAAAGAGCACGGTGACGGTCTTGCGTTGCTCACGGGGTGCGGTCGCGACTGCCAGCGCAGCACCGCAGCCGTTGCAGAACCCGGCGTCTGCCGGGTTGTCGCGGCCGCAGGTCGCGCAGATGGTCACCGGTGCAACAACCGCGCTACGTGACTGGCGTGGCTGCCGTGATGACCCGCGTCAGCTCAGGGTCCCAGCCCATCAGTTCCGCCGCTCTTTCGTAGGTGCTGCTGAGAAATTCCCGGATGGCGCGCCGCGGATCCGGCTCTGCACGGGCTGCGTCATACGGCAGCAGGAACTCGCCGGACGCGGCGTCAAACGCGGCTCCCGCAGGTTGGATCGAGACGCGTTCGATGCCGTCGGGCGGGGGAAAGGCATATGCGTAGAACGCGGGGTGCGGGACGCGCTCGTCACCGGGCCACCACCCCGCGCAGATCGCCTCCGCGTCGGCGCCCACACGCCGGATGATGCCTGCGTCTCGCGGCGGCTCGATCAGCCGGCCGGAGTAGCGCATGAGCGCGATGTCGAACGTTCCCCAAAAGAACTCCACAGGCGTCGTCCGTCCGTGGAAGTGGGCGCGGTGTTCCTTCATCACCAGGTCAACCAGCGAGAGCACGGCGTGGAACTGCCCAACCTGCGCGGCATCGTAGGTGTGGTGGGTTCGGTCGTCGGGAAATGGAATGGGATCCGAAACCTCCGATGGGAGTTCGGAGATCGCCACATCCACGCCCATGCGCTCCAGCGTGCGCATCACGTCTTGATAGAAATCCGCAACGGTCCCCCCCAGCGGGCGGCGATCGATGTCGCCGTCGCTGGTGCGTATAACGAGCACGTGATCGATGAAGTCGAATTCCGCATCGAACGTGCGCAGACCGACGGGAATGGACGATGTGGTGAGCCCGCGGGGCGAGACGTACAGTGCGACGTGCGCCCATTCAGGCTCAAACGGGCTCAGTGCCAGACGCAGCTTGCCGATCACCTGCGTGTACATGTGCAGGGTGTCGCGTGTGTCGCGCCAGTCCGCGTACGGGAGCGCAGGCCATTCGTTCGGCATGAGGGGCAACGATACTCCGCCAGCACCGCGGCCTAAGATCGGCTCGTGCGAGCCTCCGCGCCGGACGACCTCGCGGCCCTCGCCGCGCTGCTCTCACGTGCCGGGTTCATCGCCGCGGCGGAGGAGGCGGACGAGCTGCTCGCCTGTGCCGCCGGCGATGTCGACAGGCTCGATGCGCTCGTGGCGCGTCGTCTCACGGGCGAGCCGCTCGCCTGGATCACTGGGCGGGTCTCGTTTTGCGGCGTGGACGTCCGCGTCGACCCCGGTGTCTACGTCCCGCGCTGGCAGAGCGAGCCGCTGGCGCGCCGCGCCGTCGAGCGTCTGCCGGAGGACGGTGCTGCGATCGATCTCTGCACCGGAAGCGGCGCGGTGGCCAAGACCCTGCTTACGTACCGACCCCGCGCCCGCGTCGTCGCCTCCGACATCGACGAGCGTGCCGTTGCGTGCGCGAGCGCAAACGGCGTGGACGTCTATGTAGGCGATCTGTTCGCCCCGCTCCCGCGCACGCTCGAAAGTTGCGTCGATGTCGTCGTCGGCGTCGTACCGTACGTGCCGACGCCCGAGCTGCCGCTGCTGCAACGCGACACTTTCACGTTCGAGTCGCCGCTGTCGTACGACGGCGGCCCCGACGGCTCCGACATTCTGCGACGCGCGGTCGTCGACTCCCTGCGCTTCCTCCGGCGCGGTGGCGCGCTCCTGCTCGAACTCGGCGGCGAGCAGGCCGACGCGCTCCGCGACGACCTCGCGCGCCTCGGCTACGTCGACGTCACCGTGCTGGTTGACGAAGACGGCGACGTTCGTGGCATCGAGGCAACGCTCGCGTCGTGACTAATGGGCCGCACGCCGTGTCGAAGCGGTGAGGCCTCCCACCTCGAGAAACTCGGGCGGAGCGTGATCGACCTGCAGCGTGGTGTGGTCGATCCCAAAGCGCTCATGGAGGAAACCTTCGAGTTCGAGGCGGATCGCGTGACAGTCGTCCCGCGGATGCACCAGGACGTGGGCTGACAACGAAGGAAAGCCAGACGTCACCTCCCACACATGCAGATCGTGGACGTTGACGACATGCGGGTGATCGGCGAGAGCCCGGCCGACCTGTTCGGGATCAATCCCAGCCGGTGCAGCCTCCATCAGCACCCGCCCTGCCTGCCACAGCAGCCGAACACCCGCGTACACCATGAGCACCGCGACCACGAGCGAGGCGACGGCGTCTGCTCTCGCGAACCCGGTCGTCACGATCACGACGCCGGCGACCAGCGTCCCGATGAACGCGTAGAGGTCGGTGACGATGTGGCGGAAGCTGCCTTCGACATTGAGGCTGCGCCGATTGGCTCGAGACAGCTGCCAGATGACCGCGATGTTGACCGCAATGCCAACCGCGGCCGTAACGATGACCGCGACGCCCTGGACCGATTGCGGGCTGGAGAGCCTTCGCACCGCTTCAAAGACGACGACGCCGGCGAGCACCAGGAGCGCTGCACCGTTGATGAGCGCCGCAAGAATCTCGGCGCGCTTGAGCCCAAAGGTAAGGCGGCCCGCTGACGGTTGCCGGGCCAGGTACAAGGCCACGATGGAGAGCCCGATCGCGCCGACGTCGGTGAGCATGTGCGCGGCGTCTGAAAGAAGGGCGAGCGACCGGGCAAGTACGCCGACCACGATCTCGCCCGCCATGAAGAGCGCCACCATGCACAGAGCGGCAACCAGGCGCCATGCATCGGCGTCGACACCGCGGGCATCGAGGTGCGTGACGCGGTCGCGAACGTTGTTGCTCACAGACTCAAGCTACCCATGGAAGCGCCAGCTCACGCCGGCGAGAAGTCGACGATCCGGCAGGGGATGTCCGCATCCTCATTGAGGTGATGGCTAGCGCAGATGCGGTGGTATCCGTCCGCGATCGTCAGCGCCACCCCGGACGCGAGCTTGCCGCGCACCAGCAACACCGGTGACAGCGGCTTTCCCTTGCGCACCTTGTCCAGGTCCTTGGCCACGTGGACGTTGTCCGGCGCGAGTATTGGCAGAGCGCTGGCCCGGAGGAGGTCCTTGGCCTTGCGGTGCTCGATAGGGGCGGATTCGAGCTCGCCCGCGATCCTGTGCGCGGCCTTCGGCGACACCAGCAGGCTCAGGTAGTCCTCGGCGGCGGGATAGTCGTGCTCGTCGGGTGCTTCGGTCCAGTGTTCTGTGGTGGTCATATCGGTTACCTCCTCGCCGCGACCTTTATTGGCGCGAACTGTTCAGCCACCCGCGGGCGACACCTGAATGACGGTCGCGCCGCTGGCTTTGCTACTAACGAGTTCCATGCTGTTTGCGACGTTGTAGAACCCGGCAGGAAGGCTGGTCGGCAGCGCGATATTGCTCGCCGCATTCATGTTGGCGCGATCGGTTGTGACGATCGGAGTAGCTGAAAGCGTCACGCGCGGTGAGCCGCCCGCCTTCAACGCATTGGCATTCGGATACGGGCCGGTCAGAACCGCCGTCAGCGTGATGCGCGCGGCGCTGCTGTCGGGTGTGGTGCCGGCAGGCTCCGATATCCAATGCAGGGTGAGGGTCTCGCCCGGGACCCACGTGCGTTGCGTGTCCGAAGCCTAGCAGCACGTGAATGTGTATCGCTGATAGCCGACCGAGAGCTGCGAAGTGTCGGTCGAGCACGCGCTGAGACCCAGCGCAGCAATCCAAGCGGTCAATGCGATGAACGCAACCCGTGTCATCCCGAGGCTCGAGTGGCGATCGCATCGATCGAGATCAACGCCTGAGGCACGGGAAAGCCGCTTACCACCGGCGCGGACCGTGCCGGCGGCGGGTCCGGCATGTGGCGCCGGTAGATCTCGTTGACGGCAGCCGCGTGCGTCGCATCCGTGAGGAAGACGGTGACCTTGACACAGTTCTCGATGGAGGATCCTGCCGCCGCCAGTACCGCGGCGAGGTTCTGGAGCGCCAGCTCGGTCTGCGCTTCGATTCCGTCCGGCCACGTGCCGGTGGCCGCGTCGAGCCCCACGGTGCCCGAACAGAAGACGAGATCTCCGGCAACGATGGCCTGGCTGTAATTGCCTCGTCCGGAGGGGGCCCTCTCCGTGTTGATCGCTTCTGGTGCCATGTTTCGAGTCTCCGTATTCGGTCGCAGTCTCGAACACTAGGCCGCCTGTGCACGAATAGGTTGATTCCTGCGAGACAATCGGTCCTTGTGAGCCCGACGTCCGGCGGCCCAATGCCCCGCCCCAGCACAGCCGCACGCGACGCGTTTCAGGCGCTCCTGCCGAATGACCCTGCGGTCACCGCCCGGCCCATGTTTGGGAACCTGGCGGCGTTCGTGAACGGCAACATGTTCAGCGGACTGTTCGGGGACGACCTCTTCGTCCGGACCACTGACGACGAGCGCAACCGCCTTCTGACGGAGGGTGGCTCCGATTTCGCGCCGATGCCCGGCCGCGCCATGAAGGGCTACGTCACGCTCCCGCCCGGGTGGGCGAAGCGCCAAAAGGCCACCCGCGCGGAGATCGCGCGTTCACTCGACTTTGCGCGGGCTCTGCCCCCGAAGGCTGCCAAGCCGGCGCGCGCCAAGCGTGGCGCGTAGCCGCTGGTGAAGGCCCTCCACATCCTGCGTCACGCCAAGTCCAGCTGGGAGGACATCGGGCGCGGCGACCACAACCGGCCGCTCGCGCCGCGCGGCCGGCGGGCCGCCAAGAAGCTGGCCAAACATCTGCGGCAGCAGCAGGTGACGCCCGTCATGGTGCTGTGCTCGTCCGCGACGCGGGCCCGGGAGACGCTCGAGCTTCTGGCCCCCGCACTGGGCTCGCCCAAGAAGACTCTCATCGAAGACGGCCTCTACGCCGCGTCAGCCGATGAGCTGCTGGACCGTCTGCGCAGGGTTCCAGACCCCATTGAGTCGGTGCTGCTCATCGGCCACAACCCGGGTCTCCAGGATCTCGCCCTGACGCTCGCGGCGAACGGGGCCAAGCGCGGCCAGGTCTTGGAGGACTTTCCGACCGGCGCGCTCGCCACCCTGCATATCGACGTCGCACGCTGGCGCGACCTCCTTCCCGGGGACGCCGACATCGTCGACTACGTGGTCCCACGTGAGCTGTGAGCAACATGCGGTGACAGATGGCTGACTGGGTCACCATCTCAGCGCTCGCGACGGCGGGCGGCACGCTCGTCCTGGCGGTGGCCACGTTTGCGTCGGTGCGCTCAGGGAACCGCGTGGCTCGGCTGGCCGAGCGCTCCCTGCTCGCAGGTCTGCGCCCGCTGCTCATGCCGTCGAAGCTCGACGACGCCATGCAGAAGGTCGGCTTCGCGGATCGATACTTTGTGCACGTATCGGGTGGCAGCGGTGCAGCCGAGGTGACCGACAACGCGGTGTATCTGGTGATGTCGCTGCGCAATGTGGGCAGCGGCATCGCCGTGTTGCACGGCTGGTCGTTCGTCGAATTTCAGACCGGCGCCACCGTCGAGCACACCGCCCTGAACGGCTTCCGCCGGTTGACGCGCGATCTGTACGTTCCTGCAGGCGACATAGGGTTCTGGCAGGGAGCATTCCGCGATCCCGCCGCGCCGGAGTTCCTCACCGCGGCCGGCTTGATCAAGGACCGCAAGCCGCTGATGATCGACCTGCTCTACGGCGACTATGAGGGTGGCCAGCGCACCATCAGCCGGTTTGCTCTGCAGCCTCGTTCCGACGACGGCTGGCTCGTCACCGTCTCACGGCACTGGAACATCGACCGGGCCGATCCTCGCTAGGCGCGGTTCGATTCCGAGCGGCTAGGCTGCCCGCGTGGGCCTCGTCGCTGACGCCTCCTCGAACCTCGGTGCGGCGCGTGCGCAAATGGGGCTGTCGTTGGGCTGGCACATCGTCTTCGCCTGCCTCGGGGTGGGCTTCCCCGTACTGATACTCATCGCGGAGTGGCGCGGGATACACGGCGACCCCGACTCGATGCGCCTAGCCCGAAAGTGGGCCAAGGTCGCCGGCGTGCTCTTCGCAGTCGGCGCCGTGTCGGGGACGATCCTCTCGTTCGAGATGGGCCTTCTCTGGCCGGGGCTGATGGGGAAGTTCGGCTCCGTCTACGGCCTCCCGTTCGCGCTCGAGGGCTTCGCGTTCTTCATCGAGGCGATCTTTCTCGGCATCTACCTCTACGCCTGGGATCGGCTGAAACCCAAAGTGCACCTGGCCAGCGGAGTGCCCATCGCCATTGCCGGTGTGGCGTCGGCATTCTTCGTGGTCACCGCCAACGCGTGGATGAACAACCCGCAGGGCTTCATCCTCGTGAACGGTCAGGTGACCGATCCACAGCCACTGACCGCGATGTTGAATGCAGCAACGCCGGTGGAGACGGGGCACATGATCCTGGCGGCGTTCATGGTCACCGGATTTCTCATCGCAAGCGTGTACGCCGTCGCGATGCTGCGCGGCCGGCGCGACCGCTACCACAAGGTTGGACTGCTGCTCCCGCTCATCATCGCCACAGCGCTCACCCCCGCGCAGATCGTTGTGGGCGACATCGCCGCGCGCGAGGTTGCCGATAATCAGCCGGTGAAGCTCGCGGCGATGGAAGGGCTGGCGCACGCAGAGGTCGGCGCGGGTGAGCACATCGGCGGGATCTTCATCAACGGGCAGCTGCGCTACGCAATCGTGCTACCCCACGTCCTCGCCTTTCTGGCCAAAGGTGACATCAACGCGACGGTGCAGGGTCTGGATAGCGTGCCGCCGCAGGACCGTCCTGAGGCTGTGACCCTGATCCACCTGGCCTTCAATGTCATGGTCGGCATCGGGTTTCTGCTGCTGGGATTGGGTGCGTGGCTGCTGGGGTCGTGGGTGCGCGGCCGGCGAGCGCCCGCGTCGTGCTGGTTCCTGCGCGCGGCAATCGTGGCAGGCCCGGCCGCGGTGGTCGCCATGGAGAGCGGCTGGATCGTGACTGAGGTGGGCCGGCAGCCGTGGATTGTTTATGAAGTGATGCGAACCGCCGACGCGGTCAATCCCGCGCCCGGGCTGTATTGGGGGTTGGTGGCACTTGTGGTCGTGTACACGGTGCTGACCAGCGTCACCGTCTTTGTGCTGCGCAGGCTTGCGCGATCCAACGGAAACGGTGCTACAGGGGTGGCCGTCTGATGCTCGCCAACGTCGTCCTGGGCTTCCTGTGGGGAGGGATCACGGCGTACGTGCTGCTGGCAGGCGCCGATTTCGGCGCGGGGTTCTGGGATCTGTTCTCTGGATCTGCGCAGCGCGGAGAAGCGCGTCGGCACCGGATCGCCGCGTCGATCGGGCCGGTGTGGGAGGCCAACCACGTCTGGCTGATCTTCGCGCTGGTCGTGGTGTGGACGGGCTTTCCAACGGTGTTCGCGGCGGTCGGCTCGACGCTGTACATCCCGCTGACTGCGGTCGCCTTCGGAGTGATCCTCCGCGGCTCCGCGTTCGCCTTTCGCGGGGCGGTCACGGATCTGGCGTTGCAGCGCGTGTTCGGCGCAGCGTTTGCCCTGTCATCCGTGATCACGCCGTTCTTCCTTGGCACGGTGGCGGGCGCGATCGCGTCGGGCCGCGTACCGCTCGGCACCGCGCGCGGGGATGTGATCGGCAGTTGGCTCAACCCGACGTCGGCGTTGGGTGGCGTGCTCGCGGTGGAGGTCGCCGCCTATCTTGCCGCCGTGTACCTGACAGCCGACGCCCGTCGAGTCGGCGAGTCTGACGTGGCCGAGTGGTTCCGATCGCGAGCGCTGTTGATGGGTGTCGTGACAGGCCTGACGGCAGTGGCGGGCATCGCGGTATTGCGCGCCGATGCGCCGCATTTGTTCGCCGGCCTCACCGGTCGAGGCCTGCCGCTCATCGCGGCCACAGCCCTGTTTGGGATCGTGTCGCTCGTGCTATTGCTACGGCGCAGCTACCTTGCAGTGCGCGTCACCGCTGCACTCGCCGTCGTGGCCGTGCTCTGGGGATGGGGAGCCGGACAGTACCCCGACCTGCTCGTCGGTGCCGCGACCGTGACGAGCGCTGCGGCGCCCAACACCACATTGTTCTTTCTCGTGATATCGCTCTCCGTCGGGTCGCTCTTCCTCATCCCAGCGCTGATGCTGCTGTACTCGATTTCGCAGTCCGCGCCGCCGGAGACGCAACCTCGGTACCGGCCATGACCGGGCTGGGCTGATCGGCAGTGTCGGTGCACGGCCAGGTTGGTCTCATCGTCACCCTCGTCGTCGCGTCGAGCGTTCTTGTCGCGCTGGTCGGGTTGCGTCGCGCGCAGACGGTACCGGTGGTGCGCGTGTATGTGCGGCTGACCCTGGCCGCCATCGCTGTGCAGGTGGCGATCGGCATCGTGCTCGTGATCGCCGGGCATCGTCCGCCGGTGCTGCACTGGTTCTATGGCGCGGCCACCCTGCTCGCGCTGCCGGTCGCGATGGTCATCGGCAGCAGACGCGGGCGCCAGGAGCCGCTGTGGGTGGTAGGCGGCGCGGTGGCCGCGCTGCTCTTCGCCCTGCGCGCAATGACGACTGGCTGACCGCCGTTGGCGCGCCGGCGCGCCGTGTCTCGTGCACCAGGCCTTTGATTGATGCGCCGTCGAGTCGCACCATTGGGGGTGCCGTGTACCTCTCGGTGATCCTCCCCAACCTGCTGCTGTTCTTGCTGTTGGCGACGGTGGGCCCTTGGGTCACCGCCATCGTCGACATCTTGCGGGCTGATGACCTCAACGGAGAGACGCGGATCGTCTGGATGCTGGTGCTCCTCTTCGCCTGGCCGGTGGGGGTGATCGCGTGGATCGCACTGCGTGGACGGCGCAACTGGCGGCAGCTCGCAATCGTGCTTCTCGTCACCATGATGAGCGTGCTCGTCGTCGTGACGGTCGTCGAGACGGTGTTCGCTCTGCAGCCGCACAGCGTCGACCGATCGCCACCGGTGCCGACAGCTCCGGTGCCTGGACCGCGCGCGTGAGAGGCGCACCGATTACGAGGGCACGAGGGTCGGCCAGAGGGGTGCGGGCTTTCGCGGCTATCTTCGGAGCGGCTATGGCGGGAGCACTTGGAGCGGCCGTTACGCTCGCCGCTTTCGGCTTGACCACCTTGTGTGACAACACCCCACCTTGTCCCCGTGGCGGCCGGTGCGTCTTAATCAAGATTCTTGGACCCTGCGGCCCAGACACTGTGCACATCCTCATTGCGGCACTCGTCGGGACGGCGATCGCCGGCGCCATGCTTGGCCTGATGTGGAGGCGTTTTCGGGCAGCGAGCGGAAGGACGGCCAAGGACCTTCGAGGTTCCCCCAGCTAGGATGCCCGTCATGACCGCAGTGGACATTGCACCGCTACAGCAATCCGCCGGTGTGGCGCTGGTTTTCTGGGGTGCAGTTATCGCCGTGTTCCTGGCACTTCTCGGTCTCTACGCTTGGTTCGCAGTCAGAAAACGCGGGAGTCGGCACCGGTCGAACTGACGTGCCACACTGCCGCCTGGCGCGCCATCTCCGGCCCGCCCGACCGGACAAGGAGGTGCGATGGCCAGCGTTCTGCACGAAATCGTCGTCGACTGCCGCGATTCCGAAGCCCAGGCGGCGTGGTGGTCCCGCGTCCTCGACTGGCCCGCGGTCTACGACGAGCATGGCTTCTGGTGGGTCTCGTCGGACGGCAGCGAGGACGCAGCGCTGGCGCTGAGCTTCATCCCCGTGCCTGAGGGCAAGACGGTGAAGAACCGCCTCCACCTCGACCTCCATCCCTCGGGATGTGAGCAGGCCGAGGAACTGGAAAGGCTGTTGTCACTCGGCGCGCGCCGCAAGGACATAGGTCAGGGCCCGGATGTCTCGTGGGTCGTGTTGGAAGACCCGGAGGGCAACGAGTTCTGCCTGCTGCGCAGCAGGAAGGATTAATCACCCGCAGCGCTTTCGTTTCAGGATAAGTACTTAGGTGGCTGGGGGCAGGGTGTGTTGAGGCAGGACCCACAACTGAAGCGTCGAGCTACTCGACTGCGTGGCCCCCCAGGTCAAGTGGAACGTCCAACAGCCGGCAGTGGGGAGGTCGACGATGGAGGGAACCTGGTTGCCATTGGTGGTTGGCTGACTGATCGCGACTGGCGAACCCGCTCCGTCGGTGGGACGCGCAACGATTCGTAGCTGATAGGTTGAAGTCTCGGTAACCCAGAGAATCTTGTTGCTGCTGCCGTCCGGTCGCTGACCACCTGCAACCAGCTCGGTCGCGAAAAGAATCGCAATCGCTGTCGAGGGCGTACCCGCGGCCCACGGGAGTCCGGTGGACGGGCCGGAGAACCCGCCGTTAGCCCACGATGGAATAGGGCCCGTATGGACCTCGGTATTGCCGCAACCGCCGTGAGCAGTTGGCTCTCCGGGACCTTGCGCGACCGAGGACGGCGTCGCCGAGCTCGGTAGTGCGTTGGCTGTGCAGCCCGGGGCGACGGCAACCGTGGCTGCTACGGCAAGACTCATGACAAGCGCATGCATCCGATCCGCCTCAAATCGTCTACTCAGGTTACTCGTACGTGCTTGCGGGCCGCCCGGCGATGGCTCCACCTAGGCGGCCGGTTCTTCCAGAACCGTCACCGTAAACCGGCTGCGCAACCGGATAAGCGCGGCGAGAACAGGAGCGCCGAGCACGAGAATCGCGATCGCGT
>DATMRA010000116.1:0-2418 GCA_035566535.1 Candidatus Acidiferrales bacterium | reverse complement strand
GTCGGCGGCGAGCAGCTGGACGCCGCCGAGCAAAGCCATCAGCTCTGCCTGACGATCTGGACGCATCGAGCCGACGAACGCCCATCCCGCAAAGTCCGCGGGCACTGCCGGCGTCCAGAGGTCGTAGATGTCGTCGCTGCTGCCCAGATCGACGTTGCGTCCGTGCTCCTGGTGCGCGCGCCAGCGGTAAGTCGGAGCCTCCAGGATCGAAAGCATGTCGATGTCAATCGTCCGTCCGCTGAATGCCTGTGCGACGCGCTTGGCGCCGTCGACCCCGACCGGCGCAACCACCTTCACAGGGACTATCAAGCTGGCCGCCAGGGCGAAGTAAACGGCCGATCCCCCTAGCGTCTCCACGACCTTGCCAAAGGGACCGTCGCGCGTATCCAGCGCCACCGAGCCCGCGACGAGAAGCTCTGGTCGCTGCTCAGGCACGTCGACGCGTTCCGCTGCTCGTCGTGATGACATGGCGAGCATTCCGGAGCTTCTCGAGGAAGTCCTGCGGGGTCGTGTAGTCCTCGATCTCCATCCAGCTGCGTCCAAGCTCGCTCGCAGCGTGCGCGTCGGAGCCAGTTGCGGTGACTTTCCCAAGGTCTTTGGCAAGCCGCGCCGCCGCCTGGTTGGCGGCCGGCTCGCACCAGGCGTTGTACGTCTCGACGATGTCGATCCTGTCCGCAAGCTCCACGATTCGCTCGGCGCGGAAGTGCGCTCGATGGCGATCGAGCGGGTGCGGGACGTAAGTGAGCCCACCCATGTCGTGAATCATGTCCATCACGTCCTCCACCGGCAGGTATGGCGGGATACGCCTGGTGATGAACAGCCCGATCATCTCACCCTCACGCGTCTTCGCTTCCTCGCCCACGATGGCAAGTTCGGGCGCCAGGTCAGCCAGGAGCAGCGCTCCTTCGACAGTGTTGTGGTCGGTCAGCGCGATGCGGTCGAGGCCGCACTCCGCGCAACGCTGAATCAGCTCCTGAAGCGAGCTCTGGCCGTCATGCGAATACTGCGAGTGCAGATGTAGATCGACCCGCACCGCTCGAATCCCGCTAGACGGTGGCGGCTTCTCTGAGCATTCGCTCGCGGGCGCGAGCAAACAAAGGGATCACCTCGGCCGGGCCGCGGTTCTTGCAAGCCTGCGCCATCAGGGCGGCCTGCGCGTCGTAGATGATCTCCATCACCTGCTCGGGCCGGCGCTCGCGTCCGAGGCGTCCAGGCAGCTCCGGATGTGCGTTCCGCAGCACGACCATCAGCCGGGCGACCAACCAGCCCGGAACGATCCGAATTTCCTGGACGAGGCATTCCTCGACCCAGAACAGCAGCTCATCGGATTCCTGGAGCAGCCGGCGCGGCGTCATCTTGCGCTGACGCCTGCGATGCCAGCGCAGGTCACGCTGCTGCTCATCGATCGTCTCTTGAAGCATGGCTTGCAACCCACTATATCAGCGCCCCACCGCAGTTCTGACTCTTGTCGGATAACACAATGTTCTCCATCCGCCCGCGGCCGGCACGAGGTGGACCTGGCGATCGAAAGTCCACTCCCGCCACTGCTGCCTGACTCGATAACGCATCACCATCTGCGCCACGTTGCTGTAGGTGCGTTGATGTGCCTGGTCGGTCCAACCCTCGACTACTTTGACGCTCACCACCTGCATGTCGAGCAGCTCGACATCATCCTCGAGACGCGGCATGTCTCGCATGAACGTCTCCCGTCCTCCCCAGGCGCGCTGCGCGTCTTCGGCGAGCATGTCCCACATCTCGTCAAACCTCCCCTCGGCGTGCAGCTTCATGAAACGCATCTCGAAAGTTGCGGGAGCGATTGAGGTAGGAGGAGGCGGCCGCACAGGTTCGAGCAGGGGTGGCATGGCCGCGCTCGCGCCTGCCATCCCTGTGCCAATCGAGGCGCTGACGAACCTTCCGAAGTCGTCCGCGGGCCAGGTGGTGAACTGCCCGGCGATGCGCGCCAGGACCGATTCAACAGCTGTCCAGCGGCGGAGCCCGCGAAGAAGCCTATTGACCATTGGCGCTAGATGTTGTGTGATGTCCCCAGACTGTATACAGAATGTGGATAACTCGCAACCCCTGCCGTCCGGCCGCCTGGCGTTTGCGCCGCAGCGCCCGGCATCGACAGCGCGCCGCAGGATGTGGTCATCCCCGGCGCTGGGAGGGCGTCTGGATCATTGCGATCCGCGCACCAGGCGCCCGCAAGGCTCACCCCAACCGGATCAACTTTTGATCCGGATCGGCGTGAGTGCCTGGCGGGTCGCTCCGCGGACTCAGCCGACCGCCATGCGACGAACGATCGCCGCGACCTCTTCCAGCGGCACGCCCACCGGACAAGCCGATGCCGCTGCCTCGAGGTCCGCGTCGTCTCCGCCGACATCGGCGGACGCGTCGCCCAACCGCGCGTAGAGGCGCATG
>DATMRA010000115.1:0-15051 GCA_035566535.1 Candidatus Acidiferrales bacterium | reverse complement strand
TGGGGAGGAACCAGCCGAGACTGCTCTCGCTGCGAGCCCTGTCACTGAGACCCCGGCGGAAGAGGTCGAGGCGGTAGCCGCGAAGGCCGAGCCCATGTCGGCCGCCGAACCCCAAGCCACAGAGCTCGCTGCCGAAGACCCAGCCACCGGCGCCGAGGCACCCGCATCTGCGGAGGTGACCCCCGCTCCTGATCCGGCGCCCACCCTGGAGGAGACCTCCCGGGCGGACGCTGAGAACACGGAGGAGACGATGGCGGCCGAGGCCGATACCGAGGCCAAGGCCAAGGCCGATACCAAGGCCAAGGCCGATGCCGCGGCAGAGCCACAGGCCCCCGAGGAATCCGACCCCGAGCTTGCCGAACCGCCGAAACGGCGCTTCACGCTCTTCCGGCGCAACGGGTCCGCGACGTCTTTCGACGCCGACGAGCCCGCGGCGACCGATGGCGAATACGCCGTCGCGGAACCGGAAGCACCTCAGGGTTCCCAGACCGCGGCGAGCGAGCCCCCGCCGTTCGTCGCACCCAAAGCCGGATTCCATATCACCGAGTTCTCAGAGGCCGCGACCGCGCCGCCCGACCCGGGCACCATCGCACCACTCCCGCCGCCAGTTGTTCGCTCGGCAGAGCCGGCGCCGGCCCGAGCGTCCAACGGAAGCGGCGGCACCAAGAGCTGGCACATCCGCAACCTTCGACCGGGCAAGAAGCAGCGCGACGAACCCCCTGCCGCGGAAGCCGAACCGGCTGAAGACGCAGACGAAGAGCTCGAGACCGGGCTCTCGGTACCTGAATCGCGGTTCGATACGGACCCCGACGTCGTGGAAGCTCGACGTCAGATCAACGACCGGCTCCGCCACCGACGCTGCGACGAGGCCGCCTCGCTGCTGCAGCGCCTCGCGACCGACCTGGGCGGCAAAGAGGTCGCGGAGCTCGCCCTCGACGCGGGGGACAGATGCCGCGCATTGGGCAAGACCAACGCCGCGCTGAGCTGCTATCTGGCCGCTTCGCGTGCCGACCCTGTCCACGAGACTCCACTGCTTCGCCTCGCCGACATCTGTCTCGACGACAAGGACATCGACCTCGCGGTCTCATACCTGGAGCGCGTTGCCCGCCTGCACCGCCTCCGCGGCGATCAGAAGGGTGCGCTCCGCGTATACCGAAAGATCGCGACTGTTGCGCCGTATCGCGACGACATCATGAACCTGTTGATGCACGTCCAGGCGACGGGTCGCTTCGAGGACGAATGACGTCCGCACTCACGCGCCGTCATGACGCGGCGCGTCGCGAAGATGGCAAGCAGCGCGATCTGTTTGTTACCGAAAGGCGATCTGGCTCCGTCCAGATTGGGGGAAACTCGGGTCGATCTGCGGGTGTAAGCGGCATCGCTCGATCCGCAGGCGATGTGACAAACATCGCCGACAACCGTATGTGACATCGCTAAGGAGATCAGGTGGCCATCCAGGCGAGCAAACCTAACAGTCGAGTCTTCCTGCTTCTGGGAATCGTTCTTGCCGCCCTCGCATTTGGTGGTGTGCTCTTCGCACTCAGGCAGTCCGGTGGCGGCCAGAGTCTGGACATCATCGTGACCAAGGGAAACATCCCCGCGGGCACGGCCATCACAGCCGACATGGTCGCGAGTGCGTCGGTGCCGACCACTGCGGTGCCGGCTGACGCCTACACCGCCGCAAGCTCCGTCGTTGGGAAGACCACGACCGTCGCCGTCGCGCAGAACACCCCGCTGGTGCCCGCGTTCTTCTCCGCGCCCCCGCTCACTGCAGCCACCACGACTGGAACCGGCACACCCGTGTCCGTCGAGACCCAGATAACGAAGGGGTTTGTCGCGCTTGCGATCCCGACGGCGAGCGGAATATCGCCTATCGATGGAACCCTCAACGCTGCGCAGGCGTCCACACTGGGCGGCGAGTTGGTCTCAGTGGGCTACTACATTCAGCCCGGCGACCATATCGATATCCTTGTCGACACCGGCGCGCCGACGGTGGGAACGCGTTTCGCCTTCCAGGACATCCCCGTGCTCCGCGTCGGGACAAGCAGCAGCGCAGCCAACGCCACGCCGAGTGTGCTCATTGTTGAGGTGGCACGCAGCCAGGCCGCGCTCTTGACCCAGCTGGTGACGGCTCCCGGCCACCCGTTTGTCGTCAAGTACGTGCTCCGTCCCCAGACCGAGTGGGGCAAGATGGCGCCGGACGGTTCCAGCTACACGCCCAACTACGAGGCAAGCAAGGGCCCGGCGGTTCCAGCGCCCGGAGACACCACCACCAGCCCCAGCGATATCGAGTCGCTCTTCGGTCACTGACCGGCCATGAACCCGGCATCGCTCATCGCTGCCGCGCTCGTCGCATCGTCGGTCCTCGCGTTCGTCGCCTTCTTCCTGAGCGGGCGTAACAAGGAAGCCGAGGAGATGGCGCGGCGTCTCAATCAGTACGGTGGCACCGTCGCGGTGACCGCGCCCCCGCGGGTGAAGACGGGCAACGCGCTGCGTGATCTCATCGAATCGATCACGGCCGGGCTCAACCCCGTCCTCTCACGGACATCGCACACCGGCAAGCTCGCGGACGACCTGCAGAAGGCCGACATCAAGCTCAAGTCGTCGGAGTGGATCCTCATGGTCGCGGGCCTGGGGACGTTCATCGGGTTGCTCGTCGCCCTGCGCTTCGGCAGCCTCATCGCGTTCGTCCCCTGTCCCTTCATCGCGTGGATTCTCTCGGGCCTCTTCCTGCGTCTCCGCCAGGGCCGGCGTAGCCGCCGCTTCAACAGTCAATTGGGTGACACGCTGACGCTGATGAGCAACGCGCTCAAAGCCGGCCACTCGTTCGCCCAGGCGCTGTCAACGGTGGCGAAGAACGCCAACCCGCCGATCGCGGAAGAATTCGGCCGCGCGACGCGCGAGATCGCCCTGGGCATCAGCGTCGATGACGCCCTCAACCACATGGTGAAGCGAAACAAGTCGGACGACTTCGACCTGATGGTCACGGCGGTGCAGATTCAGCGAGTCGTCGGCGGTAACCTGGCAGAGATCCTGGACACCATCGCGTACACCATCCGTGAGCGGGTGCGCATCCAGGGTGAGATCCGCACACTTACGGCGCAGGCGCGCGCGTCGGGAACCATCATCACGCTGCTCCCGATCCTGCTTGCTGTATTCCTGAGCCTCATCTCGCCGACGTACTTCGGACCGATGCTCACCGACCCCTTCGGACACATCCTCCTCGGGGTTGGCATCCTTTCCATCGCGATCGGCGCGGGAATCATCCAGAAAATCGTGAAGATCGAGGTCTGACGTGAGCCTTCTCGCAGTCGGCATCGCGATCGTTGCAGCTTGCGGCGTGCTTCTGATCATGTACGGGCTCACCGTAGGCATCGCCCCCAAACCGGGCGATCTCCTTGAAGCGCGACTTGCGCAGTTCACCGAGGGCGGGCGTATGCCGGCCACGCTGACCGAAGTGGAGATGTCGCTGCCGCTGTTCGAACGCGTCGTGCGTCCCGCCCTGGACGGCGTCGGCAACTTCCTCACCCGGCGCGCCCAAGCAGGCAGCACTCAGCTGCTCCAGGAGAAGCTCAACCTGGCGGGCCGGCCGTGGGGCCTCACGGCCAGCGGCTTCACCGCTTTGCGCCTTCTGTCACTGGTGCTCTTCACCTGCTTCGGCTTCGCGGCCGCACTGCTGCTGCAGCTCGCCATGCCGATCTGGCTCTGCGGCCCGGTCGGCGGTGGCGCGCTCGGTTATTTGATGCCGCAGATGATGCTGTCGCGTCGCATCAAGAAGCGTCAGAAGGAAATCCTGCTCGCGATGCCGAGCGCACTCGACCTGCTCACCATCAGCGTCGAGGCCGGCCTCAGCTTCGACGCCGCGTTGACGCGTGTCGCCGAGAAGTACAAGAACGCGCTGTCGCAGGAGCTCAATCAGCTTCTCAACGAAGTTCGTCTTGGACGTCCCCGGTTGGAAGCGCTCGACGACCTGGGCAAACGGTGCAAGGTCGAGGAGCTGAGCAACTTCGTGCAGGCGATCATCCAGTCCGAGCAGCTCGGCGTCGGGGTGGCCAACGTGCTGCGCATCCAGTCAGAGGAAATTCGCCGCCGTCGCCGTCAGCGTGCTGAAGAGCAGGGTCAGAAAGCACCACTCAAGATGCTCTTCCCCATGGTGGGCTGCATCTTCCCCACGCTCTTCATCGTCCTCCTGGGACCTGCCGTCATCGAGGTTGCGCACGAGTTCGGCGGCGGCAAGTAGCGAGCCGGCCGTGACCATCACCCACGAGCGGCCAGCACCGGGAGAGGGGCGACACGATGCGGACACGCATCTCGGTCCCTGGCACGAATGGCTCGAAGCTCCCGGCCAGGACGTCCCCGAAGGGTCACCGCCGATAGCCTGGCTGGATCGCCTCGAGGTCGAGCTGCCGCGGCACGCGGCGGCGTGTCACGACGACGAGAACCGGCTGATCGCGCAGTGGCAGCACATGCTCCCCATTCTCACCGAGTTCTTCCCGCGTGAGATCGAGCGCGTCGTGGCTTCGCTTCTCGCCGCCGCGGCACGGCGCGGCGCTGCGGATGCGCTGGTGGACATGGTTCGCGCCGAGCGCCTCCGCCTCACAGCACAGCACGAGGCTCTGCCCGGCCCGCTGCAGGCCGAGGATGCGGCGTTGCGCCGCCTGCTCCACGGAGTGCACGACGACCGTGTCGCCACCAGCCGTTCCGTGACCGGCGACATGCTGGAAGCCCTCTGCTCCATCGCCCTCGACCTCGAGGTCACCGAGAAGCGCGCGGGCAGCCATGACGACGACGTGAGGCACTCCCTCGAGGACCTGCATGCGCATGTGACCCAGGCCGCTGAGTCGCTCCGCCTCCTGCCCAACAACGTTGAGGTCCGCGTCGCCGCGAATGACGACGTCCCGACGCTGGCGAGCAGGTGCACCGCTCGCTACGCGAACAGGCTCGATGTCCAGCTGCAATGGAGCGGCGGCGAACCGTTCACCACCGAGTCGGCGGAGGCGCTGCTGTTCGTGCTCGAGGAGGCGCTCTCGCACCTGCGCAACGCGACCGCAGGCTCGGCGTCGATCGACGTCAGCGTGGGCCCGGACATGATCTTGACGATCTGGACGCCGTCGCCGGCGTTCGAGATCTCGGACGACGAACCGCTCTGGCTGCTGCGCTCCCGAATGCGTGTGCAGCTGGCGGGAGGTTGGGTCGAGCCGACGGTAGGAGCCGAGGGCAGCAGCCTCGTGGTGCGGCTGCCGCGTTGAGTGATGCCGCACATTTGTGACATCGACCTCATGGTGGGACGGCCAGGCCGTGCTACGTTCGCGACGTGACGTTCATGCTTGCATCCCTTGACACAACACCCGCGCAATTCACCGCCGACGCGGTGCTGGTCGCGCTCGTAGCCCTCAACGCATATCTCGGGTGGCGCTACGGAATGCTCCGCCGCCTCGTGGGCTTCGCGGGTCTCTACCTCGGGTGCCTTGCAGCAACGAATGTCGGCAACGCGGTTGCCGCGGCGCTGCATTCCGGGAATGTGTTCGTCAACGCTTGGAGCTTCGTCGCCGTGCTGGCGGTGGTCGTCGTGACCTTCGAAGTCCTGGGCTTTCTCTTCAACGACAAGATCCAGCGTATCGCGGTCGTGCTGTTCGATCGCATCACCGGAGTGGCCGCCGGAGTGTTCGTCGGCCTGGCCGAGGCACTCGTGCTCTTCCTCGTAGCGTACGCACTTGCCAATACACCGGGTGCGTCTTCGGGCGCAACCCATGATCGCGCGAGCGCAGCCGACGCGATTCAGTCAGCGACGCTCGCAGGACAGGCGGTGCGTATCACGCCGGGGATGCACAGCATCTTCGGCCCTGTGCTCCCGGGCGACCTCTCCGCGCATCTCGCCGAAGGAACTCGGGTCGTCACCCCGCAGCTGTAACGCAGCGCGCCACGCGACGTTCAGCGCGCGGATTCAGCGTCTCGGGGGAAGAAGGACTTGACGACGGTCCCCAGGCCGACGAGGTTGAACGGCTTCGAGATCATGTTGGTGGCCCCCGCTGTGCGCGCACGCTCGATGTCGTCGTCCCCCGACAGAGCGCTGAACATCAGAACCGGGATGTCGGCGGTGTCAGGGTTGCCCCGGATGCGCCGGCAGGCTTCCAGACCGTCCATGCCGGGCATCATCACATCGAGGATCACCAGGTCCGGGCGATTGGAGCTGATCTCGGCGAGCCCGTCCACGCCGTTGTGCGCCGTGATCACGTCATAGCCCTCGATGGCGAGGTACATGGCGACAATCTGAAGCAGGCGCGGGTCGTCATCGACGACCAGCACTCGGGACTTGGTCACACCTCGTTCGTCTCCATCTGTTCGGAGACCCGGAGAAACGGTGTTCCGGCAGCGCGCGAGAGCGTATCGGCCAGCTGCCGTTCACGCAGAAGCCCGCGCTCCACCGCTTCGAGCACGCGCTGATTCAACTCGTGCCGCTCGCGCACGTCATCCTCCGGGGTCACAGTCTCGCCGCGCTGGCGGTGCTCGATCCAGGGCGGCACGACGCGGTCGACCACGTTGGACCCGACCTTGATGACCACTTCGTGGTCGTTCGACTCCTCGACCACCAGGCTGACGCGGCGTTTGTCACCCTCGTGCGTCGCGAGCTTCCACGTGCGCTCCCAGGCGCGCTGACGTTCGACCCCCATGAAGACGAGCGTGACCGGGTCGGCGATCAACTGCCCGCCCTCCGCCGCATCCAACTCGCGAAGCATGAGCCGCCAGACGTCGGCGTCGATCTGCCGCGCCATCCAGCCGACCAGCGACGGCGCACGGTTCTCGAGATCCGGCAGCGGCGTCGAGAGTGCCGTCTCGGTTGGAAGGGCTGAGACCACGCCGGCGTGGCGGCGGCAGTAGATCTGCTCGTCGACCACCATGCGATGCGCCGGGCACCACGCGGTGCGGCAGTTTCGGTCGCGCCGGTCAACGTACGAGCAGGCGATTCCCGTGGTCTCCCCGCAACCGCGCTCATTGCACGGCAGCGTCCCAAGGCTCGCGGCGAGCTCGGCGGCGCGCTCCTCAGCAGTCTTTTCGACCGGGCCCTTCGCTTTGGACTTTCTGAACAGTGGCATCAGTTGATCACGTGAGTTACCACACGAAAGGAATGATCCGCGACGTGCGCGTGGCGTATGCGGTGTAGCCGGGGAACGTGCGAGTCAGGAGGCGCTCCTCGAAGCGAGCGCGAAGCAGCTGGACGCTGACGAAGGGAAGGAACATCACGACGGCCCACAGGGACGGTCGTGCCAGGAGCACCGCCGAAGCAGCGAGGATCTCGGCTGCATAGAGCGGGTGCCGGATGACCCGATACGGGCCGCCCGTGACCAGGCGTCGTGCCTCGGGAATGATGCTGAGGCTGCGGCGGAGATAGAGAAGCCCGTACACGGCGACGGCGAAGCCGAGCACGGTCACGGGGGTGGCCACGCTGCGCACCCACTCCGGCGCCACGTAGAGAATCGGGTTTGGGAACGCACCCACCACGAGCAGCATCGTCGTCCCGGTCAGGCCTGCCGCGCGCGCGATGAGGCGGCCGTCGCGCGCCCGCGGTCGTGGACGCCAGAGATAGATACCGACAGGGATGGCACAAAACAGGAAATACAGAGCCGCGGGCACCGGCCCAGCGAACACGTCCAGCGCACGCACCGGCGTCGGCAGGCTGTTCACCTGGCCGAGGAAGCTGACGAAAACACGCCAGCCGAGCACGCCGAAGAGCACGGCCGGCAGCGCCCGGCCGAAGACGAGGTAGCGGACCTCGTCCAGGCGAGCGGCCAGACCGGCATGGCTGAGGGCGCGTTGCACAGCGCCCTGGGAAGCCGGCAATGCCATGACGCGGAGTCTAGGTCAGGTGCCCGTCGTGCAACCAGCCTGTGGCGCGCTTGTCATGAAGTTACAACGGCGTTGCGGCCTGACGGGGCCATCCGGGACGTGTCGTATCGTTTGTTACGGTTCCTTAGCACGCAGGCCATTCTGGCGCTACGTACGGGCCTCATAGTCGGGAACAGATTCAGACGGCAGATCCCCTGCGTCTGAGAAAATCTTGCACCGAAGGAGGTGAATCCGGAATGCTGAGCAATCTCTACCTTCGTCTTCGCGAGGCCGTGGCCCGTAAGCGCGACGAGGATGAGGAAGGTCAGGGCATGGTTGAGTATGCGCTCATCCTCGTCCTCATTGCGATCGTCGTCATCGTCATTCTCACCGTGGTCGGCAAGCAGGTGAACAACGTGTTCTCCAACATCTCGAGCTCGCTGGGCACGTAAGTCAGCTGCAACTAGCTGATGAAAGAGCCGCCCTCTTGGGCGGCTCTTTTTCGTTAAGCCCCAACGACGCCGCTATGGTCTTGGAGGATTACGGCGCAGACCACGCCGGGTCGCGGTCCGAACCCCGCTGGGGTCCGTCCGCTCGCTCTCGGCTCGCCCTCCGCTCCAAGCCGTTCCGGCTCGCCTGCGAGACGTCCCGGCGCGATCCGCGCCGTACTCCTCCCAGACGACCGCACGTCTGGGCTAACGCGAAAAGAGGCCCTTGCGCTTCTTTTTATCAGCAGCTGCGCCGCTTACGGCCGCTTCCTGCGGGGCGACGAGATCTACGAGATCACGCACAGCGCGGCTGATGGCCGTGTCCGGGTTGAGGGCGACGAACGGGGTGCCGCGCGTCACTGACTCGCTCACGATTTTGACGTCGTATGGCAGCTGCGCGGACACCGGGTGGCGCAGGTTCTGCTCGATCGACTCGCGGTTGAAGTCGGAGTGTCCGTCGGACTGGTTGACGATAAGCAGGATCGAGCCGGAGTCGATGTTGAGCGACTCCAGCACCTTCAGCGCGAGCTTGGCGTCTTTGATGGCGGGGATCGTGAGCGTGGTCATGACCAGGATCCGCTGCGCCATCTCGATGACCTCGAGGTTGAACTCAGAGAGATGACACGAGGTGTCCACCACGACGTAGTCATATGACTTGCGCAGCTCGGCCATCACGACGCGAATGTGGTCCGCGGTGATGAGGTCGGCGAGCTCGGGGCTGATCGGCGCCAGCATCACCCTGATCCCGGCCGGCCCCGTGCCGAGAACGTCGTTGAACATCTCGGTCTCGAGGCCCTCACCTGCCTCCACGATGTCCGTGATGCTGCGGCTGTGGTTGAGGTTGAGCATCACCCCGACATCGCCGAACTGCAGGTCGAGGTCCACCAGCGCGACCCGCGACTTCGTCTCCTGCGCGACTGCCACCGCAAGGTTTGTTGCGAGCAGCGTTTTGCCCACGCCCCCCTTGCCCGAGAACAGTGCGATGACGTGGCCCGCGGCGGCAGGGCGCGGCGTGGCCTCGTTTTCGCTCGACTTGGGCGACAGCGCCCCCTTCTTCTGTTCCAGCTGGTGCACGCGGCGGATGGCTGCGACCAGCTCGTCGTGGCTGAACGGTTTGATCAGGTATTCGCGCGCCCCCGCCTGCATCGCGCGCCGCAGGTAGTCGCGCTCGCCCTGCACGGACATGATGATCACGGGCGACGCGGGCAGCTCGGCTGCCAGGCGTTCGGTGAACTGAATGCCGTCCATGATCGGCATGTTCACGTCCGTGAGGACGATGTCCGGATGGAGCCGGTGCGCTTCCTCGAGACCCTGTTTGCCGTCGCCCGCGGTCCCGATCACCTCGACGTCCTCTTCGAAGCTGAGCAGCTTCTGGAGGTTCTCGCGAGTGCTCGCGATGTCGTCGACGATCAGGAGCCGGATCACGTCACTCAACTCACGGTCAAACGCGCGGCCTGGGCGGGGTCCACGTGTATCCCGGGACCCATGGTGGCGGCGACCGTCACTGTTCTCACGTATGTGCCCTTCGCCGCTTGAGGTTTGGCCCGGACGATCGCGTCCATGAGCGCGGCGAAATTGTCGCGCAGCTTGTCGTCGTCGAAAGAGGCCTTGCCAATGGCGGCGTGGATGATCCCGAAGCGGTCGACGCGAAACTCGACGCGGCCTCCCTGCACGTCGCGCACGGCCTTGCCGATGTCGAAGGTGACAGTACCCGCCTTGGGATTCGGCATCAGACCGCGCGGCCCGAGGATCTTGCCGAGGCGGCCGACCATTCCCATCAGGTCAGGCGTGGCCAGCGCAACGTCGAAGTCGATGGTCCCCTCCTGCACCTTCTTCACCAGGTCCTCGCCGCCAACCAAGTCGGCGCCGGCGTCGAGCGCTTCGCGCGCCTTCTCCCCGATGGCGAACGCGGCGATGCGCCGCGTCTTTCCCGTTCCGTGCGGCAGCACCACGCTGCTGCGCACCATCTGGTCCGCGTGGCGCGGGTCGACGCCCAGGCGCACGTGCGCTTCGATGGAGGCGTCGAATTTTGTCGTCGCCGTCTGGCGAACCAGATTCATCGCCTCCACGGGCGCGTACATCTTCCCGTCCTCGATCGCCGCCGCGGCTTCGCGGTACTTTTTTCCGTGTGGTTTCGGCATGTGCCTCTCCTGTGGTGCTGGCGGACGCTTCGGCGCCCTCCCACGAACTTCCTTTAGTTGACGTCCACTCCCATCGACCGGGCAGTCCCCTCGATGATGCGAACCGCATGATCGATATCGTTGGCGTTGAGATCTTCCATCTTCGTCTCGGCGATCTCGCGCACCTGCTGCTTCGTCACCGATCCGACCTTGTCGCGGTTGGGAACCGCGGACCCCTTCTCGATTCCCGCGGCCTTCTTGAGCAGGTCACCGGCCGGCGGCGTCTTGGTGACAAACGTGAATGTCCGGTCCTCGTACACCGTGATCTCAGCCGGGATGATGCTCCCTGCCTGCGCCGCGGTGCGCTCGTTGTACGCCTTGGTGAACTCCATGATGTTGATACCGTGGGGTCCCAAAGCGGTGCCAACCGGGGGCGCGGGCGTTGCCTTTCCTGCGGGGATCTGCAGGCGGATGACTGTCTTGACTTTCTTCTTTCCCATCGATCTTTCCTCAGCGCAACCGCTCGACCTGGAGCAGGTCGAGCTCGACCGGGGTCTCGCGGCCGAACATGTTCACCAGAACCTTCAGCTTGCCCTTCTCCACATTGATATCCGTGACCTTGCCGTGGAAGTCCGTGAACGGCCCATCGATAACGCGCACGTTCTCCCCCACCTCGTACTCGACCGATACCTTTGGCTGCGCTTCCGACTTGACCTGCTTCTGGATGCCGCGGATCTCGTGTTCCTGCAGCGGCACCGGTTTGTTGCCTGAGCCGACAAAGGAGGTCACGCCGGGCGTGTTGCGTACCACGTACCACGACTCGTCCGACATGATCATGTTGACCAGGATGTAGCCGGGGAAGATGCGCTTACTCACCTTACGCCGCTGGCCGTCCTTGATCTCCATCACTTCCTCGGTCGGCACCAGGACGTCGAAGATCTGGTCGTGCATGTCCATGGATTCGACGCGCTTGAGCAGGTTGGCTCGCACCTTCTCTTCGTGCCCGGAGTACGCGTGCACGACGTACCAGCGGGCGTCTTTGGCGGCTGCGACATTGCTCATGTTCGTTGCATTCTCACACTAGGGCACCGGGGTCGCGTGCGGGCTGGCGGCGGCGGACGGAACGGCAGTTGCCGGCGTGGTGATCGGCTGTTGCGTGGGCGTCACCGGCGTTGTTGTGGTCGTGTTGCTCGAGCTGGAGCTCGTGTACAGCTGCTTGACGCCCAGGCTGAGCAGGTAGTCCGCGGCTCCGATGAGCACGGCGAAGAGAATCACCGTCGCGAGCACGATGCCGGTCATGCGGAGCAACTCCTCACGGCCAGGCCAGACGACCTTCTTGAGCTCGTCCCAGACCCCGCGGAAGTACTCGACCAGCCCGGGTCGGTTGGCCCGCGGCCGCTGCAGTGTCGGACGGCTCGGGACCGTTGCGGTCCGTGCGGTCCGTACCGCTTTCGCCAATGTGCGATCAGCCTCCTTGTCTCTCCGCGATGCTGCTGTCGCGGCGTCCAATGGGTGTTCTGGCAGGGGCGGCACGACTCGAACGCGCGACCCTCGGTTTTGGAGACCGATGCTCTACCAGCTGAGCTACGCCCCTATGACTATTTGGTCTCACGATGCGGCGTGTGATGGCGGCAGCGCCTGCAGAACTTGCGCAGTTCCAGACGGTCTGGATCATTGCGCCTGTTCTTGACCGTCGTGTAATTGCGTTCCTTGCAGTCAGGACACTGCAGAGTGATGATGGACGAGCCGCCCTTGGCCGTGGCCACGTGTAATGCCTCAACACAAAAGAGACCTAGCGGCGCTAGGTCGAGGCGAAGTCTACCACAGGCCTCCAGGGCCCAAACCCGCGCTGGTTGCCGCCTCCCCGGGAGGCTCGACGGACGCGGCCGGCGCCCGATTGTCGCCTCAACCGCCATGCCGGCGACGTACGCTCCCGAGCGGAGCCCGCCGCCGCACCAGGCCCGGCGGGCATGTCGGAGGTGTGAAGTGACGGCAACCGTTCCCGTGGCGTCCGCGGTGGAGAACCCATGGCGCAACGCGCAGCGTCAGTTCGACGAGGCTGCTGCCCTCTTGGGACTCGATCCCGGTCTGCGCGCCGTGCTACGCGAGGTGAAGCGCCAGCTGATCGTCAACTTCCCGGTGAAGATGGACGACGGCTCCGTTCGCATGTTCGAGGGCTTCCGCGTGCAGCACAACGTGGCCCGGGGGCCGGCCAAGGGCGGCATCCGTTACCACCTCGGGGTCACGCTCGACGAGGTCAAGGCGCTAGCCATGTGGATGACCTGGAAATGCGCGATCGCGGGCCTTCCCTTCGGTGGCGCCAAAGGAGGGGTGATCGTCGACCCGAAGCACCTGAGCCTCGGAGAGCTCGAGCGTCTGACACGCCGCTATGCCACCGAGATCAGCATCGTGATCGGGCCCGAACGGGACATCCCGGCGCCTGACGTCAACACGACGCCCGCGGTCATGGCGTGGATCATGGACACGGTGTCGATGGAGGCGGGTTTCTCCGTGCCCGCGGTGGTCACAGGAAAGCCGATCTCTGTTGGCGGAAGCCAGGGGCGAAGCACGGCGACCGGGCGCGGCGTGATGTTCGTCGCCCTGGAGGCTTGTCGCCGGCTCGGACGCAGCCCTCAGGGTTCGACGGTCTCCGTGCAGGGGTTCGGCAACGCCGGCGCGGTGGCAGCGCAGCTCATGGCCGAACAGGGCTTCACCATCTGCGCTGTTTCAGACAGTACTGGCGGCATCTACAAGCCCGATGGTCTGGATATCGCCGCTGTGGTCGCGCATAAGCAGCGCACGGGGAGCGTGGTCGGGTTCGCCGGCGCTCAGGAGCTCTCCGGCGCGGAGGTGCTCGAGGTGCCGGTCGACGTGCTGGTGCCCGCAGCGCTGGAAAATCAGATCACTGCGGAGAACGCCTCCCGCATCAAGGCCTCCTTGATTCTGGAAGCTGCGAACGGCCCGGTGACGCCAGACGCCGACAGCGTGCTGCTGGCCCGCGGGGTGACGGTCGTGCCGGACGTCGTCGCCAACGCGGGCGGCGTCACCGTGTCCTATTTCGAGTGGGTGCAGGATTTGCAGTCGTTCTTCTGGGACGAAGCGCAGATCAACAGCCAGCTCGAGAAGATCATGACCCGCGCCTTCAACGACACGTGGGACATGGCCAACCAGCACGGGGTTTCGCTGCGCAACGGAGCGTACTTTGTGGCCATCGACCGCGTCGCCGAGGCTACGGTCGCGCGCGGTATCTATCCCTGAGAGACGACGACGGGGTCCCGTATTCGGCGCTTCCCGGCGGCAGCCGGACGCCGTGTCGCCAGGAATGAGCCGAACAGGATCAGGACAAACCCCAGGCCGGCGCCGACGGTGAAGGGCTCGCCCAGCAGCAGCACGCCCAAAGTCAGCGCCACCGCCGGGTTGACGTACGTGATGATCGTGGCGCGCACCGGCCCGACCTCTGCAATCAGCGCGAAGAACAGAAGGAATGCAAGCGCCGTACAGACCACCGCCAGGACGAGGACTGCAGCGATGACCCGCGCCGACGGCACCGTGGACGGAAGCTGCAGCAGGCCGGCGGGTGCGTACGCGATCGCGCTCAAGGCCAGCGACGCTGCCACCACGCCGACCGCCGGGACGCCGCCCAGCTTCCGGGCGATGATCATCGGCCCCACCGCGTAGCAGATGGTCACGACAGCCATCTCGCCGACCGCTCCCAGGTCGCCGCGGGAGACGTCGAGGCCGACCAGGGCCACCACCCCCGCAAAACCGACCGCGAGGCCGCCGATCTGGCGGAGTTGGAGCCGGTCAGCCGCACCGGTGACCCTGGCGAGCAGAGCACCGATCAGCGGAACGGTTGCCACCAGCAGTCCCGTCAATGAGCTGGACAGGTGTCGCTCGGCGTCGGAGAGCAGCAGCCAGGGAACCCCGATCTCGATGGCGGTGTAGATGACGACCGCCCGCCAGTGCGGCCGCAGCGGCCCAAGCCCTCCACGGCCGGCGGCCAGGGGAATGAGGATCAACGCGCCAACCGCGGTGCGCAGAAACACCAGCGAGGTGGGGCTCAGCTCTCCCACAGCCACCTTGATAAGCAGGTACGGAATGCCCCAGATCACGCCCATCGCGGCGAACAGCGCCCAGCCGCGGCGGCTCATGTCTCTCCGACGCCGGCTGACCGGCTCACAGCTCCGCCTTGGCCCATGGCCTCCACTCCACCAGAAACGTGGTTCGCCGCGCCGCCGTGAGATCGCACATGCGTGACCCCGCGGCAGAGCGCCGGATTCGCAGCCGCGCCCTCGCTGTCGGTGTGAGCGTCGTGCCCTTCGGCCTCTCCTTCGGAGCGGTGTCGGTCGAGGCCCACCTGAGCATCCTGCAAACCTGCCTGCTCTCCCTGGTGCTCTTCTCGGGCGCCTCGCAATTCGCGCTCGTCAGCGTGATCGGTAGCGGCGGCTCGATTGCGTCCGCGGTAGGCACAGCCCTGGTGCTCGGACTCCGCAACGGGCTCTATGCCACGCGCATCAACACCCTTCTCCGGCCGCGCGGCTCGCGCAGGCTGGCCGCCGCTCAGTTGACTGTCGACGAGAGCACCACCATGGCCATCGCCGAGACCGAAACGGGGCACA
>DATMRA010000114.1:0-3556 GCA_035566535.1 Candidatus Acidiferrales bacterium | reverse complement strand
CTTGCCGAGATGGCCCGCGAGTTCGACCTCCCCATCGCGGCCGACATGCTGCGGCGAGCGTTGAACCTCTACCTCGGGTTCGACCTGTCCGACGGCGGCATCGTGATCGAAGATCAGGCGGCGACGAACCAGTCCAGGTAGAAGCTGTTGGTGCGGTCGGCGTCGAGCTGGACGCCCACCGCCGTCACGCCGCCGAGCGTGGCGCTGAACCCCATGTAGTGGCGCGGTGCCCAGAGGAAATAGAAGGGCAGGTCGCCGCTCACCGCCTGTTCGATCTTCGCGAAGATTGGTTTCCGCGCCTGCTGGTTTGCGCCTGCGGCTGTCGCGTTCAACTCTGAGGCGACAAGCGCGTCCAGCGCCGGGTTCGTGTAGGCGCCGTAATTGAGCGCGCCACCGGTGGCGAAGAGCGACGAGCTGTCCGGGTCGAGGCCCGTGCTCACCGACACCACGGCGGCGTCGAATGCGCCTGACGAGAGCGCGGCCTGGAACGCCGTATCGCTCACACCCTGCGGCTGCAACTTGAAACCGGCTGCCACCGACTGCTGCACGATGATCGCCGCTGCCGACGCCCGCTGCGCGTCACTCGAGGGAAAGAGGATCGAGGCGGCTGGGTGCGCGCCGTGCAGCAGCTGCGCCGCGTGAGTGAGGTCGAGTTGATACTGCGCAGCGCCGCCCGCCGCCCAGGAGGTGGGGTTGATGTCACCCCACACGGGGAATCCCTGGCTGGCGCCGGTCGCCTGACCGACGAGCGCGTCGTGGTCGATGCTGTATGCGAGTGCCTGGCGAGTAGCCACCCCGGCAAAGGGGTGTCCCGCGCGCACGTTGAACTGCACGGCGATGAGCGTTGTGTCCGCGTACGAGTTGACCGCGACGCCGCTGCTGACGATCGCCTGCCCTGCCGACGCGGGACTCAGTTGCGGATCCCAAGAGAGCTTGCCCTCACCCAGCTGCGTCGGCGCTTGGGCGTCGTCACCCACCTGCTCAACGAGGTGATCCGCGTGCGGTCGACCCAGGAAATAGCTGGGATTTGCGTCGAGGAAGATGGTGTTGGCGGCGTCGCGATGGTTGAAGACGAACGGGCCGCCGGTGACCTTGGGTGCGCTGCTGAACGCGTCGGTCGCCATGCGTGCCGGGTCCACCGAGGCCAGCGCGTGTTGCGGCACGATCGGCGTCACCAATGCATCCGCGACGAATGCGGCATCGGGCGCCGAGAGGCTGAACCGCACCGTGTGCGCGTCCACCTTCGCCACCGCTGTGAGCGGACCCCAGCTGAACGGGGCCTGCGTCTGCAGATGTGGATTGAGCTCGGTGGTGACGGTGTACACGACGTCATCGGCGGTGATCGCGGTGCCGTCGGACCATTTGGCGTCGGTGCGCAAGGGGACGGTGAGCGTCTTGCCGCCGTCCGCGTACGCCGGCTGCGCGCTGGCCAGCGAAGGTCCCACGCTGAGGTCGGCCTGCGCCGCGTAGAGCAGCGGGAACAGCGGCGTGTACGCGCGCACCGACGCAACGTCGCGGGCCACCAGCGGGTTCAGCGACGCTGCTGCAGCGGGCAGACTCACGTAGATGGTGCCGCCGTTGCGGATAGTGGGGCCGTTCCCGTTGCCCGAGCAGGCGGCCAGCACGACCAGCACACCCGTAGCCGCCGCGCGGCACACGAAACGGATCAAGGTGGCCCGCTTGACCTCAGGCGACGCCGCCGGCGGCGGGCAGCTCGACGCTGAATTCCGTGCCCTTGCGCGGTTCGGAGACGACCGTCACCTGGCCGCCGTGGGCTTCCACCACGTGGCGCACGATCGCCAGCCCGAGGCCCGAGCCCTCACCGTCGCGCTGACGCGAGCTGTCCGCCTTCCAGAAGCGCTCGAAAACCCGGTCCAAGTCCGCGGGTGCGATGCCGACGCCGGTGTCGCGGCAGCGCAGCACCACGCGGCCGTTGAGTCCGGGTGCGGCGTCGACGTCGATGCGCCCGCCAGACGGCGTGAACTTGATCGCGTTGTGCACCAGGTTGCGCATCACCTGGCCGAGGCTGGCGGCGTCGCCGAGAATCTCCGGTGTTCCTGGGGCGACGCTCACGTGGATCGACACGCCCTTGTCCTCGGCGAGCGGCTGGAGCCGGTCGAGCGTCTCCAGGAGGGCATCGACGTCGACCGGTTGTCGGGCCAGCTCGCGCAGTCCCGATTCGATGGTGCTGAGCTCGAGCAGCTCCTCGACGATCTGGGCCATGTGCGTGGCCTCCAGCGCGATGCGGTGCACGAAATCGACCGCCGCGGCGGGATCGTCCAGCCCGCCATTCTCCAGCGTCTCGGCCATCAGCCGCACCGCGGTCACCGGCGTGCGCAGCTCATGGGACACGTTGCTGACAAAGTCGCGTCGAACTCGCTCGAGGTGGCGAATGCGTGTGAGGTCGTCCACGATCACGAGCGTGGCCACCTGATCGTTGTCGCACGCCAGCACCCTCAACCGCAGATGGAGCTCGCCGATGCTGAGCTCTCGCTCCTCCACCTGACTCGACGCGCGCGCCGCATCAACGAGCCGCAGCAGGCGGTAATCGACGTGCGAGGAGCTGAACGGTGTGCCCTCGCGCACCGCATCCTCGCCCAGCAGCTGCGCCACGCGTGGCGACGCAACCAGGACGACCCCGTTGCCGTCGAGCGCGATCAGGCCCTGGTCGATGACACCGGATGCCACCCGCAGCAGGTCAACCGACGCCGCCGTCTGCGCGTATGCCACGCGCCGAGTATAGGCAGCAACGCTTGGGCAATCTTGTTAACCCACCGATAACCGAGCAGCCGCTCATTGACAACCCGGCGATCGCAGGATGGGGTCATGGGGAATCAGCTCGAGAGCGAGGAGTCGGGCTTATCAGTGGGCGATCGCGCCTGGGTCGTGGTGCTGGAGCCGGGCTATCATGGGTACCAGCGGCTCGGCCCGGCGGCCTCTGGCGGTCGAGCGGCAGCCGCAATGGAGACCCCAGCAATGCAGCACCTCGCCCAGCCCGCGCGTTCCAGTCTCGTCGAAAACCTGGAGCGCATTCGCACCCTGACGCTGGCCATGGGCGAGATGGTCGACATGGCCATCGCCAACGCCACCGAGGGCCTGATCCAGCGCGACATCGCGATCAGCAATGAGGTGATCCGCGGCGACGCCGCCGTCAATGCCCTCCAGGCCGAAGCGCGCCAGCTCTGCTTCCACACCATCCTCACCCAGGCGCCGGTGGCGCGCGACCTGCGCGAGCTGCTCGGGTTTCAGCACATGGCCGCTGAGCTGGAGCGGATGGCCGACCACTGCGTGAACATCGCGCGGGTGGCGCGCGACCTGGCCGACCTGCCCCCGCTTGGCGAGTACGTCGACATCCCGAAGCTATCGCGAGAGGTGGCCAAGCAGGTGCGCGACGTGCTCAAGGCCACGCCGGGCGTCGAGATCGTGGGCTCGATCAGCGGTCTCAACTTCCTTACCCGAGCCGCGCAGTCGAACTCGGCGGTGGAGTTCGCGATCCTCAAGCCGTGGGACCAGCGCCCACCCGAGCAGAACGCGTCGAGCATCGTGGCCTCGGTGC
>DATMRA010000113.1:0-5203 GCA_035566535.1 Candidatus Acidiferrales bacterium | reverse complement strand
CGCACGGTCTGCGCGGCGAATGCGCCGATGACCGCACCGATCACCATCGGCGGGATGATGTAAATCCAGTTGCTGGTGCCACCGATAAGCCCGAAGGTGATGCCGATGACCAGCAGCATGCCCACGGCTGCCACACGGTTGCCCAGACGCGCTGTCGCCGGCGAGCGCAGCAATTGCACGCCGTACATGAAGCAGACAGCCGTGACCGTGTAGCCGAGGATGGTGAGCGGCGCCGGTTGCATCGTCAGTGATCCGCTGGTGGGAGAGTGGATGCCGGCGGACGCTCGGGGGAACGCTCGTCGGACCCGCGGCGCCGGAACATGTGGAGCATCCGGTCGGTCACCGCCCAGCCGCCCACCACGTTGAGCGTGCCCAGCAGCACCGCGGCGACCGAGATGGCGTAGCCGAGCGCGTCGTGAGCGGTGGCAGCAACCGTCAATGCCCCCACCAGCACGATGCCGTGGATGAAGTTGGTGGCCGACATCAGCGGCGTGTGCAGCAGCGTCGGCACTTTGGAGATGACGAGAAACCCGACGAAAACGGCGAGGGCAAAGATGAATGCGCCGAGCGCCAGCGTCTGTCCGCTGCTCATGCGCGGGTGCCTGCGAGCAACGCGGTCATCTGATCGCCCACCGCCTTGCCGTCATGCGTCATGCACGTCTGGGCGATGACGGGATCGTCGAAGTTGAGACTGACCGCCCCGTCCTTGATGAACTGCAGCATGAAGCGAGTCACGTTGTGTGAATAGAGCTGGCTGGCCTGACCGGGAATGGCGGCGGGCAGGTTGGTCGGACCGAGAATCGTGACGCCGTGCTGTTCGACGTCCTCGTCGGGACGCGTGTACTCGCAATTGCCTCCCGCAGACGCGGCCAAGTCGACAACCACCGATCCGTGGCGCATCGAATCCACCATTGCTTTGGTGACCAGGATCGGCGCGGGTTTGCCCGGGACGAACGCGGTTGTGATGACGACGTCCGAGTCGCGAACGTGCTCGGCCAGGACCTCATGTTCGCGTTTCTGCGCATCCTCGGTGAGTTCCTTGGCGTAGCCGCCCTTGTCCTCCTGCTCCTCGGACTCGATGCCGACCTCGACGAACCGAGCGCCGAGGCTCTCGACCTGCTCGCGCACAGCAGGGCGCACGTCGTAGGCCTCGACCACGGCGCCGAGGCGGCGGCAGGTAGCGATTGCCTGCAGCCCGGCGACACCAGCGCCGAGCACCAGCACTCGCGCTGGTGTGAGCGTGCCCGCCGCAGTCATGAGGAGCGGGAAGATGCGCGGCAGCCGGTACGCGGCCATGACGCCGGCGTGGTACCCGGCGAGCGTCGCCATCGAGGACAGTACGTCCATGTCCTGGGCGCGGCTGATACGCGGCATCGCCTCCATGCGGAACGCGGTCACCCGTCGCTCGACCAGGGCCTTGACCGGCTCCGCGTCAGTCCCGGGGTCCAGGAGCCCGATGAGGATGGCGCCCTCCTTCAGCTTCTTGATGTCGGCGGTCTGCGGCCGGCGAACCACCACCACCACGTCGGCAGCGCCGAGGAGGCGCGCACGGTCGTCAGCGATCGCAGCCCCCACATCGACGTATGCGGGGTCAGCGAACCCGGCATCGGCGCCGGCCCCTGTTTGAATGGAGATCTCGGCACCTGCTCCGGTCAGATCGGTGACTGACCGAGGCACCAACGCGACCCGTGTTTCGCCTGGAGCCGTCTCGGCCGGCACGGAGATGAGCATTCCGGTGGACTCTAGCGGCGCGGGTCTTACGGACGGCTACCCTTTCTTCACAAGCATGAACAACTCTTTCCTTCCAATCTCGTCAGCACGTTCCCACAATCGATTTCAGGAGACCAGGGAACAGGCGCAGGGGGAACGCCAAAGCTGCGACCGGGGTCGGCTTGGGGGGCCGCCCCGGACGCGGCGCGGCGGTTGCGATGCCTGATGAGAACGACGCGATCGAAGCGCGTGTCCGAGCGCAGCTCGACGAGATGGGCGTGACGTATGACGTTGTCCCATGCGATCCGGAGTTCGCCGATACTGCCGCGTTCTGCGAGCACTATGGCTTTGCACCGGGGGATTCGGCCAACACCATCGTCGTCGCCGCCAGACGGGACCCGGGCATTGCCTGCGCGTGCGTCGCCCTGGCCACCACACGCCTCGACGTGAATCACAAGGTCTGCGAGTTGCTCGGGGTGCGCAAGGCGTCGTTCGCGCCGGCCGAGGCCACCCTCGAGATCAGCGGCATGCTGATCGGCGGCGTCACCCCGTTCGGTCTCCCTGAAGCGCTGCCGGTCTACGTCGACGCCGCTGTGATGCAACGCGAGTCGGTGATCCTCGGCGGCGGGAGCCGGTCGATGAAGGTGCGCCTCGCTCCGTCCGCGCTCACCCGGCTTCCCTCAGCCCGCGTGGTGGAGGGGCTGGCGCAGCCCTTCGGAGAGCGAATCTGATGCCGCCCCGCGTTCGCGCATCGAAAGACCCGGTTGCCGCGCACATCATTCGGGCCGATCCGGCGTTCAAGCCGCTGATCGCCGCAGTCGGGCCGGTCGACCTGCGCGACTCCTCTGGCGATCCGTTCAACGCGCTGCTGCGCGCGATCGTCTTCCAGCAGCTCGCCGGCCGAGCCGCGACCGCAATCCTCGGCCGGGTGCTCGCCCTCTTCGAAGACGGCGTTCCGTCGCCCGGCGCGATGCTGGCGACGCGGCCGGAGAAGCTGCGTGCTGCCGGCCTCTCGGCCAACAAGCAAGCGGCGGTCATCGACCTGGCCGCCAAGTTCGCGGACGGCACGATCCCGACCAACGACTTCGATTCACTGAGCGACGACGAGGTGATCGAGCGTCTCGTGAAGGTGCGCGGCGTCGGCCCCTGGACCGCTGAGATGTTCCTCATGTTCGAGCTGCACCGCCCCGACGTCTGGCCGGTCGACGACTTCGGCGTGCGCGCCGGCTGGAAGCGGCTGCACCATCTCGCCGACGCACCGAAGCCGAAGGAGTTGCTTCTTTTGGGAGAGCCCTTGCGTCCGTATCGAAGTGCCGCGGCATGGTATTGCTGGAGAGCGGTCGAAACTGTGCTCCCGGACTAGGCGTCCGCCGGTGTGACATGGCTGCTTCCGGGTCGCGGTCGGAACCCCGCTGGGGTCCCGCCGCTCGCCCTCGGCTCGCCCTGCGCTCCAAGCCGTTCCGGCTCGCCTGCGAGACGTCCCGTCAGCAGCCACGCCCCACCGCGCGGCCGCTGGCCGGTAACCCAGGTCTAAAGGGCTGGATCGACAACCACCTTGCCGCCACTCGATGGGGCGATCAGGTCTTCGAAAGCAGCGGGTACTTCGGCGAGGCTGATTCGTCGCGTGACGATGTTGGCCAGCGACGGGTCGGCGGCGAGCATCGCGATGGAGTCTTCGAAGTCCTCCACGGACGACGCGATGCTTCCGATGATTGAGATTTCTCGCGTGACCCACATGAGCGGTGCGACGCTGGCTTCTCCGAAGGGGACGCCGAGCATGACCATGACGCCGCCGGGCGCGACCAGGTCCGCGGCAGTGTGCAGCACGGGGGCGTAGCCCGAACACTCGAAGACTGAGGGCGCAGGCTCGATGGTTGCGCGCACCTCTGCGGCGGTTGTCAGCGTGTTGGTGGCGCCGAGCTGCAGCGCGAGGCGGCGGCGGTCGTCCACGGGATCGACGCCGATGATCGGATCCACACCGCGGGCGCGCAGCACCGCGACGGTGAAGAGGCCGATCGGGCCAAGACCGACCACAACTGCAGGTCCGCCGTTGAGCCGGCCTCGCTCGACGCCATGAATCGCGATCGACAGCGGTTCAACCAGGCAGGCGTCGTGCAGATCCAGGCTGTCCGGGATGCGATGCAGCAGGCTGGCGGGGGAGAGCACGCGCTCGGCGAAGCCACCGTCGCGCGCGAAGCCCAGGCCCGCCGTGAGTGCGATGGCGCAGCGCCATGTGGCGCCCGCGCGACAGTCGGCGCAGACGCCGCACGGCATCTTCGGATCCACGACAGTCCGGTCACCCGGCTTCCAATCGCGCACTCCGTCACCAACACTCTCGACGGTTCCCGAGAACTCGTGGCCCGGCACCGCGTCGGAGAACAGCCCGACCTTGTACGAGCTGAGGTCGGACCCGCAGATGCCGCACCCGTCGACGCGCACGACCACCTCGCCGGCCTGCGGCTCGGGGTTCGGGAGCTCCACCAGCTCGAGCTGATGCGCATCGACCAAGCGAACCGCGCGCACTACATCAACCCCAGCGACGCGACCATGTGGAGCAGCTCGGAGAGCACTGCCGGATCTGTCGACACGTCGATCACCGTGCACACGTCGCTGTCGAAGGCGCGCTCGAGTGCGGGCCCGAACTCAGCCATCGACTCGACATGCTCGCCTCGCGCTCCGAGCGCCTCGCCCAGCCGGTCGTACCGCGTCGGAGCGAGCTCGCTGGCCACGCGCCGCCCCGGTCCGAAGAATGCATCCTGCTCGTGGCGCACGTCGCCCCAGCCCGCGTTGTTCGAGATGACGACGATGACGGGCAGGTGGTGGCGCACCGCAGTGTCGATCTCCATCGCGGTGAGCCCGAAGGAGCCGTCGCCGGCGAAGAGGATGACCGGCTCGTCCGGCCGCGCGGCCTTGGCAGCCAGGGCAAAGGGCATCCCGACCCCCAGGGTTCCCAGCGCCGTGGTGGTGGTCATCAGGCGGCCCGGCTTCTCCGCATAGAAGTACGCCAGCGCCCACGACAGCGCATCGCCGCCATCCGCCACGAACGACACATCGCCGCCAAAGCGTTCGGCAGCGGCGGCCGCGACGCTCCGAGCCACCGCACCCGGGTGCACGCCTGTTCCGGCGTAGCCATCGACCTGCTGGTCCCAAAAGGCGAGCGACGCCGCCGCCAGGGCACGGCTCCGACCCAGCCACGCCTCACGGTCGCCAGCCCCCGGACGCCATGCCTCGTGGAGGTCGCGCACCGTTTGGCGCACGTCGCCGGTCACCGCCACGTCGGCTGCGCGGTTGCCGCCGAGCCGCTCCGCGGAGATGTCGACCTGCACGATCGTCTGCTCCGCGCCGAACAGCGGCGCTGAGCCGTACATGACGTTGGCGTTGAACGCGGATCCCAGAAGCAGCACGCAATCGGCGCTGGGGATGGCCACTCCGCCATGGACCAGCGAGCCGAGCGACCACGGGTGCGAGTCCGCCACGACACCGCGCGCGGCGC
>DATMRA010000112.1:0-2687 GCA_035566535.1 Candidatus Acidiferrales bacterium | reverse complement strand
TGCGCGGACTGGTCGCCGCCGAACTCGCCGCAGCCGATGACCACGACGACATACAAGTCGTGGTGCGCCGCGCCACGTTGAGTCTCGACTCCGACCTCAAACCCGACGCCGACCTGCTCGTTAGGGCAGCCCAGGGCGCCGTCTGGCTGGCGGATCTGACGCTCGCCGATCGACTCGCGGAAGCAGCAGTCCGCGCCGGAGGGGGGCCGGAACCGAATTTTGTTCGAGCGCATGCACTTTCGTGGTTGGGCCATGGCGAGGAGGCCGACGCGGTGCTCGCCGAGATTGACGGCGGCGCGTTGACCGACGGCGAGCACGCCAGATTGGCGTTCCTCCGGGCTAGCAACATGCTCTGGGCGCTCGGTGACCCTTCGCGCGCGAAAGAAATCATCGACGAGGCGTCCCGCATCAAACCCCCGCAGGCGCGCAGCTATATCGACGCTTTCCTCACGATTTACTGGTTTGCGATGGACCAGCCGGAGGCGGCGACGCAAGCGTCGAGAAACCTCGCATTGGACGACCTGCCCGCCGTCGTTGGCGCGGAGATAGCGTGGGTGCTCGCTGTCATCGCCGCGGACGCGGGACGCACCGGCGAAGCGGTGGCCGTCGCAGAGGCGGGCTACACCGCTGCGACACGCTCATTTGACGCCCCGCACATGAGGTTCAACATCGCTGATGCACACATCAGCGCGCTGCTGCTGTCTGGGCGGATCGGTGACGCCGTTGAGGTGGCCGAACGGGTGCGCCAGCAGGCCGCCGATCTTCCGGGCGCGGCTCAGTTAATCGGCTCCGGCGTGGCAGGTCGGGCTGCGCTTGGGGCCGGCCGCCTCGATACCGCATGTGTGATGTTGGAACAGGGGGCAGAAGGATTGTCCGCCTCGCATGCCATCGGCTGGGGGTACCGCTATCACATCCCGCGCACGACCGCACTGGCCGTGCGTGGTTCAACTGGCGAGGCAGCCGCCATACTCGCCGTGCTGGACAAGCTGCGGCGTCCTTTCCGGTCGCTCGACTACGAAAGCAGCTTGGCCCGGGCGTGGGTGGTCGCGGGCCAGGGCGCCGTCAGTGAGGCAATCGGTGTCTTGTTGTCGGCAGCCGAAAAGGCGTCAGCTAAGGGGCAATTCGCGGCGGAGGTGGTCTGCCTGCAGACCGCCGCCCAGTTCGGTGACCGTTCGGGCTCACTCAGATTGCGCGAGCTCGAAACGATCGTGGAGGGACCACGTGTTGGCGTCGCTGCGCAGTTCTCGTCTGCCCTGCGTGACGGCGACGCCGCTGAATTGGCCGCGGTGTCAGAAGAATTCGAGCGCATGGGCGACCTCGTTGCCGCCGTCGATGCGGCCGCCCAAGCCGCCCTCGCGTATCGCGGCCAGGGCCTAAGGGGATCGGCGTTGGGATGCGCGACACGGGCAGATGCGCTGGCCGAACAATGTGGCGGCGCGTGGACTCCTGCGCTTCGTCAGGCAAGCGAACCCGTGCCGTTGACCGATCGCGAACGAGAGATCGTGATGCTGATCGGTGAGGGATTGTCCAACCGCGCGGTCGCCGAGCGACTGACTGTTTCGGTACGCACCATCGAAAGCCACATCTACCGGGCCATGTCAAAGACCGGAACCACCAGCCGCGATGAACTCGCCGCCCTGATACCCCGCCACAGAGCGTGAACAGAGTGACAGCGCCTCTGACGGCGTGTGCGCGGCGCCGGCGATGATTTCAGTATCGCCATACTGAGTCGGTACCACAAAAACACATGCATGCTGCTCAGATGGCCGATGAATTTAGCCAGCGCGAGCGGGCGCTGCGCCGGCTGCCGTTACCGTATTCGCTCGCGTTGAGGCTGCGCGACGCCGGAATCTCCGCCGACGTGATCTGTCAGTACGTCAACGTCGAGCAGGCCGCCCTGGATGGCCTGTACCGCATGGCCGAAGCGAAACTTCTTGCGGCACAAAACGCAACAGATGATCGCAATCACGGGTCCCAGTGAGGCAGCCGAGCGCACCACTCTGAGGTCGCGGGCAGACAGTTGCCCTTCGTTCAGGCGCGGACGCCGCTTGGACACTGCGGTCTGGGCATCGCGCCCTTCGGGCGGCTGTTACCTGCGGCCGGTGGTCGGGGCGAGGCGGGCCATCCCGCGCAGGATCCACGGTGTGCGCCTGGCCATCGCGGCAACGGCGCGGTCCGAGCGGCGCATCGCGGTCCGAGGGCCGGGGGTGGGCGTTGACACCAGTTGCGCCTCGGCCGATCCCGCCCGCGGGCCGTGGCGATCGACCGCCAGCAGTTGCCAGGTGCCGGGTACCCCGCGCAGCTCGACGCTGCCGCGGTCCTCGAAGCCGGTGCCCGAGCCGACGACCAGGTCACGCACGGTGCGCGAGACGAGGATTTCCCCGGCGCCGGCCTGGCCGAGGATCCGCGCGGCGATGTGTACGGCGATTCCGCCGATGTGGTTGTCCCGCAGTTCGCATTCGCCGGTGTGAATGCCGGCGCGGATCTCGATACCCACTGTCTCGGCGTCCGCGCGCAAGGCCTCGGCGCAGCGGATGGCCTGCGTCGGGCCGTCGAACGTGATGAGGTGGCCGTCGCCGGTGCTCTCCACCACCGTGCCGCCGAATCGTTGCGTGAGCTCCGCGGTGATCTCATCGAACCGGTGCAACACCGCACGCCACCGCTCATCGCCGGTCGCAGCCGCGTGT
>DATMRA010000111.1:0-4396 GCA_035566535.1 Candidatus Acidiferrales bacterium | reverse complement strand
CGGGTGATCCCACAGCTCCCCCTTGCTCAGATACCCCGTGCAGATCTTGAGACTGGGGAGCGCGTCGAGAACGTCGACCTTGGTGACCACGATCGAATCGATTCCGTTCGTGGCGACGGCATAGCGACCGACCGCGGCGTCGAACCACCCGACCCGCCGTGCCCGCCCGGTGGTGGTGCCGTACTCCTGTCCCACCTCCCTGAGCTGGTCGCCCAAGCTGTCGTGCAACTCGGTGGGAAGCGGGCCATATCCCACCCGCGTGGTGTACGCCTTGAAAACGCCGACCGTCCGGCTCACCCGCGACGGGGGAATCCCGCTGCCCGTGCATGCGCCGCCCGCGGTCGGCGCGGACGACGTGACGTATGGGTACGTGCCGACGTCGATGTCGAGCATCACGCCTTGAGCGCCTTCCAACAGGATCCGCTGCTCGGCGTTGAGGGCCTCTTGGATCATCGGATAGATGTCGCGTATGTACGGGTCGATCCGCTCCGCGTAGCCCAGGTATTCATCGAGGATCGCGTGCTCGTCGAAGGGTTCCGCACCGTACAGCCTGGTCAGGCTCTCGTTCTTCAGCCGCAGCACGAAGCGCAGCTTTTTCTCAAGGAATGCGGGTTTTTGCAGGTCTCCGATGCGAAATCCGATGCGCCGCACCTTGTCCTCGTACGCCGGCCCGATGCCGCGCCACGTGGTGCCGAGGCGATCGTCACCCCGCATCTCCTCGCCCAGCTTGTCGAGCACCGGGTGGTATGGCATCACCATGTGCGCGCGCTCGCTGATGAAGAGATTCCGCGTGTCGATGCCCGCCTGCTGATGCGTCTCGAGCTCCTGGAGAAATGCGCTCGGATCGACCACGACCCCGTGTCCGATGACGCACACCGTCGCAGGATTCAGGATGCCGCTCGGGATGAGGTGGAAGCGATGCTCCTTGCCCTTGGCGACGACCGTATGCCCGGCGTTGTTGCCCCCCTGCGAGCGCACCACCATGTGCACGCGGTCAGTGAGCAGATCGATGACCTTGCCCTTGCCCTCGTCGCCCCACTGACCACCTACCAGAATCGTCACGCTCATGACCGCAGGAAGACTACTCGACGCGGCAAGACCGCTATACAGGGGTCGTGATCGCCCCACGGGATCTCCGCGCGGCTGCCTGGTGGCCGGCTGCCCTGACGCTGCTGCTGACGACGCTCGCGCTGGGCGGGTCGTTGCTGGTGCCGCTCGCGTTCAGCGATCCCAACGGCGTCGACCCATACGTGGTGAGGTTGAGCGCGACCTCGCTGGTCATGCTCGCCGCCGCGTATGCCTCACGCCGTCTGCTCGGCGGCCGGCCGGTGCTGCTCGCCATTGCGGCTGTGACGGCATCGTTCACGCTGTTCTCGGCCGCCCCACAGATCCTCTTCGACCTCTTCAAGACGGCCGGCACCGCGCAGATCCTCTGGGCGTCGCTCGCCCAGGGGGCCGTCACGGTGGGCATCGCCGTCGCCGCGGTCAGATTGCTCCCCGCCGAGCTTCGGCCCGCACTTCGCCTGGCTCGCTTCGGTTGGCCGGCGCTCATCGTCTCGGTGGCGGGCGTTGCTCTTCTGGTGCTGGCGGGCCTTGCCCTCCCCGCGGGGCTCCTCGGGCGCGACGGCATCCAGCCGGTCGCAATCGCTCGCGATATGCCATGGCTCGGGCCGGCGTGCCTGTTGCAGGCGTTCGCGCAGGAAGCCCAATTCCGCGGCATGCTGATGGGCGGGCTGGAACGCGTCATGGGCCGCGGCTGGGCGAACCTTGCCCAAGCGGGCTTTTTCGGGCTCACCCATCTCGCGGTGAACTACCAGGGACCGGTCGGTCCCTTCGTCCCGGTGACCATCGCCGTTGGGTTCGCGCTTGGCTGGATCGCGCAGCGGACGCGCTCTTTGTGGCCGGCGGTGATCATCCATGCGGCGGGCGACATCGGCATCACGCTGGCCGTCCTCCCCGGTCTGTACGGCTTCTGACGTGCCCCAAAGAACGTCCTTGGCGCAGCGCACGCTCATCGCCGGCGGCGTCATGTGCCTGGCTGCGATGCTGACGCCGGCAGTCGGGGCGTCGGCCGCCGAGCCATGGTGGACGCCGCTCGGCCTCCGCGGCGTCGCAATCGATGCGGTGAGCGCGGCGGGGAAAACGGTGCTGGTGCGCACCGGCTCGGGTACCACGATGCTGTCCGACGACGGCGGGATGACGTACGCCCCGGTGTCCGGCAACCCTCCGATCCGGCCGCCCGCAATCCTGCAGAGCGGCGCCGACGCGTGGGCCATCGACGCCTCCGGTCGCGTCCTCCACGCCAAGGGAAGCGGCGCTCTGACGCTCGACCCCGCCTCGCCCCAGCTCGGCGCAAGCGCGCACCTTATCGCTGCGCCGGCCGCATTTCCCGGGATCGTTGTCGCGGTCGCGGTCGACGGTGTCGTCTGGCGCCGTGGCCAGGACGGCGACTGGCAGCGTGCGCTGCTCCTGCTGCCGGCCGGATTTCCACACGGCGTGCCCCGGATCACGGGCGCCGCCGCTTTCACCCAGCCGCTCAGCGGCTCGGTGTACCTGGGCACCGATGGGTATTCAGTGCTGAGCAGCACGGACGGCGGCGATGATTGGATTCGCGCCGGGCCCGGGCTCCCCGACTCCGTGCTGGCGCTGACCACGGATTCGACCACGCACGCGGTGTACGCGGGCACGTCTGACGGCCTGTGGGTGCACCACCTCCGCGCGCTGCCCGCACCCCCGGCCTACCACGACGCCGCTCTCGTCTGGCGTTGGGTGGGAATCGGCCTCGTGAGTCTGCTGTCGGCGCTCGCCGGCGCCGCTCTTCTGTTGCTCGCCCTGCCGCGCCTGCGCCCGGCGTGATCAACCCCGATGCCGCCGGCCTGACGCTCGCCGCCGGCGCGGCGCTGCTTGCCGGCGCGGTCAATGCCATCGGCGGTGGCGGAACGCTGGTGTCATTTCCCGCGCTGCTGTTCCTCGGATACCCACCGTTGACGGCAAACGTCACCAATACCGTGGGGCTGCTCCCGGGCTACGCGGGTGGGAGCCTCGCGTATCGCGAAGAGCTTGCCGGGCAGTCGGCCCGCGTGCGCTATCTCGGCGTGGTCAGTGGTGCCGGCGCGGTGCTGGGTGCGCTGCTGTTGACACGCACCGCGCCGGCCGCGTTCTCGGCGGTTGTGCCGTGGTTGATTCTTGTGGCGTGCGCACTCCTGCTCGTGCAGCCGGCGCTCGCCACCGTCCTCGCTTCGCCGCGGCCCGAGCGCGAGCAGCATCGTGCTCCGTTGCTTGTGCTGGGGCAGCTCTTTGCCGGGACATACGGGGCGTTCTTCGGAGCCGGGTTCAGCGTGATGATGCTGGGCATCCTGGGACTGTTCATCCGCGACGACCTGCAACGACTCAATGCGCTGAAGGGAGCGCTCTCATTGATCGTCACCGCCATCGCAGCGCTGTACTTCGCTGTATTCGGGCCGGTGGCCTGGACCGTTATCGCGGTGATGGCGCCGGCAAGCCTTGCTGGTGGCGTCGCCGGCGTGGCCCTGGCACGGCGGTTGAATGCCACGGTGCTTCGCGCCATCATCGTCGCGTTCGGTCTTGCCGTCGCGGTGCGGCTCCTCGTCTAACCACGTACCGTTGCTGCGATGAGCAACCGCCTGGCTCGCGAGACCAGTCCGTATCTCCGCCAGCACGCCGACAACCCGGTGGACTGGTACCCGTGGGGCACGGAAGCGTTCGATCGCTCCCGGACGGAGGATCGTCCGGTGCTGCTGTCCGTCGGTTACAGCGCATGCCACTGGTGCCACGTGATGGCGCACGAGTCGTTCGAGAACAGCGAGACAGCCGCGCTGATGAACGAGTTGTTCGTCAACGTGAAGGTGGATCGCGAAGAGCGCCCCGACGTCGACACCATCTACATGCAGGCTGTGCAGGGGATGACCGGGCACGGTGGCTGGCCGATGACCGTCTTCCTCACACCGGATGGCGTTCCGTTTTACGGCGGCACCTATTTCCCGCCGGACGATCGTCTGGGCATACCTGCCTTTCCGCGGGTGTTGCGCGCCGCTGCCGAGGCGTACAGCACGCGGCGCGGCGACATCCTTGCAGCGGCGGAACGGATGCGGACCGCACTTGTGCCGCCACGTCTCCCCGCCGGCGCAGCGCCGGCGAGCGCGCAGCTTGACGACGCGGCGCGAGCGTTGGTGGAGCAAACGGACCGGCGCTACGGTGGCTTCGGTGGCGCGCCGAAGTTTCCCCATCCGATGGCGCTCGACCTTTTACTGCGCCGCCACCGCGTGACCGGCGACGCGACCATGTTGGATGCGGCTGTCATCACCCTCGACGCGATGGCGCGCGGCGGCATCCACGACCAGGTGGGCGGGGGTTTCCACCGCTACAGCGTCGACGC
>DATMRA010000110.1:0-2932 GCA_035566535.1 Candidatus Acidiferrales bacterium | reverse complement strand
GAGCCATGGAGAGCTGCTGCACGCCAAGGCAATCGTCGCCGATGAGGCACGAGTGCTGTTCGGCAGCGCCAACTGGTCCGGTGGAGGATTCGCGCGCAATCACGAGCTCGACATCGAGATCGTCCAGTCGCCGGCGATCGCGCTGGCGATGCTCGCGCAGATGCGTTTGAACTGGGACGCCAGCGCCTGAGCGCGGCACAGCACCTACCGCTGCAGTGAGCGGCCGGTCATCTGCGTTGGCACCGGAAGGCCCATCACGCTGAGCACGGTGGGAGCGACGTCGCGCAGGCCGCCGCCGTCGCGCAATGCCCCATGTCCCGCGCCGACCAGGATGGCCGGTACCGGGCTCGTCGTATGGGCCGTGAGAGGGGAGTTGTCGCGCCGGTCGATCTTGTACTCGGCGTTGCCGTGGTCGGACGTGATCAGCATGGCGCCACCGGATTTCTCGACGGCCGCCGCGATCCGACCCACGCACCTGTCGACGCACGTGACAGCCTGCACCACGGCATCGAAGTCACCGGTGTGACCCACCATGTCCGCGTTGGCGAAGTTGACGATGACGAGCGCATCCGCTCCCGACTCCACATGCCGAACAACGGCATCGGTCACCGGCTCCGCGCTCATCTCGGGGACGGCGTCGTACGTGGCTACACGAGGCGACGGCACCAGCAGGCGTTCCTCGTTCTCGAAGGCGCGCTCGCGTCCACCATTGATGAAGTACGTCACATGCGCATATTTCTCGGTCTCCGCGACGTGGAACTGGTGCAAGCGATGCCTGGAGACCTCCTCAGCCAGCGTGTGATCGACATCCTCCCGGGGAAAGGCAACCGCCGCACGGAGGCCTCGCTCGTACTCGGTGAACGTCACGAAATCGATGTCGTGCAGCACAGGCGATCGCTCGAATCCACCGAAATGCTCATCCACGAGCGCGTGCGAGAGCTGCCGCGCTCGGTCGGGACGGAAGTTGAAGAACACGACGCTGTCGCCGTCCCTGATGCGAATCCGCTCGCCACGGACGAGAATCGACGCCGGCGGAAGGAACTCGTCGGTCACATTGGCCGCGTACTGGCTCTCGATGTACGCAAGCGGATCCGCAGACACGCCGTTGCCGTCGCCGGCGATGACGTTGTACGCACGCTCGATCCGATCCCACCGCTTGTCGCGATCCATCGCGAAATAGCGTCCGCTGACCGACGCAATCCGACCCACCCCCACCCGATCCAGGTCCTCGACAAACGTCTGCACGAAACCCGCAGCACTCGATGGTGGTTCGTCGCGGCCGTCGGTGAAGACGTGGAACCACACATCCTCCAAGCCGCGACGCCTCGCCAGCTCGGCCAGCGCGACTGCGTGGTCCTGGTGGGAGTGCACCCCGCCGGGAGAGATCAGGCCCAGGCAATGCAACGCGCGGCCACGCTCCTTGGCACGGTCAACTGCCGCGCGCAGCGCGGCGTTGTTGTAGAAGCTTTGATCGGCGATCGCGCGGTTGATCCGCGACAGCGGCTGGTAGATCACGCGCCCTGCCCCCAGCGTCAGGTGGCCGACCTCGGAGTTGCCCTGCTGGCCCCGAGGCAGGCCGACCGCCTCGCCGCTGGCAGCAACCAGCGTGTTGGGCCAGCGATGCGTGAGCTGGTCCATGTTCGGCGTGTCAGCCTGGGCGATCGCGTTGCCGAAGCTGTTCGGATTGAACCCCCAGCCGTCAAGAACCACGAGGACGAAGGGCCGTCCGCTCATCTCACGGGCGGCGAGCTCGCGGCTGCAGCACCCACGATGGCCGCGAACGTGTCGCTGCGCAGGCTCGCCCCGCCGACCAAGGCACCGTCTATGTCCGGTTCGGCAAACAGAGCGGCTGCGTTGTCCGCGGTGACGCTGCCGCCGTACAGCACGCGCACGCCGGCGACCGCGAGCCCGGTCGCCAGATGCTCCTTGATGTGGCGGCAGGCCTCCTGCGCCTGCTCCGGCGACGCGGTGCGACCGGTGCCGATGGCCCAGACCGGCTCGTACGCAATGACGAAGCTCTCGGCCGCGGGAGCCGAGTCGAAAGGCGCCAGCGCCGCATCCAGCTGACGATCCACCACCGCAAAGGTCGCCCCGGCGTCACGCTCGGCTTCGGTTTCGCCGACGGCGACGATGACGCGCAGCCCGATACGCAGCGCGCACGCGAACTTGCGTCCAACTTGTGCATCGGTTTCACCAAGCAGGTGCCGGCGTTCAGAGTGTCCCACCAGCGCAAGGTCGCACCATCCGGCCAGCATCGTTGGTGAGATCTCACCGGTGTACGCGCCGGATGTCTCCCAAAAGACATCCTGCGCGCCGAGCATGATGCCGCTGCCCGCCAGCACATCGTGCAACGGCCACAGGTGGGTGAACGGTGGGAGCAGCGCAACTTCGACGCCCTCTGGCGTGCCGACCATGTCGCGAAGTGCCGTTGCGAGCACGATCCCCTCCTGCACCGTTGTGTTCATCTTCCAGTTCCCCGCGACCAGCGGTACCGTCACGAGCGTGCGGCCTCGCGATCACGGAGCGCGGCAACGCCTGGAAGCGTTGCGCCTTCGAGAAATTCGATGGTTGCGCCGCCGCCGGTGCTGATGAAACCGATCCTGTCTGCCACACCGGCATCCTGCAACGCGGCAGCGAGGTCGCCACCGCCTGCGATGGTTCTCGCCGGCGACGCAGCGACGGCACGCGCCACGGCCCGCGTGCCCGCGGCAAACGCCGGGATCTCGTATATCCCCAACGGCCCGTTCCACACGACGGTGCCGGCCGTCGCGGCATCCCTCGCAATCGCAGCTGCTGTTTCCTGGCCAACATCGACCATTGTTTGATCGTCGGGGATGCTGTCCGTGCGAACCGTCTGCGTGGGGGCGCCCTCCTTCGCCTCGGGCGCGACCACGACGTCGATGGGAAGCTTCAAGGCTGCGCGGCGGGACGG
>DATMRA010000109.1:0-3941 GCA_035566535.1 Candidatus Acidiferrales bacterium | reverse complement strand
CCCGTCACAACGATCGCGGCGTTCGGAAAGGTCTGAATGACCTGCGGCAACAGCGACTGCATCCGCCCGATGCACAGGTCTTGCGTGTATTGGTCGATGTCCCCGGTACTCTTCAGCGGGTCGAGAAGGAACGTGATGCCGATGTCGTTGATCCCGCCATCGAGCAGCACCAGATTCACGCTGGCCGGGTTGATCCCGTGCGCTGAGAGGTCGGCGGCGGTGAGTGCCGTTTGCGCATAGAGCGAGGGCGCTCCGTTATTCGGGATTTCGCCCGACAGCGAGGTTTCGACGTCCGGAACCCCGTCCTTCGGCAGGATCCGCGCTCCGGAATGCGCATGCGTCGGAATCTGGATGACCTGACGCGAAGCGCCGAATTGCGACTGAAGCCAGGCCGCGACAAGATCGCGAAACTTCGACCCATTCGGAATGCCTTGACCCCACATGATGGAGTCGCCGAGCGTCACGATGTAGAAATTGGATGGAAGGATCGTCCCCTGTAGCGGAGGAGAGAGGACGTGAGCCGTTCCGGCCGGCGCCGGCGCCGGCGTCGGCGTCGGCGCCACGGGGCGCGGGGCGATCGGCGTCGCCGTCGTGCGGGGCACACTGGGTGCGATGACTTGCGCGTGTGCGGTGCTGGTCGCGCCGATGCACACGGCCAAGACGACAAGTAAGGCCGTTGCGGATGCGCCGATGGGACGGCACGCCGTTACCGTTGGGGGATCAATAGACAATGAAGTCATAGTCGAGATTCTCCCGTCTTAAGGTGGGATGCTGCGCTTCACCGGTCAGCGACCGGACTGTTCGCGCGACGTATTCTTCAAGCTCGCTGGCCGTGATCACTCCGTCCCTGTTGCGGTCCGCCTCGCGGGTCGTGAGGCCTCGCAGCAGCGCATAGGTGAAAACGCCGTTGCGCCACTCATCGCCCTCGAGACTGAACTCGCTGCCGCCGGAACTTGAGATCACGACGGCGCCGGTCCCGCGGCGCAGGTCCGCGAACCACGCCTGCTGGAAGTCGAGGACATCATCGGCGGGCAGCGCCGCCGCATCAGACGTGCTCGCCGCGCTCAGGTTGCGAGCGGGCCGGAATGAACGCATCGTGACCCTTCCGGTCCCGTGATCGGAGTCCGCGCCTCTGACGACGACCGTATCCTGGCCGTCGACCTCCCCCGAGAAGCATGTGTCGAGGAGGAGGAGCTTTCGGACCGCCGGGATCCCGTCGAGCAGCGCTTCGAGCTCGTCGTACGGCAGGCCAGCCGTCTGCGGGCGCTGAGGATCAATGTCGTACGTTCCGAAGTAGTAATTCGAGTTCTCGTCCACCATCCCGTGGCCGGCGGCGAACACGACGACTAGGTCTTGCGGCCTGCTACTCTGCAGCCACTTCTTGGCGTCACCGATTTCCTGTCGTGTCGCTCGCTCGTCGGTGAGGCTGAGCGTATGCACCCGACCGCGCGCGGCCGTGTCGTGTGCAGATGTGAAAACGGCGGCAATGTCCTCAGCGTCTTTCGCGGCAAAGCGCAGGTTGTAAGCAGGATTGCGGTAACGGCTCACTCCGATCGAGAGCACGTAGACGTCGCTGTCCGTGGCCTGCGCGGCCGCCACGGTGTACACGCTCTTGCGCAGTGACTCCACGCCGGCGTCATTGACGACGGACACTTGGATGCTGTTGCGTCCAGGTACGAGCGGAATGTCGAGCGCGCGCTCGATGACGTGCTCTCCGGCCGGCGTAACCGGCACGCCCGCACGACCGAATATCGGTACGTCGTTGACGTAGGCGTTTAGGCGCGTCAGCGGATGCTCGTCATCCAGGCCGCGCACCTTGACGGAGAGCGCTGCGCGGTCGGTCGTCGCGGGTAACTGTTCGACGTTCAGGATATCGACCGACGGAAGATGGAGCTCGAGCACTCCGGCGTCATCCTTGGCGCCCATCTTGCGCAGCCGCTGCTTGTGCGCATTCTGGAAACTGCGAACGAGCGACGGTGAAGCGAGGCCCACACGTTCGAGGACGACCTCCGGCCGATTGAAATACAGGTCGAACTGATCGAATGGGTAGAGCTCGCCGCGGAACCGAAACCCCACGTCGCGTGAGTGGCCCTTGGATGCCTGGTAGTAGCCGTCCGGGGTGACCGCGACGTAGTCGTCCCCGCCCAGACTCAAGAGCGCGGCGAGCTCCTTCCCGGATGCAACGTTCCAGAGCCGCAGTCGGCCGTCGCGACTTCCTGCGACGACCATCTCGGCGCCCGCGTAGGCAACTCCCACGACATCGCTGGTGTGGCCCTTGAGCGTCTGGACGATGGCACCTGTCTCCAGATCAAGTATCTCGACCAAATGCCCCCGACCACGCGCAACGCGATGACCATCCGGGCTCAGGACGGCGTCCCTCGACGCCGCATTTGACAGCATCGCACGGAACGCCGTGAGGGCTTGCTGCCGGACATCGCCGCTGCTCGGCGCGCTCGGTGCGAGGCTCGCCGGTCGCGGGCCGATTCTGGCACCGGTGCTTGCGTCCCAGATCGCGAGCCCGCTCAGGTTGGATGTCACGAGAGACCGACCGTCGGCGGTGAACGCGAGGCTCGTCACGCCGGCCGTCGGTGGATAGAACCCAGGGATGCCTGCCGCTGCGGCCGGTTCGGCGGTCCCGCGAGCAAAGGCCTTTAATGCCGAAGCGGTGCGCGGGGTACCCGACTCACCCAGAACCCGGACTGGCAGCCCACTGATTGGATTCCAGAGTGACACGTCCTGTGTCCGGGCGAGCGCGAGCAGCGTCCCTTCAGGGTGGACAGCCAGGGCGCTGATCCCTGAGGACGACCCCGTCTGCGGCGGAAGCGTTCGGCGGGCGACTTCCTGGCCGGACGCCAGATCCCAGACCGCAAAGGTGTCGCCAGCCGTGCCGATCAAGACGCGGCCGCCGCTCGTCAACGCGACGCGCAGTCCGGGAATGCTGGCCCCTGCGAATGCGACTGGCGTGCTCAGCAGTCGCTGGCCGGTGTTGAGGTCGAATGCCGCGATCCCACCATTGAGGCAACCAACCGCGAGGGTCGGTGTCGTCCGGTCAACGGCCACCGACACGGCCGCAGCACCCTCAGAGCAGTTGAACGTGCGTTTGATGCGCGCGGTCGTGAGATCCCACAGATCGACCCCGCCATACCCCGCGGCGACCGCTACCGATAGCCCGTTAGGCGTGACTGCCAGGCTGCCAATTTGATTCGCACCACTCTCTAGCGGCGTCTCCGCGCCCGTAGAGGTGTCCACGAGAACAGGGGCACCCCCTTGAGCACGGCCCAGGACCAGCGTGTGGGAATCTGCGCCGAAGCCGATCGCGGTGGCGACGATTGCGCGGGGCGGCCCGGCGTCCCGCAGGTCGACGACGAGACCCTCGTTGTTGCTGTTCGCCCATGCGATGCGCTCGCCGCTCAAATCGAACTGCAACGTGGTCAGCATCGATTGGGTGGTCGTGGATGCCGGCAGGCTGATGGTGCGAAGCACGCGTCCATCTGCGACGTCCAGCACGCTGAGAGCTCCGGGTGGCGAGGTGACGACCAGCCGCCGCGCATCGGGGCTGACGGCCGCCACATAGGTCTGGCCTAGCGATGGCGTGGGCAGAGTGCGTCGCAGCCGGCCGCTGGCGATATCCCACACTTGCACCTGTGAGTCGCGTTCCTTGTTTCGCTCGCGGGCCGGCGTGCCCGTGAGCGTAAGCAAGGTCAACCCGTCGGCGCTCACCGCCAGCGGCGAGTCCTGCGGAGGAACGAGAATGGATCCACGCGGCGAGCCAGTAGCCACGTCGATGAGACGAACGGAGCCGTTGGCGGGGTCCTGGTCGATTGCGAACCGCCCGCTGGCGCTGTGCCAGGTTGCGTCGGATGCAGGCAGTCGCCGCAGTTCCGCTCCGCTCGAAGTCGAGTACGCCACCAGCACGGTGCCGGTATCGACCAGTATTTCCG
>DATMRA010000108.1:0-12217 GCA_035566535.1 Candidatus Acidiferrales bacterium | reverse complement strand
GCTGACGCCAGGCTTCGACCTCGTCGGCGCTGCGATACCGCGTCTCGTCGTCGGCGGTGGTGTGCGCCTCCATGCGATACGTCACCGCTTCGATGAGTGTCGGGCCTCCGCCGCCTCGGGCTCGCTCGACCGCAGCACGTGTCGCGCCGTACACCGAGAGCACGTCGTTGCCGTCGACGAGGACTCCCGGCATGCCGTAGCCGGCAGCCCGTAGGGCGATCGATGACGCCCGCGTCTGCTGTTGGACCGGAACGCTGATTGCGTACTGGTTGTTCTGCACGAAGAAGATCACGGGCGCCTGAAAGACTGCCGCCATGTTCATCGCCTCGTGCGCATCGCCCTCGCTCGCCGCACCGTCGCCCAGAAACGTGAGCGCGACGATGGGGTCGTGCCGCAGTCGCGCCGCCATCGCCAGGCCGGTCGCATGTGGTGCCTGCGTTGCCAAGGGCGTCGTCAGCGGCGCGACTCGATATCGCTTCGGATCGAAACCGCAATGCCAGCTTCCCTGGAACAGCGCAAGGATCTCGACGATGTCGACGCCGCGTGCGAACACGCCCACGGTGTCGCGGTACGAGGGGAAGAGCCAGTCGTCCTTCTCCAGCGCGAAGACGGCTCCGACCTGGGCGGCCTCCTGTCCCTGGCTGGATGCGAAGACTCCGAGGGCGCCCTGCCGGGTCAGGTTGATCGCCTGGCGGTCGACCCGGCGGCTGAGCGCCATCAGGCGATACAGGCTTCGCAGCCGCACGTCGTCGAGCCCGAGCTCGTGGCTGCTTGATTCCTGAAGGCCGCCGTCAGGCGCCACCTCGCGCCATGCCGCGGCCATCTGCCGGGGCTCCCCGGCGGTCTCGGCCGGCGCCCCTCCTGGACTGGTGGTCACATTCATTGATGTTACCCGCGCCTACAGAGCGGACGCGATGACACTCATGAGGCGCTCGATGTCTTGCTCGCTGGTGTGCAGATGCGGAGCAATCCGGAGGGACGAACCCCGTGCGCTGACAACCACGCGTGAAGCATCGAGCGCCGCGGCAACCTGGCGCGCAGCCGCGCGTGGCAGCTCGACCCCGAGCATGTGCGGACCACGCGCCTCCGGCGGCGACGCGCTCAGGCCGAGTGCCGTGGCCTGTTCTGCGATCGAATTTGTTCGCAGCTGCAGCGTCTCCGCGATCCGCGGAACGGTCCATTCCAGGAGCTGTTGAATCGCGGCCGTCGCCATCGGCACCAGCTGGAAGTTGCTGCGTTCACCGACGTCGAAACGTTGCGCGCCCGGCCGGTACTCGTCCCAGTAGTCGATCAGCGAGCTGAAGTCCTCGGACCCGGTACGCATTATCCAGTTCTCTTCGAGCGGCTCGCCGTCGTGAAGGTGTTCGTCGAGATAAAGGTATCCGAGGCTGTACGGTCCGAGCAGCCACTTGTAACCGACGCTGACGATCGCGTCGGGTTTGAGTGTCGCGACGTCCAGCGGCATCGCACCGAAGGACTGGCTCGCATCGATGATGAATGAAGACCCCGCCGCACGCAGGACCGGCGCGACGCGATTCAAGTCGATGAGGCGGCCATTCGTCCAGTGCACGTTGGGCAGCGACGCGATTGCCACGCGCTCGTCAACGGCATCGATGATGGCGTCCGCCCACGTCTGACCCGCCTCGGGCTGCACAACGACGAGCTCAGCGCCGGTTCGCCGGGCGAAACGGTGCCACGTGTAGTAGTTGGAGGGGAACTCTCCGTCCAGCACCAGGACACGATCCCGGGCCTTGACGCTGAGGTTGCGGGCGACCGCGGCGAGACCGTAGCTGGTCGCGGGCACGAACGCGACATGGGTAGCGGCGACCCCCAGGAGGCGAGCGGCCAGTGAGCGCAGGTCTTCGACGTCGTCGAACCAGCGAGTGCCGCCGATTGTCCACGGCTGGGAACGTCGGTCGACCGCTGCATGAGCAGCCGCGCGCACGCTCGACAGCACCGGCGAAAGCGCCGCGGTATTGAAATAGGCCACGTCGTCGTCGACCACGAACTTGGCTCGCTCGTCGGTCAAATACTGTGTTGTCACGAGGCTTCCGCGGTCAAGGTAGACAGCTGGTCCGCGTGCTGCTCCAGGTGGCCGACCAGGAATTCATCGAGGATGCGGTCCAGTGGCATGACCCCACGCGAGGGATGCAATCCGCGCACATGCCAGGCCCGTTCATCAAGTTTCTCCAGAAAACTGCGGAACGTCTCGATGTCCGTGAGCGTCGCGCTCCACAAAACAGGGACCGAGACCGTTCGGTCGCGCGCGATGGCGGCAATCCGTCCCGCGTCCTCCTTGGTGCGCCCAAACGGCACGGGTTCTTCGGTGTCCGCGGCGATGATGGATCGCACCTGATCGAGCCAGTATGAGACGAACTCCGCCATGTGCGCCCACACTTGCCCGGCGTCCCAGCGCTCGCCGCTGCCGGGATCGGGTTCAGTGAGTGCCTCCGCACGCACCGGCGTTGATGACAGCACGGCGAGCCGTCCTTCCACGGCGTCGAGGCGTTGCAGCATCCGGTCGCGTTCCGTCATCGCAGCGGTCGCACCGGCGATGCGGCAGCAACGACGTTGCGCAGGCGGCCGAGACGCTCCACCGACAGGTCGACGACGTCGCCCGGCTGCAGCCACGGATACTGATCACTGCCGTGCACCAGCGACAGCTCGAGGATGCATCCGGTGCCGCATGTCCCGGAACCGATGACATCACCCGGCACGACGCGGGCACCGCGTGAGGCATACGCGAGCATCTCGCCGAAGCTCCAGTAAATGTCCGCGAGTGAGGCGCGCGAATACTCCACGCCGTTCACCGACGCGGTCATCGTGAGGTCGTACGCCCGACCGCTCGCTTTCGACTGCAGCTCATCGGGCGTCACCAGCATGGGGCCGAGGGACGTGGCGAAGTCCTTGCCCTTGACCGGGCCCAGGCTCAGTTTCATCTCGCGGCGCTGGATGTCGCGTGCGCTCCAGTCGTTCATCACGCAGTAACCCGCGATGTTCCGGTGCGCACTCCCCGCGTCAAGATCGGCGCCCGCCATGCCGACGATCGCCGCCACCTCCAGTTCGAAATCCATCTCGTGGGACCCCGGCGCGATGCGCACGTCTTCGTCCGGCCCGGCGATGCAGTGCGGATTGCTGAAGTAGAAGACCGGCAGCTGATACCAGTCGGGATCCATCTCGAGCCCGCGCCGCTGACGCGCCGTCCGCACATGCTGCTCGAACGCGTAGAAGTCGCGCACCGACGGCGGCTGCGGAATCGGTGCGCGCAAGACGACGCCGTCCAGCGAAACGACCTCCACAGGTGCCCGTTGCGCGCGCTCGCCTGCTCGCTCGAGGCCCTCGCCGTCATCGCCGAGGAGGCTGAGCAACGTTTCGCCCGGGGGCAGCCCGTGGACATTGCCGCCGAGAATCAGGCCGGCGCGGTCCGTGCCGTCGTCCGCGTTCCGGTACGTCACCCAGCGCATCAAGATCTCCTCTCAATAGCAATTCGCGCCGACAAACACTACCTATACTGGGAGGCCCCACGGGGAGGTGGCTGAGAGGCTGAAAGCGCCCGCCTGCTAAGCGGGTGAGGGATGTTAAGTCCCTCCGGGGGTTCGAATCCCCCCCTTCCCGCCAGCTTGACTGAACGGACCTCTGCCGGTACCGATAAGTTTTGGGGCGGTCGGGCGTCTGCACCATCGAGACCACCCATGGAGACGGTGTATGCGCAAGGTAGTTGTCTACGAGTTGCTGTCGCTCGACGGCGTCGCAGAGCAGCCGGACGACTTCGTCACCGACTTCGACGACGTCATGCGGGAGAACCTCGGCCGCGTCATTGCCACCCAAGAGGCCGTGCTCCTCGGGCGCCGGACCTACGACGAATGGGCTGCGTTCTGGCCGGCCAGCAACAGCGAGCCGTTCGCCAGCTTCATCAATGGCGTCGACAAGTTCGTGGCGACCTCGACCACACCCGTGCAACCCTGGGCGAACACAAGGGTCATCGAAGGCGATCTTCCGGAGTTCGTCAGCGAGCTGAAGCGGCAGTCGGGTGGCGATATCGGGGTGCACGGGAGCATTGCTCTGGCCCAGTCTCTGCTCGAGGCGGGGATGGTCGACGAACTGCGGCTCGTTATCGCCCCGGCAGTCCGGATGCACGGCGAAAGCTGTTCGACAAGGCCTTGACGCGACGTTTGACGCTGGACCGCCACGTCGCCTCTCCGACCGGCTACCTCCTGCTGGACTACCGGGTCGAGGACTGAAGGCGCGACCGGTCAGCGCACCGCTGACCGGGTGAACGAACGTACGGCGAGCGTCATTGAAGCTGCCGCAAATACGGCGACCACGCCGAGGCTGAGGGCCGCCATCGTGGTGGCGTTGGTCATTCCCCAGATGTCGTGGAGGCCACTTCCCTGGGCGCCGAGAAGGCCATAGCGAACCACCCCCAGCGCGTGGGTCAGTGGTAGGAACTTGGCGAAGACGGTGAGAAAACCAGGCAGCACGCTGATCGGAAACAGCGAGCCGGCGAAGAACCAGGGGACGATCGCGATCGCCGGTGTGAAGCCGACGTACTCTTCCTGGTGCTTGATGCGGCTGGCCAGCGTTTCGGCGATGCCGTACATCCCGATGGTGAAGAGCAGTGCCGTTGCCACGAACCACGCCATGCCCGACGGGGTGACATGGAACTGGGCGCCGCGGACCGCGGCCAGGACGATCAGGACAGTGAGCTGCAGCCCCGTGATCGTGATGGCCACGATCAGATTGCCGCCAACAAGCAAGGCACGCCGGATCGGTGCAGCGAGCAACTCACGCTGGGCGCCCGAAGCGCGATCGACGAGGACGCTCAGCCCGGCGAAGATGGTGTTGAGCGGGATGAGCAGGCCAACGGTTGCGAGCGCTACGAACGACATGTAGTCGACACCGTTGCGCGACCCTCCTACCGCATCGCGCAGCGCAGGGGCGATGACCACGGCGAATAGCACTGGTGTCATCAGCGGCACGATGATCTCGCGCGGGGTGCGTGCGGTGAGTGAAAAACGGCGCCGAGCGAGGGTGGCCAGCGCCGCCAGCGCGGAGGTGCGCGGGGTCAGCGCCACCCGGTCGCGCGACAGCATCGACGGTGCGGTGATTGTTGCCATGACTATTTCTCCTTCATGCGGCTGCGCCGAAGCGCTCGCCGGTAACGCGCAAATAGACGTCGTCGAGGGAAGGCGGACGCGTGCTGATAGCGGTGATGCCGAGATCGAGCCCGCGAATCGCTGTCAGCGCGTTGGTGGTTGAACCGTTGCGCATCGGGATGGTCAGCGTGGAGCCGACAGCAAACGCGTCGTCGCCGGCGATGCCCTGGTCACGCAGCGTCGTTTGCGCGTGCTCGGTGTCGCCGTGGATGCGTAGTTCCACGACCTCGTGGCCCAGCGCTGCCAGCAGCGCCTGTGGCGTGTCGAGCGCAACGATTGCGCCGGCGTGCATGATCGCCAGGCGGTCGCAGAGACGCTCTGCCTCGTCGAGGTAGTGTGTGGTGAGCAGGATGGTCACCTCACCCGTGGCGCGTAGCCCGGCGATGACGTCAAGGAGTTCGTAGCGGATGCGCGGATCCAGTCCGACGGTGGGCTCATCGAGGATGAGCACCTGCGGTTGCGACACCAGCGCACGGCTGATCTCCAGGCGGCGCCGCTCGCCGCCGCTGTAACTGCTCACCGGCCGATCGATGAGCTTCGCGATGCCGAGGATCTCGGTGAGCTCGGCGACGCGCGCCGCGGCCACGGCGGGATCCACGCCCCACAGTCGCGCGTGAATATCGAGGTTGCGGCGGCCGGTCAGCGAGGCGTCGAGAACGGTGTCCTGAAAGACCACGCTGCTGGCGCCGCGAGCCTCCCGCGGCGAGGTGGCGACGTTGAAGCCGGCGACGCTCGCGCTGCCGCTGGTCGGCGCTACCGTGGTGGTGAGCATCCCGATCGTGGTCGACTTGCCTGCGCCGTTGGGACCGAGGAGCCCAAAGACCTCCCCGGGTGCGACGTCGAAGGTGATGCCTTTGACGGCCTCGACGTCACCGGGGTAGACCTTGCGGAGCTCGCGCACCTCGATCGCCGGAGTCAGCGTCTCGATGTGCGTTCCGTTCGTGTTCATGATGTCTCCCGTAGTTGCGAGTGATGTCGTCAGGGGTAGGACGAGGCAGCACCGCGAGACGTGACATGTCACATTCGAGCGGTGTGTCTCGTCCTACAGTGGATAGCACTCGCACTGGAGACCTCATGAACACGCAACCGCCGATTGAGCTCGTCGCTGAGACGGCGATCAACGAGGCGTGGCGCGAACACCGCCGCTACCTCGTCGACACCGCGTACCGGATGCTCGGCAGCATCACCGACGCCGACGACATCGTCCAAGAGGCCTTCGCGCGGCTGCTCAAGATCGACGTCGACGAGATCGATGACGTGCGCGCCTGGCTGGTCGTCGTGGTCAGCCGGCTGTGCCTCGACGAGCTGCGTTCCGCCCGCGTGCGGCGCGAGGCCTACGTGGGTCCGTGGCTGCCCGAGCCGCTGATTCCGCCAGGCGCTGGCGACCTCGGGCCGGAGGAGCGCGTGACGCTCGACGACACGGTGCGCATCGCGCTGCTCGTCGTGCTCGAGCGGCTGACCCCGGCGGAGCGCGTCGCGTTCATCCTGCATGACGTCTTCGAGTACTCCTTCGAGGACATCGCGCCGATCATGGGTCGCTCTGCCGTGGCGTGCCGCCAGCTGGCGAGCCGCGCGCGGCGGCATGTCCATGCCGAAGGGCAGTCGGTACGCATCAAGGTGGATCCGGTTGCCGCCCGCCGCGTCGCTGAACGATTCCTCAGCGCAGCCGCGACGGGTGATCTGGAGGCGCTGCTCGCGGTGCTCGACCCCGAGGCTGCCGGCGAAACCGACTCGGGCGGCATGCTGCCCCACGCGCCGCGTAGCCGCGTCGTCGGGCGGATGAAGGTGGCACGGCTGCTGCTGCGCTGGATCGCCGACTTTGGGGTGACGCTCATTCCCATGCCCGTCAACGCATCGGCGGGAGCAATCGCAATGATGGGCGGTGAGGTCATCGCGGCCCTGGCCATGACCATCCAAGGCGACGTGATCACCGAGATCCACTCGGTCGCCAACCCCATCAAGCTTGCCTATGTCAAATCCCTGCTCGCCGCTTCCTAGACCACGAGCAAGTCGCGGAGGACGGGGATGGGTACTACTCACATACCTACCGTAGTAGTATCAGAGTATGAAAGTGAGCATGAGCTTGCCTGAAGAGGACGTCGAGTTCCTGGATGCCTACGCCCAGACCCAGGGATACCCCTCTCGCTCGGCAGTGCTCCACAAAGCGGTTCGGCTGCTTCGCGCCGCTGAGCTGACCGACGCATATGAGAACGCCTGGGCAGAGTGGGCGGCCACGGGCGAAGCAGGTCTCTGGGAGGTCGCCGCCGGGGATGGTGTCAACCCCTGATGCGGCGAGGTGAGATCCGCGTCGTCGACCTCGAACCAGTGCGTGGGGCCGAGGCGAGCAAGACGAGGCCTGCTGTGATTGTGAGCAACGACGGCGCGAATACCACAGCGACGCGCCTCGGACGCGGTGTCGTGACGGTCGTCCCGGTTACCTCAAACGTCGAGCGGCTCTACCCCTTTCAGGTGCTGTTGAAGGCCGCCGCTACAGGGCTGCCACGAGACTCCAAAGCGCAGGCGGAGCAAGTCCGCTCGGTGGCGGTTGAGCGCGTCGGTACACGAGTAGCAGTGGTGCCGCCCTCCGTCATGGCGCAACTCGACGAAGCTCTGCGACTCCACCTTGCGTTGTAGGGCGCTAGCGTTCTTCGACGAGCGTGCCCCCTGCGTCCTCCGCTAACATTCAACCAGATGGTTGAACGTAGCCGGATCCTTGACCAGACCTATGGCGCCCTGGCGCACCCCGCACGGCGCGGGCTCTTGGAACTCCTCCGCTTCGGCCCCGAGCGCGTCACCGACCTGGCAGCGCAATTCGACGTCTCACTGGCTGCCACGTCCAAGCACATTCAGGTTCTCGAATCTGCAGGGCTCATCACACGAACGATCTCCGGCCGAGACCACCTTATTGCGCCGGAATTCCACCGGCTCGTGGAGGCGGGGAGGTGGATCGATACGTATCAGTCCTTCTGGGAGTCGCGGTTGGACGCTCTTGATGCGCACCTTCGTCGAGGCAGTCGGCGATGACAGGTGAGCTCGAGCCGGCTGAGGGAGCCGTGGCGCGGGTCGAGCGTGTCTTGCCCGCTTCAGCGCAGGACGTCTTCAATGCATGGACCGACCCCTCCGTGATGACGAGGTGGCTTTCACCGAGCGGGCGCGCCGAGGTCGAGGTGGACCTTCGAGTCGGTGGATCGTTTCGAGTGGCGATGGTCGGCGACGGAATGCGAATCGATCACCATGGCGAGTATCTGGTGGTCGAATCGCCGCGAAAGCTCGTCTTCACCTGGTGCTCTCGATACACGGGACCAGGGTCGAGCGTCGTCACTGTCGTGCTCACCCCGCGAGGCGATGAAACGCATCTTCTGCTCATCCACGAGCAGCTGCCGGCAGAACACCGTGAGTCGCACGAACGGGGTTGGGGATCCATGCTGGACAACCTTGCTTCATTGATTCCGGAACTGATTCCGGACAAATACAAGGCGGCGTCGCCGAGGATTCAACAGGGGGACGGGGCATGAGAGTCGATGTCCAAACGGAGATCGAGATAGACCGGCCTCGATTCGACGTAGCGTCCTATGCATCGGATCCTGACAACGCAACATCTTGGTACAAGAACATCAAAGCGGTCGAGTGGAAAACAGCGAAGCCACTTGCGGTGGGCTCACGGATCGCTTTCGTTGCCTACTTTCTCGGCCGCCGCCTCGAGTACACATATGAGGTGAAGGAGCTGGTCCAGGGAGAGCGTTTTGTACAGAGCACGAGCGAAGGGCCGTTTCCCATGGAAACGAGCTACACCTGGGAGGACAACGGGGCTGGCGGCACAAGGATGAAGCTGCGGAACCGAGGCCAGCCCTCGGGGTTCGCTACGTTTCTGGCACCCATAATGGCCAGCGCTATGCGCAGGGCCAATCGGCAGGATCTGAAGCGCCTCAGGACAATTCTGGAGGCCAGCGGCTTCACGGCGACGACGAGCTGACCCGCCGAACATCGGATGCCCGGCTGGTCATCGCTGCTCGTGGTGTGCGCGCGTTTGCATACGGAATGCTGGGCGTTCTGCTGGCAGTGTCGCTCACCCAACGTGGTCTCTCACCCGTGGCGATCGGCGCCCTCATCACCGTCTCGCTCGTGGGTGACTTTTTCGGGACCTACTTAATCGGCCTGTACGCGGATCGTTGGGGGAGGCGGCGGACGCTCGTAGCGCTCGCCGGATTGATGGCACTGACTGGCGCCATCTTCGGGCTGCTCTCCTTCTACCCAATACTTCTGATCGCCGGCTTCTTCGGCACGTTGGGGACGTCGGGCTCCGAGACAGCTCCGTTTCTGCCCATCGAGCAAGCGATCGTGCCGCAGATCGTGCGCAGCGAGCGGCGGACTGCAACCTTTGCCCGATACAACCTGGTCGCGTCATTTGCCGGCGCGATGGGAGCTCTGGCCGCGGGCTTGCCCGACGTCCTCACGCATACGGGGATCAGCCTGTCGAGCGGCATTCGCCTCATGTTCGGCCTGTATGTGCTCGCTGCCTTTGTGGCTGCTGTGCTCGCGATGCGTCTGTCTCCGTCGGTCGAGGCTGACAGCCGCCCTCAGGCGACGAACGGCGCCCAGCATCGCCGGTGGCCACCCCGGTTCACTCCCGCCTTGCACCGCTCGCGCTCGATAGTCATGCGCTTGGCCGCCTTGTTCAGCGTGGACGCCCTGGCCGGTGGACTCATCGTCCAGAGCCTCGTGGCCCTCTACTTCCACTTGCGATTTGGCGTACCCCTGGGGACTTTGGGGGTACTGTTCTTTGCCGCCAATTCACTTTCTGCTCTCTCGTTTCTGGCAGCGGTTCCTCTTGCTCGCCGCTTTGGCCTGCTGAACACGATGGTCTTCACTCACCTGCCATCGAACCTGCTGCTCGCCGTGGTGGCTTTCATGCCCACCTTCCCGCTCGCCGCAGCTGTGCTACTTCTCAGGCAGTTGCTCTCGCAGATGGACGTGCCCACCCGTCAGGCATACACCATGGCGCTTGTCGCACCCGAGGAGCGGACCGCCGCGGCCAGCGTCACCTCGCTGGCCCGTAGCGCCGGGTCGGCCGCCAGCCCCGTGATCTCCGGCGCGCTCCTGCAGGGAATGCTCCTCACACTCGGCCTGCCCTTTGTCATTGCTGGCGCGATGAAGTCGATCTACGACCTGACGCTCTGGAGGACGTTTCGGCAGGTGCGAGTCATCGAAGAACGCCCACGCGCCGACCAGCCAGCGCAGAGACGCTAGTCGATATCCCGCGTCAGCTTGGGAACTCGACGACCTGCTGGAACGTGGGCCGGTTCTGCCAGTCGATGGCAGGCTGGCCCACGATGCCCACGGCTGCGAAGTGGATGTTGTCGTACACCGGCATCGTCTGCCCCGCCGACTTGGTAGCGGCATCCTGCGTCCACGATCCGACGGCCGAACTGCCGTTGATGGACGCCATCGCGCTGTACGTCGAGAGCAGCGCTGCATCGACCGCGGCGCCGCAGCCTGCAAGACCGTGACCGCCGCACAACTTCGCGAGCGTGGTGGTCGACAATGGCAATGCGACGCTCAGACCTTGCGCCTGGCGGAGCACCTTCCAGTCGACGCCGTCGAACCCATCCTGGTAGGACGAACCGTGGTGTGACCCGGCCCCGTTCGGTGTGTTTTCGAAGGGCACCGGTACCACGTTGTAGCCCGCGTCGAGCCCATCCTGCTGGTACACGCCGCCCGCGCTGAACAGCGAGTCAAAGAACGCGCGATTGAGCGCCGGGTAGAGCTGGTCCATGATCGCAACGGCGGCGGCGTCGGCGTACTGACTGTCGCCGCCGGCGGCCTTGCGACGCAATGCGCCGGTGTTGAACCACTGCTGCAGCTGGGCGAGCATCGCTTGCACACCCGCCGGTTCCGAGCGATGGCTCGCGTACGAGAGCAGGAGCGGTAGCACCTGCCGGCCAGTGAGATCAACCGCCGCGGCGGTCTCCATGGCGGTCACGAGATTGGCCCGGGTGATCTTGCCGTGGTTGAGCGCGAATTGCTTGCCGATCTCCTGGTTCAACGACTGCACGCGCTGCACAGGGCCCCAGGAGTACTTGTCGTCCGCGGCCGAGAACTTCTGCGCCCCGCGGTTGTTCCAGCTGGTGAGGTAACCCGTCGGCGATCCGACTTGATGCGCGTGCGCGCTGAAGCTGAGAAAGCCCTGCCAATTTGAGCGGCCGTCGCCCCACGTCGGCAGATTTGGGTCGACGTTGCTGGGACGGATGGGCAGCAGACCGCTCTGATAGTACGCGATCGTTTTACTGTCGACGTAGAACCAGTTGAACGTGTACTGGATGCTGCCCGCGCTGGTCATCCACGACGCGGCGTCGTGTGTATACGCAGGCATGCCGAACCGTAGGAACCCGATGCCGGAGTCGACCTCGTGGTTGTACGTGCTGCGCTGATTGACGACGGCGACCGGCGCTCCCCCGGCGCTGGTCCATCCCTGGACGGGACCCTGGACCGGATCGATGGGATTCGTGAAGTACACCTCGTGATTGATGACCACGGGTGCCCCCAAGCCGCCCGGCTTGGTGAAGCAGACCTCGGTGAATGTCTCATGCCGCATCGGCACGCACGCACCGTTCAACTTGTACGACGTCCCATTCGCCGCAGGCGCCCCGCCGCTTGGATCGCAGATGATCTCCAGGCGCTGGTCGACGTTGTCAGTCTCGGCCGAAGTCGCCGACCAGGCGAAGTTGCGTCCGCGTCCCAGCTCGACGATGAAGTTGGTGCCCGGGAAGGCGGCACCCTCCGCGTCGAACGTGCCGTCCGTGGAGTGCAGGTCCTCTTCCATGAGGATCTCGGGCGTGTAGTAACCGACCTGCGGTCCCATGACCGCGACCGGATGACCGTCCGCAGAGTGCGCGGCATCCACCAGGAGCGCGTTGCTCATTCCCTGTCGCGACGCGAGGAGCGACGCCACCGTCTGCATCGCGGGCACCGACGGCGAGGTGAGGTTGCAGCCGGATGTGGTGTCAGTCGGCCCCCCGGTGAGCGGCGCCGCTGCGTTGTCCGGCATTGCGGTTGTTGACGCG